>JAKPQU010000015.1 GCA_029555925.1 Bacillota bacterium
TTCTTCAGGTGGGTCATTTTTGGGTATACCCATTTTGGGTATACTATTGTATTCTATAGATTGCTCACCTTCTTTTTTACTATATTCTTCAGGTGGGTCATTTTTGGGTATACCCATTTTGGGTATACTATTATGTTCTATACCCAAATTGGGTATACTATCTGATAGTATACCGGATATGGAACCACCGATAATTTCTCTTGGAAGTAAAACCTGATATATAGTTCCATCCTGATCCCATGCGAGTTCTTTAATATAATTTTTTTCCTTCAGTTCTTTTATAGATCTTACAATAGTATTTTTAGATAGATTTGTCCTGTCTGCAAGCGTCTTTCTTCCAATTCTGCAATAAGGTTTATTCCATCCGTGAGATAATCTGTACAGGTGAAGATATATTACCTGAGATGAAGCAGCCAGATCACTGCAGAGTTTGTCGAAGAAAAAATTATCTACCATGGTAAAAAAGTCCTGTACCGGTTGATAATTTTTTCCGAGATATTCAAGAATTTCTTCTACAGGTATTTCTTCCCGGACTGTTTCTTCCGTTTCTATATTATTTATACCGGGACGTACTGATATAGGAGAAATATTCGATATAGGCAAAACATCAGAAGGCTCAGGTTGTTTTTTCTGAGCCATTTCCTGATCTCTGTGTCTTAATATACTCAGAAGTCTGTTTTGTATCCTGTTATCAGGATCCTCCCTTTTAATCAAATTTCCATACCTCCGAGGAAACGATTTTTTCTATAATATCGGGAGTTATCAGGCTATTTTCTCTTCCCTGAAGTACCAGATCCATAAGGGCATTTTTACATATTTTACATATTTTTCTAGGTTTCCCTTTACTGTATTTAAACAGTAATTCGTAAGCTTTCTCTGAAAATATTGGTTTTGTCTTTACGTCTAGTCCTGCTTTTTCCAGTCTGTATTCTACCATTCGTTTTGTATCATCCAGATTTAACGGGTTTAATACATATGAAACAGCAGTTCTATCCAGAAAACTTCTTTTACGACGAATTTTTGGTAAAAATTCCATCTGGGCGAATATTACAATATTTATAAGAAAAAAATCAGGAGTTTGATAATTTAAAAATACTCTCAGTACTTCCAGAAATGTAGGAGTTAGTTTCTGTCCTTCATCTATGACAAGTGTTATTATTTTATTGTCATTTACTCCTCTGTCGTAGAGGTAATTTTTTACACTTTCTTTAAAACCTATAGTCGATCTCATTTCTGTTTTTATATCATAAAGGCTTGCAAGTTTTGACAGGAATTGAAATTCTGATTTAAAGGACGGATCGTAAACTGTTCTTATTACATATCTTTCAGAAGGATCTGTAGATAAAAGAGTTTTCAAGGTTTCCATTAATGTAGTTTTCCCCGTTCCTATATCTCCGAGTATAATATTAAGCCCCTGTCTTAATCTGACTGATATTTCCAGCCTTTCCAGACATTCTTTATGTTCTTTAGAGGGATAAAAAAAATAAGGATCAGCAGCCAGATTAAATGGTTCAACTTTTAGTCCTAGCAGTTCATAGTACTCCATTGTTATCCTCCAAGTATATGCTGTATTTTTTTTATAGAGTATCCTTTTTGCCTGAGTTCTTTGATTCTATTCAATCGTTCCACTACTGAATCATTAAAAACCCTGTATTCTAAATCCGGGATTCTCGTTGTTTCTTTAATAAGCCCTATATTAAGATAATAGTTTAAAGTATCCTTTGAAATCCCTGTTTTACTTGCCAGATTACTGATCAGGTACATCTTATCTTACTCCTTTTTAGTTTTTATAATACTTTTTTACTCCATACCTGTATAGGAATTTTGACGAAAAAAAAAAAATCCTTCATGAAATATTCAGATTTATAAAAAAATTTAGAGTTTAGAATGGTAAAACATAAACTCTAAACTCTAAACTCTGAACTCTAAACTATAAACACCAAATTATTCTACCTGGGATGCCACTATTGCTACAGTATCAACTATTTCCTTATAAGAACATCCCCTGGAGAGGTCACTGCATGGTTTTGCCAGTCCCTGTAAAATTGGACCTATAGCCTGTGCTCCTGCAAGTCTCTGAACCAGTTTATAACTTATATTTGCTGCATTCAGATCCGGGAAAATTAAAATATTTGCTTTACCTGCTACAGGACTTCCCGGAGCTTTTTTACTTCCAACAGATGGCACAAGTGCTGCATCTGCCTGCATTTCACCGTCTACATTCAATCCAGGTTCTCTTTCTTTTATTAATTTTAAAGCATTTTTGACTTTGTCTACCATCTCGTGACTTGCACTTCCGCAGGTGGAAAAAGAGAGCATTGCTACTTTAGGTTCCCAGTCAAGAAGTATTTTTCCCGCTTTTGCCGATGATATAGCCATATCAGCAAGTTGTTCTGACGTTGGATTTGGTATTACGGCACAATCAGAGAAAATAAATACTCCTTCTTCTCCGTACGTTGATCCAGGAACTACCATAATAAAGAAACTCGAAACAGACTTTATTCCCGGAGCAGTTTTTATAATCTGAAGGGTTGCTTTCATTACATCTGCAGTAGGACTTGCAGAACCTGCAACAAGACCATGGGCTATACCTTCTTTGACTAGCATAGAGCCGAAATATAACGGGTGGACTATTGTTTCCATGGCTTTTTCCGGTGTCATACCTTTAGCTCTTCTCAATATATAATATTCTTCGCCATATTTCTTTATATCAGGAGATTTTTTCGGATCTATATATGTTACAGTACTGAGATCGAGAGAACATTTTTCCGCCAGTTTCTTTATTTCTTCTTCATTTCCGAGTAATATTATTTTTGCGATTTCCAGAGAAACTATGTCCTTTGCTGCCTGAATTACCCTTTCATCTATTCCTGCTTCAGGGAGAACAATAGTAGTTTTTTTACTTTTTGCTTTTTCGTAAAATTTTTTAATAAGTTCCATAATTCTGCACAGACTGTGCTATCACTCCTTTTTAATAGATTATTTACTGATCTGACTATAATCATGTAATAAATGATTTCCTCCCGTTACGTATTACACGTGACGAGAGCATATATGTATTATTATGCTTACCTCGATAAATTATTATACTGTCATAATAGACTCCAGTTTGATTTTCTGGTAATTATTATTGGTATTTTTTATTATGTCTCTGATGGGACCGAATTTAAAATCATCAATGAGCCTGTTAAATTTGTCTTCACATTCTTTTAAATTTATATAATGGGCAAATTCTTTTGCCCATGGCAGTTTAATCTTCGGATGTTCTGCATCCATTTCCCAGCTGTGAAGATAGGATATGGCAGGAATATTACTGTTATTCAGTTTTTTGACCTCTTTTTTTATTATATTATAAGGTAAGAGTCTCATAACCCAGCTCCCTGTAAAAGGTAATTGTCCCATGGGAGATTTGAATGTAGAAGGTGGAAATATATGTAAAAGGCCGTTGTCTGTTTCCACCTGATAGGGAAAAGGAAGAGCCTCGGGATCTCCTATTATCCAGGAAGGAGTAACACTGGAATCATACGTCAATCCTTCTTCTTTTATTATATTAAGAGCCCAGTAACTATCTTTTCTTATAGACCATTCAGGCGCTCTGTAACCTGATATTGTCTGCCCCGTTATATCTGTCAGTATCTCTATTGATTTTCTTAAATCCTCTTTAAACTCTTCCTGGGTAAGTTTGTATACTGTTTCATGAGAATATCCATGTGTTGCAATTTCATGGCCTTCCGTAAATATGGTCTTTACCATATCAGGGTACAGTTCGGCAATATAACCTAATATAAAGAAAGTTCCTTTTATATTTCTTTTTGATAGCATATTTAAAATTTTTTCTGTACCGATATTTACTCTGCTTTCTAATTCATTCCACATTGACGGGGAAATAAACTTTTCAACCCCGCAGATATGATACCAGTCTTCGACATCTACAGTAAAAGCATTTAACACGTTAATATATAAGTATAGTTACTACAAGGTTTTGTAATAACCTTATTACTTTTCCTCTCTAATGAGCAATTATTTATCAGCAGAAAATTTTTCCCTGATAGCTCTTATTGACCTGAGCATAAGCATGTAACAAAAATCTCCTCCCGTCACGTATTACGCGTCACGAGAGCAGTTATGTATTATTTATACTCACCTCGGTACGTATGTTGACTGTATTATGAATTTTATGTAACTCTCTGTTAAAATCTTATTTCCTTGTAAGTCTACAAAAAAACTCTTCACAATCTCGTTATTTTGTCAGAATCCCGAGTTTGAGAAACAGATGTTTTCTCATGTTTTTATCATAAAGAAATGTAAGTCCTGTTAACATTGTTCCAATTACAGGCAATGGATCTTCTCTGGAAAATATTGCATGAGTTGTATCCTTTGAAAAGAAATTGAAAAAATCCGGTTTCAGGCTTAATCTATTAGGATTCGATATAAAATTAAGTATATCTCCCGGGAGTATCCATCTAAATCTGGCACCTATTTTATAATCTTTTATTTCAGGTATTTCCTCGTTTCTTGCTACTTTATACAATAAATAGGGAAAATCTATTCCGGAATAGATGGCAAGTTGCAGCGAACCCCAGAACCTTGGATTAATTTCCATTAAATAAGGTGTGTTATCCCTGGGGTCAACCTTGAACTCAACCATAGCCACTCCAAACCAGTTTAATTTTTTTAAAAGTTCTATGGCAAGAGCTTCTACTGAAGGGCGATGACAGCTTTCACATAATGTACTTGCCCCTCCTGTTACCGGATATTCTCTTATTCTCCTGTGAGTAAAAGATGCAACAAGTTTTGATTCCCTGGTAAAAATAGCCGATACTCCAATTGCTTCCCCACCTGATGGAATACGTTCCTGTATTAAAGGAAAAGGAAATAGATTGTGAACTTTTTTATATTCCCTTTCCAGTTCATGTTCATTATTTATATATACTACTCCTTTGGAACCGGAGCTTTCTTTTGGTTTTATAACAACAGGAAATTTTATTTTGTTTTTTAGAGTATTTATTTCACTTAAATGTTCTATTGAGTAAGTTCTGGGGCATGGAATACCATTGGATGAGGCAAATTGCATAAGTTTTCCTTTGTTTATTGCCAGAGAAAGGGTATGTTTATTTACCAATGGTATGGATATTTTTTCAGAGAGAATATCTATATTATTGAGTATAAGGTTTATAGTATCTTCTTCCATAGGAAATAAAACTGAATGTTTATTTTTTTCTAACTCTTCTATCAGAAATTCTATGAATTTTGCTGGCTCTGATTTTACGGAAGGATATCTGATTTTTCTATTACAATAATTGGAGAAAAGGGCACAGGCAAGTCTTGTGCTTTCTCCGCAACTGACCTTTATGCCATGCCTCCCGAGAGAACGCACTACTGCAAGAGTTTTATGCCATTTTCCATCTGTTACAAATACGCCGGACATGATTTACAACTTTGATTCCTCTTTTTCATAACGGTTTCTGTTAATTTGCTTTAAAATTTTGGCAAAATGCCTTTTTTTCTTAAACTTTCCAGTTGAGTCTTAAACTCTTTCTCCAGTGTTAAATCTTTATTTTTCTTTGTGAGATTTAAACCCATTTTACAGAAATTTGCTGTTTCCTGTTCATTACCGTCAACACTATAAATATGTGCCAGAACTGCATAGGTTTTTATATAATAAGGGTCCTTCTTCAGGGCTTCTTTGCACATTCTTATACACTCAGTTTTTTTCTCTTCATATTTTTTTCTATAGTCCGGGTCATTACGATCATAGGTAGCAAGGTTAAAACTGAGAGATTCAACTTTTTTTATCATAGAAGGTACTTCATTTTCTGTTATACTCTTCTTCATATAATATATACCTATGATTATACCTGTAATAATTAAAAATATTAAAAAAGCAAATACAGGATATGGCAGGTTTGCTTTTTTCTCACATTCCGGATGAAAATAAGCTTTTTCCTTTATCGGAGCTGTTGCATTATAGCTTAATTTACTTATGTCATCCGGTGTATTGCAGTAATGACATATTTTTATATATTTTGTTGTGTCATGGTCACATTTTGTACATATATGTCTCCATTCTTTAGTTACTGCTTCTAAATCTATCTGTCCTTCTATCAGTTGTTTTCTTATTTCAACAAGTTCTACTTCCATAGGTGCTTTACATATAGGGCATGGATGAAGAATAATAGTTTTGGGTGCAATATCCATAGGTTTAATCTCCTTAATTTACGGAAGAGTTTAACTCGATTGAAGATATTATATCATATATCTATTTATAATAAAATATCCCTTTTTTTACTTAAAAAAGGAATTTTATTTTTTTTAAAGAAGATTATAATTTATAGTCAGTTTCATAACAATACATAAATATAGTGTATTTCATAACTTATTAGAATTTAAGTCATCGTGACGCATAACGCGTGACGCGTGACGGTTTTAATCCCTGCGCATCACGCATTACGTTTTACGCATTACGAGGTCATTATTTATGGATAGTTATGAAACTAACTATAATGATCTCGTAATGCGTGATGCGTGATGCGAGTAAGAGAAAATTTATCTAATAATTTATGGGAATAGAGGAACATTATGGAAGAAAAAATTAAATTACTAAAAAATAATAGTATTTTCTCAGATTTTTCAGAAGAGGAATTAGATAAACTTTCTAATTTTTTTGTTAGAAAGAATTTTTCTGATAAATCTATCATTTTTCGTGAAGGAACTGTAGGAAGGGAACTTTTTTTAATTGAACATGGTTTAGTGGCAATAACAAAACAGGTTAAAGAAGGAACAGATACTGTAATAGCAAGATTTGGTACAGGAGATTTTTTTGGCGAGCTTACAATGTTTGAAGATTTTACCCGTACTGCTACAGCCAGAGCACAGGGCAAAACGTCACTTCTGGTTATCAATCACGATGATTTACTTAATATGCTGGAGAAAGATTCCAAAATGGCTGCAAGATTTTTTATGTCTCTCCTTAAAATTTTATCACGGAGAATAAGACAGACTAACCTTTCTTTAAAAGAAGCCATTATATGGGGATTTGAAGCTATGGGGTACAGTGATTAAAGATTTTTCAGTGAGTAGTGAGTGGTGAATAGAGTGGTGAATAGTGAGTGGGAGTAATCATGGTAATTTACTGTTTGCTATTCATTACAGTATTATCATATTTTCCAGACCTGATTTTGCTTCTTTATTATTCGGTTCAATCTCTATAGCTTTATTAAAAGCTCTTACAGAGGCTTTCAGATTTTTTTGTTCAGCATATAACCTTCCTAACCTTACATAAACATCTGCAATACCGGGCGATAGAGACAGGACTTTTTCATAATTTTTTATTGCTTCTGATGTTTTCTTGTCTTCTTCATTTATTATCGCAAGATTGTAATATGCTGACGTTAATTTCGGATTTACTTCCAATGCTTTTTGATATGCATCTATAGCTTCTTGGGTTTGATTTAATGTTTTATACATGTTACCCATATTGCAGAAAACCATAGGGTTATCATTATTTATGCCGATAGCTTTTTTATATTCTTCAATAGCTTTTTCAGGTTTTTTCTGATTTTTATATATATTTCCGAGTTTAACATGGGCAATATCCAGATTTTTATCCAGTTCCAGTGCCTTATTATATAGTATTATAGCCTCATCTGTTTTCTTTAAATCAGTATAACACTGTGCTACATTACAGTATAATAGAGCTTCATTTTCATTTGATAGTAAAGCTTTTTTATAAGCTTCTATAGCTTTTTCTATTTTTCCTTCTTTCTGGTATATTTGTCCTATATTAAAAAATATATTTATTATTTCAGGATCAAGTTCCAGTGCTTTTTCATATCTCTCCAGTGCTTCTTTCCACTGGTTCTTATCAAAATGAATATTCCCGAGTTCTGCATAGGATTGAGAATGATTTTCATCAAGTTTTATTGTATATTCAAAATACTTCTTTGCTTCATCCAGTTTTCCCAGTAAATAACAGGTTTTTCCTGCATGGTAATTTATTAATGGTACATCCGGATTTATATTCAGAGCATCCATATATTTTCTGGATGCTTCTTCAACAAGTCCCTGTTTCTCATATAATAGTCCCAGTCTGTAATAAATATCCGCCAGGTTTGGATCCAGATCGATCATTCTATTATACATAGTAATAGCTTTTTCTATTTGATTGTTATTCTCGTAAATTATAGCAAGATTATTGTAAGCCATTATATTATCGGGTGATAATTTTATTACTTTTTTATAGTGACCCGTTGCTTCTTTAATATTATTTTTATTTTTATAGATATTTGCCAGTTCAAAATGTACTTCAGAAATGGTCGGATCTAATTCCAGTGATTTTTTATATTCTATTATAGCTTTATCTAAATCACCTTCTTTGTCATAAACCGAGCCGAGTCCGTAATGGGCAATAGCCAGCTTGGGCTGGAGATCTATTGCTTTTTTATATTCTTCCATGGCAGAAAGGTATTCCTCTTTTTCTTCATAAGCTGCTCCGAGTCTGTAATAGGCCAGGGCAAATGTCGGATCTAATTCCAGTGCTTTTTTATACTCCATTATGGCTTTAGATAATTTTTCCTGGTTTTGATATATAACTCCAAGGCTGCAGTGGGCTGAAGCATTTTTAGGATCTAATATGATTACTTCCTGAAATTTTAAAATCGCTTCTTCATATCTTCCCATGGAAGAGTAGGCTATTCCCAACCCGTTATGGGCAGAAGCAAGTTCCTGATCAAGTTCTATCGTTTTATTAAAAATCTCTATAGCTTTTTCGAAATCTTCCAGTTTCAAGTATATAGCGCCGAGTTTATTATAGGCAGAAACTTTTCCAGGGACGAGCTTTATTATAGTATTCAATATCTCTATAGCTTCTTTTATCTTATCAATATTGATAAGACATGTACTTAATATGTCATAGGTTGATACAGATCTGGGAAGAATGTTGATAACTTTTCGAAATTCTCCTATGGCCTCTTCAAATTTTTCCTGATTGTAATAAATCATACCAAGATCAAAATGAGATGATGCCAGTCTGGGATCCAGGTTTATAGCCTGTAACAGCTCTAGCATTGCATCCTTAATGTTTCCCTGTTTTATATAAACCTTTGCTATACTGTTATGGGCTATCGCAGAATCTGGATCAATTTTTAAAGCTTTATTGAAGTATTCCATACCTTTTTCCTGATTATTTTCATTGAGAGCAACATTGCCGAGTCCTACGAGAGAATAAATATCTTCGGGATCTATTTTTAATGCTTTTTTATGGTATTTTTTTGCTTCTTCGTATTTACCTGATTTGCAAAATGTATTTCCCAGTGCATTAAGACTATATATATCTTTTGGCATAGCTTTGACAGATTTTTCAAATTCTTCTATGGCTTTTTCAAAATTTTCTTCTTTATAATATATATTTCCCAGATTATAATGAACTTCACCTTCTGTAGGATCTATACTTAAAGCCCTTTCATAATTTTTTATAGCCATATCAATCTGTTCTTTATGCTGGTAAATTCTGCCAAGTCGGAATAGAGCTGTTGTGTCTTCTTTACCACTGGCAATTATTTTCTGGTATTTTACAAATTCTTCATCAAGATTGTACAGATTGGGATTATAGAAGAATGTTGACTTTTTTTTGCCCGGTACCAGCTCTCTTAATTTATCAAACATTTAGTAAATCCTCTCTTGATGAAAATATGCTAAATAATTCAATAAAACTAAGAAAAATCCTCTTTTGTCTCTAAAAAGAATGGTCTGTAGATTTTTATTTTAATTAATAATTTAATTTTAGATGAAAAAAATTATAGTTAGTTTCATAACTATCCATAAATAATGACCTCGTAATGCGTAAAGCGTGATGCGCAGGGATTAAACCCGTCACGCGTCACGACGACTTAGATTTTAATAAGTTATGAAATACACTATAATTAGAGGCAGTTTATCTAAATAATTTATATTTGTTATTATTCTTTAAAGATTATATAGTGAAATGACGATAAATAATATATAAATATCTTATAACTTGCAGTGTATTATGTTAAAATTTAAATATTCTTTGTCATCATACCTTAAGAGGTTAAAATGGAAATAAAAATTTTAATAGTGGAAGATGAAAAAATTGTAGCAATGACTATGAAAAAAATGTTGACTAACCTTGGTTATAAGGTAATTGCTACAGTTTCTTCAGGAGAAAAAGCCTTTCAGAAGATTTTAGAAGAAAAACCATCTTTAGTTCTTATGGATGTCAGGTTAAAAGGTTCTATGGATGGGATAGAAGTTGCTGAAAAATTAACCGGATTTTATAATATACCTGTTATATATATTACCGCCTATGAAGATAAAGAAACCTTTGAAAGAGCAAAACTTACAGCACCGTTCGGATATATTATTAAACCTTTCGATGAAAAAATACTTCATATGACTATAGAAATAGCACTTTATAAATACCAGCTTGATATAACTATGAAAGAACAGGCACTTAATAAGGAAAAAGAAAAATATCGTTCCAATGTGGAAACAATTTTTAGCTGTCTTGAAGAAGGAATAATTACGGTAGATAAAGATATGAATATAACAGAAATCAATCCTTCTATAGAAAAAATATTTGGTTTTTCCCGTGATGTTATAGGTAAGTCTTTTTCTTCTTTTATTAAAGGTGATAGATTTATCAATATATTGAATGAGACTCTGATAAAGAAAAAACCTGTTAAAATAAATCGTATTGAAGTAAAAGATAATAAAATTTTGACCATTAATACAGCTCCTCTTATAGAGCCTGGCGGTATATGCTCAGGTGTAATCATGGTAATAAGGGATGAAACCCATGTGGTCGGACTGGAGAAAAACTTGGAAGCAAGACAGTCATTCCATAATATAAAAGGTGAAAGTGAAAAAATACAGAAGATTTATTCCCTTATAGAAGCTCTTTCTTCTGTTCAGACTACAGTCCTTATAACTGGAGAAAGCGGTACGGGAAAAGAGCTTGTGGCGGAAGCTATTCATTATAAAGGAGAGAGAAGCAGTAAACCTTTTGTAAAGGTAAACTGTTCTTCTTTATCTGAAAACCTGCTTGAAAGTGAACTTTTTGGTCATGTTAAAGGTTCTTTTACGGGAGCCTTCAGGGATAAAATCGGCCGCTTCGAAATGGCCCATGGTGGAACGATTTTTCTGGATGAAATAGGAGATATTTCTCCTTCTGTACAGTTACATCTTTTAAGAGTCCTGGAAAATCACGAATTTGAAAGGGTTGGAGATAATAAAACTATTAAAGTAGATGTCCTTATTATTGCCGCTACAAATCAGGATTTAAAAGAAAAAGTAAGAACCGGAACGTTTCGTGAAGATCTTTATTATCGTCTTAAAGTGATAGAAATTAAATTACCGCCTCTCAGAGAAAGAAAAGAAGATATTCCATTATTAATATTACATTTTCTAAAGAAATTTAATAACAAATTTAATAAGCATATTACACATATATCAGAAGATGTGAAAAGACTCTTTATGAAATATAGCTGGCCCGGTAATATAAGGGAACTGGAACATGCCTTAGAACATGCCTGTATATTATGCCGTAATTCTGTTATCTTACCTGACGATTTGCCTGAAGATTTTAGAGATATGTTAAATACTGATAATGAAAATAAATGGGATAACCCTGATGTCATAATTGAAACACTTGTAAAATCAGAAGGAAATAAATGCAGGGCATCAAGAATGCTCGGTATAAGCCGCCAGACCCTTTATAGAAGAATTAAAGAATATAATATTTAACATGGTGAAGAGTAAAAATAAATAGGTTTTATTAAGATCCTATCCGAAAAGTAATATTTTTTTAATCCTTTCCACTTTTAGAACTATTTCTGGATCAATTTTTATAAACTTATATTATTTACCTATTATTTAAATTGTTCGGTTTTATTAAAGCAATTTGGTATTATTGTATCATGGTACAAAAATTGTAACTTATATGTGTAACTTGGTACAATTTTTTATACCCATTAAACCATTCTATTAGGCTGTCTTTATAGATTTATTTCTCATAAATAAATGGTTTGTTTAAACTTCATATCTATTGGCACGTAAACTGCCTTATATATATGTAATTCAAAAATATAAGGAGGGTATTACATGCTGAGTAATATTAAAATAGGCAGAAAGCTTATAGTTGGATTCTTGATAGTATCTTTTGTTTCCGCCCTTATAGGTATTATTGGAACGGTGAATATTTATACCATTGCTAAAAATAATACACATTTATACGAGAATACCACTGTTCCAATATCAGACTTACTCAATGTATCTGTATCTTTTCAGCTTGTCAGGATTTATATAATAGAAATGATTAATGCTAATAATCAGGAAGATATAAAGAGATATGGAGATGAAATACCGGAATTATCTGCAGAAATAACAAAAAATATAGAGGATTTTGAAAAAAGAATTTTATCTGATGAGGATTTGAAAAAGGCCAACGAGGAGTTTGGTGAAGCAAGAAAGGTTTACAGAGCACATCTCAATACTATGAGAGAACTTGCGACGGCAAATAAAGATACAGAAGCTATGGCATTACTCAGAGGAGATGCCTATAAATCCGCCATGGCAGAACAGGATGCCATAAATAAACTTGTGGCTATTATGATCGATAAAGGTAAAGAAGCATCGAAAAATAACGTAGCTATAGCCCGTAATTCAATGATTATGATGGTATGTATCATAATTATCGGTATGCTCATTGCAATAGGTATGGCTCTTTATTTCGGTAAGAATATTGGCACTATAATAAATGATTTATTAAGCGAAATAAATTATCTGTCAGCTTCAGCTATTTCCGGAAAACTTGATGCCCGTGGTAATGCTGAAAAAATTAATTTTGAATTCAGACCTGTAGTAGAAGGTTTCAATAATACGCTTGATGCTGTTATAGGACCTTTAAATGTAGCAGCAGAGTACGTTGATCGTATCAGCAAGGGAAATATTCCTCCGAAGATTACAGATAGATATAATGGCGACTTTAATGAAATAAAGAATAATCTTAATACATGTGTTGATGCTATAAATGCCCTTGTATCAGATGCAAATATGCTTTCAAAAGCTGCAATGGAAGGGAAGCTGGACGTAAGGGCAGATGAAGGAAGACACAGCGGGGATTTCAAAAAGATTATAAATGGAGTAAATGGCACTCTTGATGCAGTAATAGGCCCTTTAAATGTGGCAGCAGAATATGTTGACCGTATCAGCAAGGGAGATATTCCTCCAAGAATTATAGATAATTATTACGGTGATTTTAACGAGATAAAGAATAATCTGAATGAGCTTATTGATTCGTTGAACAATGTATCCAATATAGCAGGGGAGATTGCAGAAGGAAATTTGAAAGTTGAGGTAATTCCGAGGTCAGGAGAAGATACACTCATGAAGAGATTAAAAGAAATGGTTTCCTATCTGCAGGAGATTGCTTCGATTACCAATGAGCTAGCCGGTGGTAACCTTATGGCCAGGGTAAATATGAGATCAGAAAAAGATATGCTTATGAAGTCTCTTGAAGAAATGATTACAAATCTCAGGAATGTTGTTATGAACGTTCGTAATTTGTCAGATAAGGTTGCGTCCGGAAGTCTGGGCATGAGTTCTTCTTCTGAAGAGATTTCTCAGGGCGCGACACAGCAGGCTGCTTCTGCAGAAGAAGCGTCTGCTTCTATGGAAGAAATGACTGCAAATATAAAGCAAAATGCAAGTAATGCACAGTTTACCGAGAAGATTGCCATAAAAGCTTCTGATGATGCCAGAGAAGGAGGCAAAGCAGTTGCTCAGACAGTTAGTGCAATGAAAGATATTGCAGGAAAGATCTTTATTATTGAAGAGATTGCAAGACAGACAAATATGCTTGCCCTTAATGCGGCTATTGAAGCTGCAAGAGCAGGTGAACATGGTAAAGGCTTTGCAGTAGTGGCTGCTGAGGTAAGAAAACTTGCAGAACGCAGTCAGGAAGCTGCCAAAGAAATAAGCCTTCTCTCAACTACCAGTGTGGAGATTGCAGAAAAAGCAGGACAACTGTTTGAAAAGATTATTCCAGATATACAGAAAACGGCAGAACTTGTTCAGGAGATAAATGCTGCAAGTAACGAACAGAATTCCGGTGCGGAACAGATTAATAAAGCCATACATCAACTTGATCTTGTAATTCAGCAAAATGCAGGTTCGGCTGAAAAGATGTCTTCTACTGCTCAACTTCTGTCAGAGGAAGCACAGGATTTACAAAAAATCATATCTTTCTTTAAGCTGGAAAGTTCTGCTATAAGATTTATGTCCGGTTCTCTCCAGGAGGATAGTGGAAATGGGAAAAGAGTTTTACCTGTTTTGAATCAGAAAAAACAGCTTGTTGATAAAAAATCTCTCGATAACAGGGCTGTAATAACTCTTGCCACATCAGACAATGACAATGGTGATTATACGAGATTTTAAATTCTGTTATAATCCGTTCACTTTTTAGAAAAATAATCAGGGAGGCAATATATGAAAGATGTTAAAATTCTTATCGTAGAAGATGAGTGGATTGTTGCAAAAAGTATAAAGAAAATGCTTTGCAACTTTGGTTATAATGTTTCTTATATAGCTTCATCAGGGGAAGAGGCTATCAAAAGAGCAGAAGAATTGAAACCTGATCTTATTCTTATGGATATTATTTTAAAGGGTTCTATGGATGGTATAGAAGCTTCCATGAGGATAAAATCTCTTTTCAATATTCCTGTTATATATCTTACTGCCAATGCAGATGAAACTACTCTTGAAAGGGCAAAAATATCAGAACCTTATGGTTATATTCTGAAGCCTTTTGAAGAAAGAGAACTGCAGATTTCCATATATATGGCTATTTATAAGCATTCTATGGAAAATAAATTGAGGGAAAGTGAGGAGCGATTTCGGCTCATGGCAGATACTGCTCCTGTTATGATATGGGTGACAGATTGTGAATTTAAGTATACCTATTTAAGCAGGCCATGGCTTGTTTTTACCGGTGGTTCTCTGGAAGAAGAAATCTCCAAAGAATTTCTTCAGGATATCCATCCGGAAGATTTTGAGAAATCTTTTGATATTTATAGAAAAGCCTTTGTTGCCAGAGACAGTTTTCGCCTGGAATATAGAAAGAAAGATTTTTCCGGTCTATATCACTGGTTTTTAGATACAGGTGTTCCCAGATTTACTTCTGATGGTGAATTTATTGGTTATATAGGCTCTGCCATTGATATTACAGAGAGAAAAGCTATAGAAGAAGAACATATAAAGCTTATCTCATCTATAGAACAGAGTGGAGAAAGTATTATAATAATTGATACAAACGGTATTATTAAATATGTCAATTCCGGTTTTGAGAAGCTATGCGGCTATTCCCGTAATGATGTTTGTGGCTCTCATATTAATATTCTTCAGAGAGATAGAAATTGTATCCCTTTTTATGATGATATATGGGATGCTATTAAAGACAGGCAGGATATATGGTCGGGACATATTGTAATCAAAAAGAGAAATGGCAACCTTATAGATATGGAAGGAACCTGTGCTCCTATTCGTAATAAAGAGGGAATAATTATTAATTATGTGTCTGTAATGCATGACATAACAGAAAAACTTAAAATAGAAAAACATTTGAGACAGTCACAAAAAATGGAAGCTCTCGGTACGCTTGCAGGAGGTATTGCTCATGATTTTAATAATGTACTCAGTGGAATTATAGGTTATATGGAACTTATTGAACTGGGGCTTCCGGAAGACAGCAAATATTATCAATATTTACAGAAAGCTCTTTCAGGTTCTATGAGAGCAAAGGATTTAGTCAGCCAGATCCTTACGTTCAGCCGCCAGAGTGAACAGCAATTCAGAGTTATTAATGTAATTCCTATAGTAAAAGAAGTAATTAAATTTATCAGAGGAATCTTCCCGAAATCTATAGATATACGGCAGAATATAAAAGTTACTTCAGATGCGATTACAGGTGATCCGACTCAAATCTATCAGGTACTTATGAATCTTTTAACGAATGCCTTTCATGCCATAGGAGAAGAAAAAGGGCTTATTGAAATAAGTTTGAATGATCTTGATCTTACCGTGAATGATATGGCAAAATATCCAGGTTTGAATCCCGGAAATTATATTGAATTAAGTGTCAGGGACACAGGCTGTGGTATGGAACAGAATGTACTTGACAGAATTTTTGAGCCTTTTTTTACTACCAAAAAACAGGGAGAAGGAACAGGTATGGGTCTTGCGGTGGTCCATGGTATTATTAAAAGTCATGGAGGATTTATCTTTGTTTATAGTGAACCATTACAGGGAAGTATTTTTCAGATACTTTTTCCGAAGATCGAAAGTAGAATTAAAGAGGTAAAATATCCTGTTTCGTCTATTCCTAAAGGTAAAGGGCGTATACTTTTTGTTGATGATGATGAAGATATGGTTAATCTCGGCCAGGAATTACTGCAAACACTTGGTTATGATTTTATAAGCAGAACAGCCAGTAAAGAAGCACTGAAACTGTTCAGTTTGAATCCGCATTACTACGATTTAATTATAACAGATCAATCTATGCCTGATATGACAGGTATAAGGCTTACTGAAGAGGTGCTGAAGATTAGAAATGATATGCCTGTTATACTCTGTACCGGTTTCAGAGATATACCTTCGGAAGAAGATTTTAAAGAATATGGTATCAAAGATATTATTCTTAAACCTATCAGATTAAGGGAGATTGCAGAAAAAATTTATAATACCCTCTATAATCATAATGTTTTGACGTCTTAATAATTTTCTGAAATCAGTAAAAAAATGAAAGTACAGACTAAAATAATTGTTTTAATAGTTTTTCTTATAGTACTCTTTTTTGTTATGATTACTTTATTGAAGGATTATAGAAGTTATAGATTGTTTTTACTTATAGAAGAAGCGCAGAAAGAGAAATCTGCAATGTTCGATAAGGTACTGGACCTTAAAGGCAGGTCATTAAAGATGGGTGTTAACGATTATACTTTATGGGATGATATGGTAAATTTTATAAATAACCCTTCTCAAAAATGGGCCATAGAAAATATGGATAATTTTCTTTATATGTATAATGCCGATCTGTTATGGGTTTATAGGCCTGATAATTCTCTTGTTTATTCTGTCAACGTAATGAAAGATAATAGTTTTAAAGAAATCCCTCTTCCTGAGGGATTTATCGGAATCTTATTCAAAAAAACAAAATTCTGCCATTTTTTTCTCAACAGTTCCAGAGGTTTAATAGAGGTTTACGGCGCTTCCGTACACCCTCTAAAAGATAGGGAAAGAAAAACACTGTCTCAGGGATATCTTTTTGCCGGGTTTATATGGGATGAAACTTATATTAAAGAGCTTGCATTAATTACAGACAGTGTGATAAAAATTACCCATGTTAATAAAAAGGGAATTTTTATTTCCAATCCGGAAAAAGGCACAGTTATTTTTTCAAAGATCCTACCTGCATGGAACGGAGAACCTGTTGCCAGTATTAATGTCTGTTCTGATTCTTCCATACTCAAAAATTTTGTCAGTATATTAAACTGGAATTTTTTGCTTTTTATTGTTTTTCTCGTATTTCTAATAATGTTTCTTTCTATTTTTCTTACTCTATGGATAAATATCCCTTTAAACAGGATTGCCAGTGCTTTGAATACAGGACATCCGGAATATCTTCTTGTGATGGAAAAAGATAAAGGTGAATTCGGTTATATTTCCAGGCTTATAGTACAATTCTTCAGGCAAAAAGAAGAGCTTGCAAAGGAGATCGCTGAAAGGATATTGATAGAGAAGCATGTGAGAGAACTTAATACGGGACTGGAAGAAAGAGTTATACAGAGAACTATAGAACTTGCTGTTTCAAATAATAAACTTAAAGAAGAAGCTCAGGAAAGAGAGAGAGCGGAAGAACAGATTCTTCTGTCACTCAAAGAAAAAGAGGTTCTTATAAAAGAGATTCATCACAGGGTTAAAAATAATCTTCAGATTATTTCGAGTCTCTTATATCTTCAATCCGATTCTATAAAAGATGAATATGATAGGCTGATATTTAAAGATACTCAGAGCAGAATTAAGTCAATAGCACTGGTTCATGAAAAATTATATGGAACCGGTGATTTCAGTAAAATTGATTTTCAGGCCTATCTGCAATCTTTACTGGTTTATTTACGAAATACTTATAAGGTAAAGGATTTTATTAATGTTAAGACAGATGTTGCACCTGTATATCTTGGAGTTGATAAAGCAATACCATGTGGTCTTATTGTAAATGAGCTTGTTACTAATTCTTTGAAATATGCTTTCCCTGACGGTAGAAAAGGTGAAATTTATATCAGATTTTATACGGGAGGTGATAAAAAAGTTGTTCTTGAGGTGGAAGATAATGGTATTGGATTACCGGAAGATTTTGATATAAAAAATATATCTACCCTTGGACTGGATCTTGTGATTAATCTGACAAGACAGATTGACGGACATTTAGATATTCATAGTTATAAGGGTACGAAAATTAATATTAATTTTACATTATAATTATAATATATTATTATATTAACAATAATTATAAAAAAGGTGTATTATTATGAACAATAAAAATATTCTTATAGCAGATGATGACAGGGAGATTTTATCTTTTTATGAACAACTGTTCAATGAATTTAATTATCTTCAGATAGAAGATGTAAATGAACATTATAAGATAAAAACATTTGAAGACGGACTGTATCTCCTGGATTATTTTCAGAATGAATATAAAAAGGGCAAAAAGGTTCCTCTCTGTATACTGGATATGAAAATGAATCTCCTTGACGGTTTAAGAACTGCCAGACTTCTGAGACAGGTGGAACCTGATATAATTATCGTTATCATCACTGCCTATCTTGATGAAATATCTTTTGATACCATAAAAGAAAATTTAAAAAATGATATATATTACATAAAAAAACCTTTTAATCAAAAAGAGTTTTATTGTCTGGTAGATTCCCTTATTAAAGGCTGGAACAAGAAAGAAGAACTCAAAAAGAATGAAGAAACATACCGGAGGATATTCGAATCCTTTCAGGATCTTTATTGCTGCACAGATATGAACGGTATCATTACTTTAATTACTCCTTCCGTATTATCTCATTGTGGTTATGACATAGATGAATTAACAGGTAATTCTATTTTGAAACTTTATGCAGACCCTCAGGAATATGACGGCCTTTTCAAAGAGTTAACAAAATCATCCAGTGTTAACGGGTATGAAGTAAAGTTTTTAACAAAAGACGGAACTGTTATTTATATGTCAGTCAATGGACAGATTATTTATGATAAATCACATTCTGTTCCTCTATCCATTCAGACTATATATCATAATATTTCTAACCGGAAAAGATGGGAAGGGGAACTGACAAAATATCGCTCCAGACTTGAAGACATGGTAAAAGAAAGAACAAGAGAGCTTCAAAGATTAAATAAAAAACTTGAACATGAGATTTTTGAACATATAAATGCAGAAGAAAAAGCCAGATGTTCTCTTCAGGAAAAAGAAACACTTCTTAAAGAAATTCATCACAGAGTAAAAAATAATCTTCAAATTATTTCAAGTCTTTTATACCTCCAGTCTGATTCTATTTCAGATAAAGATGACAGAGAAAAAATCAGAGATAGCCAGAACAGGGTAAAATCTATAGCTATAGTTCATGAAAAATTATATAATTCCAGAGACTTCTCAAGAATAGATTTTCATGAATATGTAGAATCTCTGGTTTCTTATTTATTAGGTACCTATAATATAAATAAGGATTCTATAAAGGTAAAAATAAAAATAAAAAATATATATCTTGATATAGAAAGAGCAATTCCATGCTGTCTTATTATAAATGAACTTGTTACAAATTCTCTGAAATATGCTTTCCCTGAAGGGAAAGGTGAGCTTTCTATTGAAATGTCCAGAAAAGACCATAAATATATGCTTAAAGTTAAGGATAACGGAACAGGTTTACCTGATGATATTGATCTCGAAAATATAAAAACTCTTGGTATGGAACTGGTATTTAATTTATCGGAACAGATTGAAGGCACTGTAGAGATTGTTAGAGTCAAAGGAACAACCTTTAATATTGTTTTTCCTTCTCAATAAATTTCTAGAGCGGTACCAGCGGCCATGAACGGTTCGGTCGCAACGAAGAATTAGAATCCGTTCCTCCCGTCACGCATTACGCGTTACGCGTTACGATTCTCATGTAAAGGTACGAATAATATTCGGGAGTAAAGATGAAAAAAGATGAAGAGAAAACAAAAGAAGAACTGTTAGAAGAATTAAGGAATTTACGAAAAGAGAGAAAAAACCTTGAGTTTTTTAAAGAGTCCGATCATAGATACAGAATGATAGTGGAAAATATTTTTGATGTTGTCTATGTTTACAGGCCGGACGGTATAATTACTTTTGTTACATCCAATGTATTTTCCCTCGTAGGGTATTTGCCTGAAGAGATTATGGGGCATCATATAACCGAGTTTATTTATCCTGATGATATAGAAACTGTTCTCTCTGACTTCCATGAATCTCTGATTTCAGGAAAAATCTCTCCTACCTATTGTCGTCTCCTGGCAAAAGGAGGAGATATTATCTATATAGAGGAAATAGCAAGACCTTTACTCGATAACAGGGGAAATGTATCTCAATTTATCGGTATTATTCGTAATATTACGGATCGTAAGCTGGCAGAGGAAGCATTGAAGGAGAGCGAAAAATTATTCAGAAGTTATTTTGAACTGCCTCTGATAGGTATTGCTATTGTCTCGCCTGATAAAAAATGGCTTGCCGTAAATGATAAACTGTGTGATATTCTCGGATACACAAGAGATGAACTGTTAATGCTGACCTGGCCTGATATTACAGTGCATGATGATCTTATCGGAGAAATGGCTGATTATGAGAAAATGCTTTCAGGAAAATTGAAAATCAATAATCTGGAAAAGAGATATATAAAAAAAGACGGAACTATTATTTATGCAAAACTCAGTTCTACATGTGTAAGAAAATCCGATAATTCTGTTGATTATATTGTTGCATTGATAGAAGATATTACAGGACGTAAAATGATAGAGGAAGAACTGATTAAACATCGAATACATCTTGAAGAACGTGTTATAGAAAGAACAGAGGAATTAAATCTTATAAATAATAGACTTCAAAAGGAAATTGAGGAAAGGAAGATAGCAGAGGAAAAACTAAAATCTTCCCTTAAGGAAAAAGAAATCCTCCTTAAAGAAATACATCACAGGGTAAAGAATAATCTTCAGATTATTTTAAGTCTCCTGTATATTCAGGGTGATTCTATTCACGATGATATTGCCCTTGCTAAATTTAAAGAGAGTCAGAGCCAGATAAGATCTATATCGCTGGTTCATGAAAAACTCTATCAATCTAATGACCTGTCCAGAATTGATTTTGCTGAATATATTCAGGGCCTTTCATCATATTTGTTCTATACCTATAATGTAGATAACAGGTTGATAAAATTAAGAATAAAGGCCGATAATATTTATCTCCCTGTTGATAAAGCAATACCCTGTGCTCTTATTATAAATGAATTAATTACAAATTCGCTTAAACATGCCTTCCCGAAAGAGAATAAAGGCATAATATCTATTAAATTGCGTAAAAAAGATAGCATATACATATTGCAGTTCAGCGATAATGGCACAGGCCTGCCTGAAGAGCTTGATATTAACCATGTAAATACTATAGGTCTTGATCTTATATTCAATCTGGTAGAGCAGATTGATGGTTTTTTAGAACTTGATACACATAAAGGAACATCATATAAAATTACTTTCCCGATGTAAATTCCCGGAAGATTGTATGTGTTAATTGAGGAAAATGAACACATCATGAAACAGGACTTACGCATTTTTAAAATAAAAATACCAATAAACCTGTATCATTCCTGAATAAGCGCGAATACACTGTCATTTCGCGAAAAAGCTTATGGAACCACACTTCGCGGGATGACAGATTATTAATGTATAACTCCTGCTATAATTATCTGTCATAAAAAAATACAATCAATTTGCAATAATAATAAAAACCTTGTATAATATATATCCGAAATTACAGGTTTATAACTTGAGAGGGTTGTACAAAACCTATTAGGCAATTGCCTCTGTTTCTCAGTGTAAAGATGCGAATACCGTAAGAGGATTCCTAATAATTGTACATATATCAAAAGACTCGGACTGGAGTCTTTGAGTAAGATTACTCTAGAAGCCCATGCTCTATAGTGAAGCGATAACAGAGCAAGTAACGATGGGTGCAGTCACGTGATAATATATTGGTTAATTATATTAATGGGGGGGCTCATATGGCAGAGGACGAAAAATATCAGAAACTTTTAAAGTATCTTACTCCCAGAAGTCTTTGCTGGATAATACATGATTTATTAACTCAAAGAGAATTGCAGGTACTTTTAAATAAATCCGGTATTAAATATGGTGGTAGAGAATTTAGCTCTATACCTTCCAGTGTTGTAGTGGAAGATCTTGCACAGCTTTTCTTTAAAAAATCCGATTTTGGTAATTTTATGACCAGGACTTTTTTAAAGAAGAGATTGAAAGAGAAAAGTAAATTGACAAAACTTGATCTTCCTGCTATTAAAGACTATACAGGTGATTGTAAGAATATTTTCAACCAGAACAGGGTCGGAAAAGTTCTGTGGGTTATTCTGACAGATGAAAGACCGGATGTCAATGATTACGGTCTTGAATTTATTCAACAGGTTGAAAATATAATAACATCTCTGGAGAAAAAAGAAGTAAGAAAAGGTAAGAAAGTTTCCAGACCCAAACAGGAAGCAGGAAAATCGAAAGATGATACCCTGTACAGGGAACAGATTAAAAAGCTGGAAGAAAAACTCAAGAGTCAGGATAATACACTTAACCAGCTTTCAGAAGTTAATAAAAAACTCAGAAAGGATACGACAAATTTTAATCAGAGAATTGAGCTGTTGCAGAAAGAAAAACAGAAAATTTTTGAAGAACTTGAAGATGCCAAAAAAGCTCTTTTCGATCAGGAAATGCTTTTTAAAGATAAAAAAAGACTTGAAAAGGAAAGTAAAGAACTCAGAGATACGCTCAATGATCAGCATGATATATACAGTTCATTAATTTTGCTTCAGAGAAAAAATTTACAACTCAGAGGGGATCTTATCAGGGCAGATATAAAATATAAAAAGCTTCAGAGACGTCTCATTCCTGAAAGTCATGAAGAGATTCAGACCGCTACAGATAACCCCAGGGTCGGTGTTTTTGTAGATGTTCAAAATATATATTACGGTGCTAAGATTGGCTATCAGGCAAAATTAAATTTTGAAACTCTTTTAAATCTTGTTACTAAAGACAGAGAAGTAATAACAGCCATAGCTTATATAGTTCAGACTCCGGAAATAAATCAGGATGAATTTATAAAAACCCTGGATAGAGTCGGTTATACGGTAAAATCAAAAGATTTAAGACGGAGAGCTGACGGTTCGGCTAAAGGAGACTGGGACCTTGGTATTGCTATGGATATAATATCTTTGCAGGATAGACTTGATGTTGTTGTTCTTGTAAGCGGAGACGGTGATTTTACCGAGCTTATAAAGGTTCTTAAACGAAGTAACATAACTGTGGAAGTAGCCGCTTTCCAGCATAATACGTCGAGAGATTTAATAGAGATTGCAGATACTTTTTATCCGATGGAAGAAGATATGATAATTGTATAAAGAACAGGGGGGAAATATTCCGGAAAATTTTGATTGTGCCCTGAAATTTGTGTAAACATTCATTAAAACTTTATTCCATGTTACGTTTACACAAAACATCTTACACACCCTGGTTTTTTGTAAGATACACGAATTTTATTAAGATTTCCGGGGTTTTTTATGGAAGATTTTAACTGTGAAGATTTTTCCTGGGATATGGTAAAGTCTGAAAACAAGGCTCTTGCCGGATATATTACAGAGAAAATTCCCATGGAATTTACTTTTCTGGACGGAGAAATACTGATTGGAACAATAAAATGGTTTGATGAAATGAGCCTTGGTATTGTAAATGACAGTCAGGAAGAAATTTATATTGATAAACGTTATCTGAAATGGTTTAAACCTCTGGCGAAATTATAATTGGCTATTTAATTGTAGTTGAGAGTTGAGAGCTTAATGTTAATTTCAGTTCTCAACCTTCAACTTTAAACAACTCGCCTGAATTTAAAGGTATAGGAATTTTCATTTTTGACCAGGATTTATAGGATTTATGTGATTACTGGGATGATAAATAGAATTACTTTACTTGAATTTTCTAATCCCGGTAATTCTTTAATCCCGAAAATCACGGTCAAAAATAAAGCTTTAGATAAAAGTAGAGGCAGTTTATCTAAATAATTTAAAGATATAGAAATATTCGTTTTTGATGGCGTAAAAAGCTTTAGATGAAAATTAAGGTGAAGTACGTTATCTAAATAATTTATCTCCCTGTAAGGTTAGATAAGTATCCAGTAATTTTTCTCCTGATATGTGCCATGTAAATTTTTCTCTGACTTTGAGAGAGCCTTTTATTCTGATTCTTTCCATCACCTCGGGATTTTCTGCCAGTCTTAATATGACCTGTGCCAGTTTTTCTTTATCTGCTGTGTTACAGAGTATTCCATCTATATTATGGTCTATAATTTCCCTCACACATGGTATATCGGAAGCTATTACCGGTCTTCCGCAGGACATATATTCCAGAATTTTTAAAGGACAGCAGCCCTGTATTAAGTTTCTCTCCGAATATTCCAGAGGAGAAACACATATATGAGATTCAGATATTATAGAAGCAACTCTTTCTTCTTCTACAGGTTCAAGGAATTTTATTTGCTCTGTAAGGTTTAATCGATAGGCATAATCCGTAAGAGCTTTTTCAAATTTTTTCTTTCTGTCAGACAGGATGTTTAATATAAAATTTTTCTTCTTTTTTTTTATTATACAGAGAGCATCGAATAAAGAAAATATACCCTGCCACGGAGTAAGAGTGCCTACATAAAGTATTTTCAGAGGTAAAGAAGGCATGGGGCATACGTTAAAGATGTCTGTATTTACACCGTTTGGTATGATTTTTACTTTGTCTTCTATTATTCCGAGAGATGTAATGTAATCTCTTATTACTCCGGAAGGACATATAATAAAATCCGCCTCTTTAAGGCAGATTATTTCATTAAGACGGATTTTTTTCAGTATCTGATTATTTCTCAACTGCGGATAGTGGTAGGGAAGTTCTATAGACGGAAAACCGTTTGCTTCATAAAGAGTTCTGTAAGATTTATTTTGTTTTTTTACAATAGAAATTCCGTCCCAGATAGAACGAAATTGAATCAGAGCATAATCTCTGTCCAGTTCTTTTTCCACTGCTCTCGAAAAAATAAGGGTCCTCTTTAAAAAATTACTTTCCTCTATTTTTACCCTTTTTATTTCTGCTCCCATATAAATATCTTTTTCTTTTTGATCTTTACCGGCAGGTGTAAATAGAGTAACATTATAACCGTGTTCCGTCAGGGCTTTTGTAAAATATGAAATATGGACACTTGCCCCTTTGGGAGCAGGAACTGTGTCAAAAGATGTATAGAGAATTTTTGGCATAATTTTTTAAATCGTGAATGATGAAGAGCAGTCTATTACTCTTCATCATTCATATGTTAAATCATAGGGAACCATCTGGGTAATTTAACCGGTTCCATTTTAAAGAGTTCCTTATCTTCTTTTGTAAGATATGTTCCCGGAACCATTAATTCAAAAGCATGTTCACCGAACCATTCATCACACATAATAAAATACCCTTTTTTCCCGTGTTCATTACCCCAGCTGTTTTCTATCTTCCATTTTGTCGGTTTGTTATTAACCAGATCTACTCCAGAAATGACCATCATATGATTCATAAAAGACTGACAGTAATCAATTCTCATGCCTTTATCAAGGTGAAATTTCTTCTGAAAGACGAGATTATAGTCATAAAGATCAGAGCATAAGAGCCCTTCTTTTGTGTTGCTTTCCTGAAGGACATCACAGCCGAACATGGACGCTTTATTGTCTTTAAGCATTTTTACTGCATAGTTTCTCAACTTTTTAAAGGGGAGATTGAGAGCTTTTAATTCCTTACCGCCTACCATATAGGCGGCATGTTCTATCATATAGGTTTTATTAAAAGGGGTTTTTCCCGATGGACAGCTCCAGAGTATATAAACATCATCCACATCAAGGGGCAGATATTTCCCTGCAAATTCCACAGGAGTTATATCTCTTTCTCTGTGGAAATTTTTATCACTGTCTCTGTAGGCCCAGTCGAATTTTTCAGGAGGAACTCCAAGGAATATGGATAGTATTCTATAGAAATCATCTAAAAATTCCATTTTTTTCTTTCTTATCTGTTCGGTATTTTTACCGTCTTTATGCATTTTTCTTATGATTGCAGTACATTCCCTTAATTTACTGTAAAGCATAGAATTCAGAAATTTGGAATTTTCCAGGTTGAAGGTATTTGGCATGACCGATTTAGGTATGAGTCCGTATTTTTTCACCAGGTTTGCAATCATATGCCATTCACCGTCATCGGGAACAGGATTTTTAAGGAGAAAATTCATAAGCCTGTCATCAAGGTCTCTGTCCAGAAATTCAATCATAAGTTCAAGAAAATAATTTGCCTTTTCGATTTTATCCCAGAATACAAGATGGTTTGCGGAAAATTCAAAATCTTTCATTTTGAAGGTTTCCTTCGTCATTGTACGAAACCAGTTAAGCCCTGCAAAAAGCCAGCATGTATTTGCCTGTTTCTGGGCAGTGACTTCCGATTGTTCAATCTCATGGGAAAAACAGAAATTTACATTGTTCAGTATATGTCTGTTTATTGCAATATCCTGAATATTTCCCCTGGTAACGGCATTCATGAGCACTTTATTCGAAGTCTCTGACGTGAAATTTTTCTGAAATTTTTCTATGTGTTTTCTTTCCAGTAACTGGTTTTTTTTTGTCATAATAATTTACTCCTCTGTATATATTACTGAAGTGAGAATTAAATAATACATATATGCTCTCGTTATGCGTAAAGCGTGACGGGAGAAAGATTCTTATTACATCCATATGGTCAGGTCAGTAATATTATTTAAACATATATTATACCAGCAGTTTCTTATTTTTTTCAATCTTTTTATACACTTAATTTACAGTTCTATAGTGTTTTTTTATGACAGCTAGATTCACTTTTGCTGAAAATTGCACTTGATTTTGTAAATCTATTATAGTTAGTTTCATAACTATCCATAAATAATGACCTCGTAATGCGTAATGCGTATGCGCGGGGATTAAACCCGTCACGCGTTACGCGTCACGACGACTTAAATTCTAATAAGTTATGAAATACACTATAATTTATATGAAAATGATGAAGTTTGTCACTTCACTGATCGTTGATTTTCATATCTGCTTGTGACCGCTCCGGTCATGTCTGTTAGTAAATAGTGAGTAGTGAAAAGTAAGTAAAATTCAATTTTTTCACTTTTCACTCTGAATATTCCGTGATAAATTTCTTTTTCCATTGTATATAAAAGCACCTGTCATTTGTTTACGCAATTTTACAGTTCTGTAAAATAAAAGTTCCTGTCTTAAGGAGGAAAAATCATATTTACTTAGAACTATTTATATTGCGGGGGTGTGATAGTTGGTATAAGGAGATATTTATATGTCATTATACTGTGAATGCGGGCGGGAGAATAATACCTCTGCACAGACCTGCGCAAATTGTGGCCATCCTCTTTTAAATCCCACGTTAAATTGTAACTTAAAAGCGGGAGCAATCCTGAATAAGCGTTACATAATCAAAAAAGTCATAAAAGATATTGGCACAGATGCACTCTATGAAGCTATAGACGAATGTGTCGGCAATTCCCTCTGTCTGGTAAAAGAGATTTTTATTTCCGATTCTTCAAATGAACTGGAAAACCCGTCAGAGCTTTTTATGAAAGAAGCACAGATTTTTAAAACATGTAAACATAAAAACCTCCCTGCCCTGAGGGATTATTTTACGGAGCAGGACAGGTATTATCTTGTAATGGATTATATTGACGGCAGTGATCTTGAAGCTCTTATTGTGAAATATATACCTGAAAATGTGCCTGAGAGTAAAGTAATTGAATGGACAAAACAATTGATAGACCTTATGGAATATCTTTATGAAAAATGTCCTTCTATGTATAAAGATTTAAACCCGGGGAATATAATGGTGGATAAACATCATGAAGAACTGAAGTTATTGGATGCAGGCATATCTAAAACAGGTAAGGCAGAAAAAAGCAATATGTCAAATGATATTTATTCACTGGGTGTTATTATGTACTGTCTGTTGACCGGAAAATTTTCTATGGATCTGAAACCTGTGGCAGTAAAAGATATTAACAATAATGTTTCAGATGAGCTTAATAGAATAGTCATGAAAAGTCTTTCCAAAAAAGAAGGACGATACAGAAGTTTTAAAGATTTAAAGGATGACCTGACACTTGTTCCCGGTAAAAAAGAACGGGAAATCACTAATATTTCTGTCTCCCCGTTGATTCCTAAAAGAAGGTATATACCCCATTATCCTTATCGCAGGAAAAATGGAAAAAATTTATTTAATAAATTAAAAACATTATGTACGGTGATAGCATGTTTATGTGTCATTATTGGAGTTAAATATTTTGCAGACTGGCATAACAGGGCTTCTGTGCCTCCTGTTGCCGAAACAACTCCTGTCAGAATTTCAATCAATCAGACAGAGACAAAAATGCCTGATAATTCTGTAAATGATAAAGCAGACAGTGAGGTAAAAAAGGAAGCTCAGAAAACAGAAAAAAATAATATTTCTTCTCTGAAAAGTCTGAGTGCTTCATATTTTGAAGGAGGAGATTATACTAAAGCTATTTCCGTGAATAAACAGATTATCTCTGCTTCTTCTTCCGATATTTCTTCCCATATATCTATAGGAATATCATATTACAAACTTCATGAATATAAAATGGCAGAAAAATGGTTCAAGAAAGCTCTTTCCCTTAAACCATCTGAACCAGATAGACGTTCCATTATTTCAACAATGGCCGCTATTTATATGGCAGAGGGACAGAAAAATATTTCAAAACAGAAATATGATGAAGGAGCCCTTTGTTTTAAAAAGGTTTTACATATAGATGGGAATAACAGTTATGCCAAGGAAGGTCTTGCAACATGTTTTTTACATAAGGGGATCTCAAGTTTAGACGTGAATAATTATATGGAAGCAAGAACATGGTTTAATCAGGTTATATCACTGAATATAAAGGGGCAGGCTGTAAAAGATGCAGAGCATTATCTTTCTTCTATAGAAAGAGACCTGGGTTATGCTTCAAATAATTATTATAAGAGTGATTATTATCAACAGACCTATTACAATGATTACCGTAATGACTGCGAACCTCAGGATTTCGGTAAACAGGATACCAATTCTTCCTCTGTAAATTCTGAATTACATTATGATAATATTCCTGCAGGTGGAACTCAGGGAAAGTCGAATAATTCAGAAGGAAATTCTGAACTTCATTATGAATAGTTTCCGGTAAATGGTGAATAGCCATTTACCAGTGGCTATTCACCTAATTTAGGAGGCTATTATGCAAAGATTTTTATTTTATGTTATCATTTTAAGCCTGTTAATAACACCGGCCATAATCCTGAAGGCATCGGAAACTGATGATCTGCTGAAACAGGCTGTGGAGCTTATAAAAATCGATAAACTCGACTGGGCTCTCGAACTTGTAAGAGAGGTTATACAAAAGGATCCACATAACCCGAAAAGTTATCACTGTGCCGGTATGATCTATTTCAAGAAAAAAAACTACCCCCTTTCAATAAAAGAGTATAAAATAGCCATATCTTTTAAACCTGATTACAGTGTTGCCTGGTACAATCTCGGTCTTTCCTATGAAAAACTGTTACGGTATCAGCAGGCATGTGAGGCTTTTACGAAAGCAAGGGATCTTTATAAAGCACAAAACAATAAAAGAGATTATGAAGATGCACTACAGAAACTTGCCCGTCTTCAGGAAATGGGTTATGTTTCCCATTCTCCTGAAAAGATTAATGAAACAGAAATGATCCTTATAGAAGAAGGAGAATTCTTTATGGGAAGCGACAGGGCAGGGTCTGAAACCGATGAAAAGCCATGCCGTAAAGTATATCTTTCTTCATTCTGGATAGATAAATATGAAGTAACAAACAGTCAGTTTTGTAAATTTTTAAATAGTAAAGGGGCATCAGGTAATAACGGACATGTATGGATTCATACAGATGACATCTCTGGGGAATGTAGAATTAAGAAGATTAATAATACCTTTGTGGTAATCCCGGGCTATGAAAACCATCCTGTAACATTTGTAACATGGTACGGTGCTTCGGCCTACGCAAAATGGCTCGGCAAAAGATTGCCTACAGAAGCTGAATGGGAAAAAGCAGCCAGAGGAACAGACATAAGAATCTTTCCCTGGGGAAGCAACTGGGACAGTGGCAGATGTGCAAATAAAGATAATTGTTCTGATAGAAAAACAAAACCTGTCGGATCCTATCAGGAAGGAGCATCTCCATATGGAGTAATGGATATGGCTGGAAATGTTCTTGAATGGTGTTCCGACTGGTACGGATATTACACTGTAATGGAAGAACCGGTAAAAAATCCTCATGGCCCCTTTGCCGGTGTTACAAAGATTTTGCGTGGCGGAAGCTGGGATGATGATTATTATTACTGCAGAATTACCTTCCGTGGTAATTACAGCCCTGACAATTATGATAATGATATAGGATTTCGATGTGCAACATCTGCACTTACAAAACAAAGTAAATAAAAAAACAGAGGCAGAAAAATGCCTCTGTTTTTTATGAATAAAATATTAAATTACTCCGAGATCTACCATTGCATCGGCAACTTTAATGAAGCCACCTATATTTGCTCCGTTTACATAATTCCCCGGTGTGCCGAATTCTTCAGCTGTATTCCAGCAGGTTTCATGAATGGATTTCATTATACTCTGAAGTTTATTATCTACTTCTTCACGGCTCCATTTCAGTCTCATAGAGTTCTGACACATTTCAAGACCGGACACTGCTACGCCGCCTGCATTGGCAGCTTTCCCCGGGCCGTAAAGAGTTTTATTATGAATAAATACTTCTACTCCATCAGGTGTTGTAGGCATATTTGCACCTTCAGATACACAGTAGCAGCCGTTGTTAATAAGGGTCTTTGCATCTTCACCATCTATTTCATTCTGAGTGGCACAGGGAAGAGCTACTTCACATGGCACCTGCCATACATTCCCGCTTTCATGATATTCCACACCTTTAAATTTCTCCGAATATTCTCTTATACGTCCTCTTCTGTGATTCTTTAAATCAAGAACATAGGCCAGCTTCTCTAAATTTATACCTTCTTTATCATAAATCCATCCGCTGGAATCCGATAATGTGACAGGTATGGCACCCAGGTGCAGACATTTTTGTACGGCATACTGTGCGACATTTCCTGAACCTGAAATGGCTACTTTTTTACCGGCAAAGCTCTCATTGCGGGTTTTAAGCATTTCCTGTGCAAAGTAAACACATCCGTAACCTGTTGCTTCAGGTCTTATCAGACTTCCGCCCCAGTTAAGGCCTTTACCTGTAAAGGTCCCGTCAACAGTGTTATTGAGTTTCTTATACTGTCCATAAAGAAAACCTATTTCCCGTCCACCGACACCTATGTCACCGGCAGGTACATCAGTATCGGCACCTATATGACGCCATAGTTCATTCATGAAAGACTGGCAGAATTTCATAACTTCCATATCACTTTTGCCTTTTGGATCAAAATCTGATCCTCCCTTGCCTCCCCCCATAGGCAGAGTGGTCAGACTGTTTTTAAATATCTGTTCGAAGCCGAGAAATTTTAGTATTCCGAGATTTACACTGGGGTGAAAACGGAGTCCACCTTTATACGGGCCAATGGCACTGTTAAATTCAATACGAAAACCTCTGTTTACTCTGATATTTCCTCTGTCATCTACCCATGGAACACGAAAGATAATCTGTCTTTCCGGTTCAACAATACGTTCTAGGATATTAGCTTCTTTGTAGTGAGGTCTTGCTTCAAGAACCGGCCATATGGATTGCACTACCTCATGAACTGCCTGATGAAATTCCGGCTGGGCAGGATTTTTTACTCTGACATACTCCATGAATTCTCCTACTGTCTTATACATATTTTCTCTCCTTATAATTAATATAAACTCTATCAATCTTTAATTGATAGGTAAATAAACTTATAGAAAACAAAAAAATAAGAACCTTTTCAGTCAGACTGGTTGTTTTCTTTATTGCTGCTGTAGGTCATACCATTTAAAAAATCCTTGAGATTGTCCTCCGTTACATACCATTTATTCCCGACTTTTCTGCCCTTAAGTTTGCCATGGTGAATATAAGTTCTTAAAGATGTTGGAGTAACTTGAAGAGCTTCGGAAAGTTCCGTGAGGTTGTAAAGTTTTATATCGCCTATCTGTCTGGGCATAAATATCCCCTCCCTTTAAAAATATTATTCTCTTATAATTAGTCCTTTATATTTTTTGATGTTATCACGAAATATTTATAATTGTCAATATTTATTTAAAAATACTCTTATTTTTTTATCTTTCTAACCGGTATTAATAGTTTTCTAACATCTGAAAAGAAAAAAATATTTAAAATGAGTCTTAATATAACTGGAATTTTTTGATATAATTTAAAAGTATAGGAATTTTCATGGAATTTCAGATAGACTCTTAATGGTATGATTACCGGGTGGTTTGTCATAAAAATTAAGTACCTGTAAGCAAGAGCCTGATTTTAAGCGATAATTTCAAATCGACCTGATAGAAAAAGAATAAACATGAACATTGATAAACAAAAAATTTCTTTAATAATGATAGGTATCTTTTATCTTTTTTTTACCATTTATTTCTCTGTATATTTCTGGGATAGAGATTATGATATAGCAAAATACTGGGTTGAACAGAAAACAAAACCTTTTTACGGAATTTTTATGAACAGAACCATCTTTGACGGCGAGGGGTTCGGCGGGCAGGATTTTTCAAATATAACCATTGGCATTGCCCTTCTCTTATATCTTTTATCTTTTAACAGACGATTTCAGAAAAGAATTTTTTTTACTCGAAAATATACAGGCTTTATGCTCGGTGTCGCTCTCATAGAAACACTTAATTTGTCCCGCCTGTTGAGAGGTTTTTTTGGCAGGGCCAGACCATATCATGTTATGGAAGGCAAAGAAATATTCACTCATATGCTTACCTTTGGCCCTTATAATTTCAATGAAGCTTTAAATCACGGTTCTTTTCCTTCAGGTCATACGTTTTCAGCCATGTTTTTGCTTACCCTTGCTTTTATTTCTCTCAGAACAAAAAAAACATTTTTTGTTATCCTGATGTTTCTCATTTCAATTGCTTACGGTATATCGATGGGGACAGGCCGTGTTATGTTTGGTGCCCATTATCCCGGAGATATTCTGTGGTCTATAGCTTTCAGTATTCCTATAACTGCCTGGCTTTATTTTAAAGGTTTTCAGATTCCAGATCAGGAAAAAGGGCTCTTAAAAATAAATTATACCCCTTTAGAAGGCAGGGGTATAATCATAAATATTATAAATTTGAAAAAATCCCTCTGGGAATTATATTATAGTTTATTATTCATTTTCTTCTCTATGTCAATTTTTACACTTTTTTTGGGAATTAAAAATACCTTTCTGGATTTCAGTTATTACTGGCCTTTTATAAGTCTTTTCGGGATGGTGCTATCTAGTCTGTTCTACAGTAAACTTTCCAGGTTCAAACATGAAATTTCTGAATAAACAGATAGCAATCATTTTAATCGAGCATAAGATTTCTCAATATAAATGTTATATTATCAGTTCTTTCAGCCAGTCTTCTCAGATAATAAGGATACCATTCAGTGCCATAGGGTACATAAATTCTCATATTATAACCTTCTCTGACCAGTATTTTCTGTAAATCCCTTCTTACTCCATATAACATCTGGAATTCGAACTGATCAGGCCTGATTTTATGCTCCTTCACATATTTTTTAGTGGCTATTATCATTTTTACATCATGTGTGGCTATGGCAGGATAGTAACCGGAATCAAGAACTTCCGGGGCCATAACCATTTCCATCAATTTCAGATAATTTCTTTCTACATCCTTTTTACCCTGAAAAGCTATGGATGAAGGTTCTTTATAGGCTCCTTTGCAGAGTCTTACAAAAGCTTTCTTTTTTATAAGTTCTTTAATATCATCTTCGCTTCTGTGGAGATAGCCCTGTATAACAATTCCTACATTTTCATATTTTTCCCTGAGGGCATAAAATGTATCCAGTGTCGGTTGTGTACAGTCGGAGCCTTCCATATCTATACGCACAAACGTTTCATATGTTCTCGCCTGCTTGATTATCTTCTCTACGTTCTCCATGCAGAAATTTCTGTCTATGGCAAGTCCCATCATGGTAAGTTTTACAGATACGTGAGCTCTCAGGTTCTCTTTTTTTATGGTATCAAGTAAGTGAAGATAAGAATTTGCAGATGCTTCAGCCTCTGCTCTGTCTTTTACATGTTCCCCCAGATGGTCCATTGTGGCAGTCATGCCCATGTTGTTTAATTCTTTAACCCTTGGTACTGCCTCTTCAAGTGTCTCTCCCGCAACAAATCTGGATGCCATATCCTTTGAAATTTGAAAATAAGTAACCATTTTTCTTATAGGCTTATTATCAGATAAAAATATTAAAAAATTCCTCAACATATAAGGGAATACTCCTTTCTTCCTTGGAGAAGAAATATAAAAAAATATAAAGATTTACATGAAAATTTTTTATCCAATGTTATATAGGTACTGTTTTTATTATGTGACTGAAAGATTTTCTCTGTCACAGATTATTTTACTTCTTCCTCATCGTCTTTTTTTTTAGGAAGTGAGTCTTTTATGTCCTTTATGGCTATATATCCCTGGTTCTGCATATCTTTTATGGCTCTCATTATTCTGGACCTGGGATCTTCCACTCTTGAAGCAAGATCCTCCATCTGCCAGAGTTCTTCCGCATCAAGCCATATACCGCCGCATTTATCACACCTGTCTATAACAAGATTGCCTTCAGGTACATATTTCATTTCCTGTAATATGCCCTGGCATTTTGGACATGTATATTCCGTATATTTTGCCTGTGAAAGAACCTCCTGCAGTTTGGGTATATCATCTGCAAGCTCGGTAAAGGTAGCAGCTTCACCTTTATCCATCCATATACCTTTACAGGAATCACATAGATCAATATCTATTCCTTCAGGTGTATTAAAAGAATAAAGGGTATTTTTATTACATTTAGGACAGTTAAATTTTTGCTTTTCAGCCATTTTTTATTGAGTAACTCAAATATTTTTAAGGGTGTCAGATGTTTTGTGTAAATTCACCATGAAATAAGACTTCCATAGAGGTTTGCACAAAATTTATGACACATTAGAATTTATATGGAAAATTTTAAAGTGAATTTACTGACCCGAGCATAAGCATGTAATAAACGTTTCCCTCCCGTCATGCATTACGAGAGCATGTGTGTATTATTTATGCTCACCTCGGTAACCATTTAATAAATATAAAAATATATCAGATGACGTGGTTTATATCTGCTCTCTGACATATTAAAATAGAGTTACTCCACTCCTTTCTTAAATAAATATTATTATATCCAAAAAGATTGATTAATTCAATAAAAATTGTAAAATTACCTGACTTCCTTTCCTATTTTAAATCTTTTTTGCAGTCTTTCTATTCCTAACTGTAATTCATTTTTTAATAGTTCCTGCCAGTAGACTCCTGTTACCCCCATTTGATTGAACTTTTTATATCTTTCATTTAAAAGATTGTTAATGGAATGTCTCTTTAGCGCTTCAATATTTTTCAATAATTCAATCTTTATAAGCTGTGCCGAAGTAAGTATATCAAAGTGCGCTCCTCCCTGTGCTTCAGGGATAATCTTATCTATAAGCTGCAGGTTATATAAATCAAAGGCTGTAAGCTTTAAAAATGGTGCCACATCTTTTGCCTTTTTTGCGTCCCTGTAAAGTATGGATGCCGCTCCTTCAGGAGAAATAACGGAAAAGATAGCCCTTTCCTGCATGAAAACCCTGTCAGCCACTGACAGAGCGGAAGCTCCTCCGCTCCCTCCTTCTCCTATAACAATACTTAAAGTGGGAGTCATAAGGGTAGACATTATCCTGAAACAGTGGGCAAGAGACATGGCAATACCTCTTTTTTCAGATTCAAACCCCGGAAATGCTCCCGGCGTATCAAGAAAAGTGACAAGAGGTATCTGAAATTTTTCTGCCATATGCATCATTCTCTGGGCTTTTCTATAACCTTCCGGCATAGCCATTCCTTTTCGTCTGTATGCTTTTTCTTCTTCATTTCTTCCTTTTTCCTGTGCTATTATTGCAACAGTCTGACCCTCCAGATCGCCGACTCCGATAATTACAGCAGGGTCGTCGCCGAAATAACGGTCTCCTTTGAATTCGACGAAATTTGCAAATATTCTTTCAATATAATCAATGGATGTAGGTCTTTCCGGGTTTCTTGCCGCTTCTACTGCTTCCCATGGATCTATATGTTTCAGAGGTTGATTCTGGGGAGGTCTCAACCTGGGGAATTTTACCTGTCCTTTTCTGGTAAGATGTTTTATCAGGTGAGAGATTCTGAGCTTCAGATTTTTTCTTTCCACTATTTTATCAATCATACCATGTTCCATAAGGAATTCTGCAGTATGGGATTCGGGAGGCAGTTTTTCTCCTATAGTCTGTTCTATAACCCTTGGCCCTGCAAAACCGATTAGTGCTTTAGGTTCTGCAATAATTACATCGCCAAGGGAAGAAAAACTTGCGGCGATACCGCCTGTAGTGGGGTTTGTCTGTACGGATATATAGGGGAGTCCTGCCTTGTGAAACCTTGCCACTGCAGAAGCAGTTTTTGCCATCTGCATCAATGAAAGCATACCTTCCTGCATCCTGGCTCCACCGCTTGAAACTACGCTGATAACAGGGAGTTTCTTTTTTATGGCCCTTAAAAATGCATTTGATACCTTTTCTCCTACTACCGAACCCATGGTTCCGCCCATAAATTCAAAATCGAGCACACAGAACACTGCTTCCGTTCCGTCGATTTTTCCTGTTCCTACAATAACTGCATCTCTCATACCGGTTTTCTGAGTTGCTTCTTTCAGCCGTTCCAGATAGGTTTTCTTGTCAACAAAGTGAAGAGGATCTACTGAGGTTAAATTTTTATCCCATTCTTTAAAAGTACCGGGGTCTACGATTAATTTTAATCTTTCACTGGCAGATACGTGCATATGATAATTACATTCCGGGCATACGTTCAGATATTTTTCAAAAGATTTTTCACCGAGGTCAAATTTACATTTGGGACATGATGAACTGGAATTTAATTGTTCAGAGGCAGGATTTGCATGGGGATTTGCCGGGGGAGGAGATTTTTCTGTCGTCGGGTCAGAGCCTTCTTTCATAAAATTGTCCTCCATTCTCATTTTGTAGTCACTTTTATAACTTCCTGTAAATTATCTATTGATATATGTAAGATATTTATTACTGAGGTAAGCATAAATAATACATATATGCTCTCGTGACGCGTAACGCGTTACGCGTCACGGAAGGAAAACCTTTATTAAATGCTTATGCTCAGGTCAGTAATAGTTATAAAGTAACCTAATTACTCTCTGTATCTATTTTAATAGCAAGATACGTGAAAAGTCAATAAGTAAATAGAATATTACTCAATACTCACCAAAATTATTTCTCATATAAAAAGGTTTTTCCCTGCTAACTAGAGAATGTTCAAAAAATAAGGTCTAAATTCTGCAGACCTGTTCATAAACCATCCTCGCGTCATGCATCACGCGTTACGCGTCACGAAACAAACAGAGGTGATTTACTCATGTCATATGATGATGAAATTAATCTCAACGATAATGACGAAGAAGAAGATTTGCTCGACACTGAAGATACTGACGATGATATTTCGGATAAATCCCGGACAAACTCTTACAGTGTTTATATAATATCCTTTTTACTCGGTGTTATTCTCTGCCTGGGAGCCGTTATATTTTACCTTTCCACAAGGGACACTCTTCAGGAACTTTCCTTTATGCCCGGAGAATCTCAGATGATTGTGAAAATGCAGGTTGAACCGGGGATAAAAAAGGTAATATTTGCGGAACAGTATAAAAAAATCCATGAAAACCCAGATACGGAGAAGGGCGTATATGCCACCATCGATAAACTTATGGTAACGGTATTTTTTAGAGAGCCCCGGCAGGGTATTAATATAACGGCAGATTTCCTGCCCTATGTTGACCCGGAAATGGCAGTGGCAGGGTTCAATATGGGAGCCAACCTTGCAGTAAGATTGCTGAGGCTCAATAATCCCATAGATAAAATTTTTACACTTGGCGCTTTTCGCATAAATAACAGAGAAAAAGTGGATGAATTTTTTAAGAAGGTTCAGGCTCAATACGGAGCAACGGAAAAGGAAATGAAGGGCCATAAAATATTTGTTTCCACAAATTTTTCCTATGTTTTTTACAGGGATTTTGTTGTCATGGCAACCACACCTGATACACTTCTTCTGTCTCTTGATACGGTTCAGAAAAAACATAAATCCATATTGACAGATGAAAAATTTCAGCTTTACAGAAAGAAGATATCTAAAGATACCGTAGGATTTGCTTATGTCAATTTAAATTATTTAAGAGACGAATTCTGTAATATTTCAAAAATGTCTCAGGAAGCTAATTTTGTTCAATTTTTTAAATCAGTGAAAATCATGGGTGCCGCTCTGGCACTCTCCGAGAAAGGAATTTCACTGGAAACACTCATGATTCCAGAAGAAAATATAACAAATCCCGTAGCAGTGAAATATTTCTCTCAGACAGCAAAAGAACCTGTGAGTCCGACTTTTTTTGCAAAAGACAGCACTACAAATCTTATAGTTCTTACTAATATAGTCGAATTGTTTGAAGTATATACAGGTCTCACCGAGGATTTAATCCCCGGAGTGAAAGATAATCTGGATAATCTTGTAGAAAGCAGATTGAGTCTTAATCTGGAAAGAGATATATTTGCTTCCCTTACGGGAGAACTCGCCTTAAATTATCCTTCCACAAATTCAGGGCAGTTTATTACGGCTCTGTTTACAAAACCTCAGAAGCTTTTAGAGGGACTAGTTGTTATGGTAGGAGTAAATCAGAATTCAAGGCTTGAAAGTCTCATTGCCGGTGCAGACAGTCTTATATCTTTACTTGCCCCTCCTCCTCAGTTTAAAGGTGTTAGTATCATTACAGCTCCTGACGGCAGTATTTCCTATGCCTGTACAGACCATTTTATCATCCTTGGTATGGGTAAAGCCAGAAACAGAATACAGGAACTTATAGGGACAAAGAAAGATAATCTTCAGTCTGTAAATGATCTCTATAAAGAGAGAACCTTTGTTTACTCAAAAGAAGTTCTTGGAATTTCTTACATAAATTTGAAGCTTATCTATGAAGGACTGGGAGCCGGTAAGTCTATGGAAAGGACTCCCGAAATGTGGACCGTAAATACTAAAGCAGACAGCGGGATAAAAGCCACCCTTTATATTCCATTTAAAATTATGTGATTTTCTATTTCATAGGAAAGGAATTGTTGAGCGTGTAAGATATTTTGTGTAAACTTACTACGATAGAATAAGGTTTTCACAGAGGTTTATGTGAAATATATGTCACAGCAGAATTTATGAAAAAGATTATAATAAGCGGTTTTGATCCTTTTGATAAAATGAAAATTAATCCTTCTATGGAAGTGGTTAAAGAACTTCATACTATTGCCGTGGAAGGGGTGGAGATTTACCCTCTCATTCTTCCTACTGTCTATGGAGTTTCTTCTGATATGGTCATAGAAAAAATAAAGGAAATAAAACCTGACAGTGTAATAAGCCTGGGTCTGGCAGGAGGAAGAAAAAAGGTTTTTCTGGAAAGATTTGCCCTTAATATAGACGATGCAAAAACTAAAGATAATGAAAAAATACAGAGACGGGGGCTTGTAATAGCAGAAGATGGCCCTCATGCCTATAGTTCTACCATCCCTGTTACTGATATACTGAAAAATCTTCACAGATATAAGATAAAAGCAGGTATATCCAATTTCTGCGGTACCTTTGTATGTAACCATGTTATGTATTCAGTACTTCATTATATATCTAAAAATAACCTGCCTGTAACATATGGTTTTATTCATCTCCCGAAATTATCAAAGGGGAAGAATAATGTAACAGTTGAAAAACTGTTAAAAGCTGTAAAGATAGTCGTAACAGTTATTGGAAGGTTATAGTAAAAATTTTTTCTAAAAAATTCGAGCCTTAATTATTTATTATAGAAAGTGAAAAATTTTAGGACGATTTTTGGTGACATTTTAAAAGGATTTTTATCATTCAAAATGGAATTTATATATTTATAGTAAAGGAGTATGACTTCAGAATTGACCGGTATGTCCCTGAATTTTGAAGCCTGCCCCCTGTTATTGTGTCTAATTTTAATTGAAGGGGAGTCACTATTATGATAGATCTTGTTAAAAACTATGGTATTCATGCAAGAAGGATAAAGAAATCAGTCATAAGAGAATTATTAAAGCTTACAAACAAACCTGAAATGATTTCTTTTGCAGGCGGTCTTCCTGATCCCACTCTGTTTCCCAAGGAAGATATCAAGGATATCTGTGCAAAAGTTATTGATGAATATGGAAATTCTGCTTTTCAGTACAGCACTACAGAAGGTGAGCCTCAGTTAAAAAGAGAGCTGATAAAACTTGCTAAAAAAGATGGTCTTACCATCAATGAAGATAATATACTCATAACAGTTTCATCCCAGCAGGGCCTTGATTTACTTGGAAAAGTCTTTATTGATCCGAGTGATCCTGTTATAGTCGAACTGCCAAGTTATGTAGGAGGGCTTCAGGTTTTTCAGGGGTACGGGGCTCATATGCACGGTATACCTACAGATCATGACGGTATTCTCGTAGATGTTCTGGAAGAGACTCTTGGACAGCTTAAAGGTACGGAAGAACATTATAAATTTATCTATCTTGTTCCTGATTTTCAGAATCCTGCAGGAGTAACATTATCTTTAGAAAGACGAAAGAAAATAATAGAACTGAGTAAAAAATATGATATACTCATTATAGAGGATACTCCCTACAGAGAACTCAGGTTTGAAGGACAGAGTCCCCCTTCTCTTATGTCTCTTGACGATACGAATAATGTAGTAATGCTTCACACCTTTTCCAAAATATTTGTCCCCGGGTTCCGCCTGGGATGGGTAATAGCACATGCTGATATTATAAGGAAACTGGCTTTCGCCAAACAGTCTGTAGACCTCTGTACCCCTGCCTTTACCCAGCTTATAACCTATGAATACTGTCGCCGAGGATTACTTGAAGAGCATATAGAAACAGTAAAGAGTGCATATCATAAGAAAAGAGATGTAATGCTCAGAGCTCTTGAGGAATATATGCCGAAGGTTGAAGGGGTCAGATGGACCAGGCCACAGGGAGGATTATTCCTGTGGATTATGTTACCGGAACATATAAATTGTGATAAACTCTTCTATGAAGCAGTCGAACAGAATGTCGCCTTTGTTATAGGTTCTGCTTTCCATTGTGACGGACGGGGACAGAATACAATGAGATTGAATTTCTCATACCCCACACATGAAGAGATAGATGAAGGAATAAAAAGACTGGCAAAAGTTATAAAGGCGAAATTGTAGTGACCAGTGAGCAGTGAGCAGAAAAGGACAAAATTTTACTCACTGCTCCTTTATCCTTCATCTGTGTCACATTATTAGAACGGTTGTTATCCTCGCTTTACGCGTAACGATTAATGTTCCCCTAACGTTATCTTATCCGCATAGTTTTGAAGCGGTATTTTATTAACTATCTTTTTATTATCTTTATCGAATATTACTATAGAATAATATCTCTTTCCCTGGTTTCCGAGTTCTGTCAGATATATATATATATAACCTCCCGGATTAAGCAGAAATTCAACAGGGTAGCCGGGAAGTGCTATGTGAGCTTTCACTGTCATGTCAGATATTTGCATACACGCAATTTCCTGGGTTTTTTGATTGAGAAGATATAATTCCTGATTATTTGAGCTGAGCATAATTTTAACAGGTCCAAGTTGTTCTGAGCCTGTAGAGATTTTTTTAATGTCCTCTCTGCCTGTACTGACATCTATAATACCTATTTCATCAGTTTTATTATAGAGTATAAATATTTTTTGTGTACCTGCAGCAATATCATAGGCTCCTTCTTTTATTGGAATCGTAGCTGATATATTTAATGTATCTGTATTAATGGTCGTGAGAAAACTATTTTTCTGGTTATTGTTTATAATATAAAAATATTTTCCGTCAGATGAAAGAGCCGCTCCTGAAGAATTTGCCGGTATGTCCTGTGTTGCGATTTCTGCTCTGGTAGTTAAGTCTATGGCCTTAAATTTGTTGTTGCTGCTGCTTAACAGGTAGAGTCTTGTTTCATCAGGTGACAGGGCCATAAAGGTAATTCTTATGCCACTGTCAAATTTGGCTAAAAATTTACCTGACGATTTATTGCTTGTTGTGTCTATTATATATACCATAGTGCCTTTATCTGTAATAAAAAGCTGTTTTTTCTTTACAGCACCCAGGACAAGATTACTTTCGAAGGTTAAATTAATTTTTTGATTTATTGTATTTTTATTTATATCCAGTATAGATAGCATTTTCTCAGAACTCATAGAAATATATATTTTTCTACCTTTTGTAGGAATATTTTTATAATAGTTGTAACCGAAATATCCACCTGTTAAAACACATACAATAATTGCTGTTATAAGCCCGTATTTCAGGAATAATTTCCCCAGTTCTGCACTCAGAGGTGTTATATTTCCTATTTCTTCCATAGAAGCTTTTCTCTTATCCTGCATTTCCTTTTGCTTTTCAAGCAGTGAAGAGTCAAGCTCAACCATGGTGATTTTGTTCATTCTCTCCCTTATTACTTTGATATCTCCTCTTTCGGCAGGGTTTATTTTGACACATAAGTCTACTATTGCTTCAACATTACTGGATATATAAGGATTGATTTTTCTTACAGGACTGAATTCATAGGGCTGTTTTTCCGGGTTAATGCCTGTTAATAAATAATAAATAGTAGCTCCCAGTGCAAATATATCGGCCCTGGTATTGGTTATGTCAACTCCTGTTTGTTCAGGGGCAAAATAACCTATAGTTCCATACATTGGAAACACTAATTCCTGTTCAACAAGAAAGATTTCTCTTAATCCGTAATTTATAAATTTTACTTCTCCATTATAAGAGATCAGTATATTTCTGGGATTGAGATCACCTGCTACTATAGGAGGTTTCTGGCTGTGCAGATAATAAATAGCTTCACAGACCTTTGTTAATATTGCAAAAACTGTTGTAGAAGGAATACGGCTCTGTTTTTCCAGATGACTTTTTATTATTTCTTCCAGGGTATAACCTTCCACCTGTTCCATAACAATAAAAAGCCTTATAATACTTCTATCACCGGAATAATTGAAGAAATAATCTGTTACTTTAATCAGGTTCTGATGATTTAGATTTTTTAATTTGCCACCCAGTTTAACGAAATTAGAAATAACCCTTTCTCCGAGTCTCGGATTCTCTTTAGGTGGTTTATACTGTATTTCTTTAATAATTTTTGATACTTCCTGTCCTTCTGTATTATCCTGTTCACTTGTATCGAGCACCATGTAAACTGCTCCAGAGTAATCCTTGTGGAGAATTTCTGCGATTTCATACCTATCTTTAATGGATGTTCCTTCCTGTAGCGGTGGAAGCAGGGCAGGTGTATCAGGTTTACTCTGGCACAGAAATTGTTTTTGTTCTCTCCAGTCTGCTGAAAGGCCTCTTGGAGTAGGTAATTTTCTTGCCGGTTGTGGCGGAAGCGCTTCTCCTGATGGTGTTTCCTGATCTTTTTCCTCCTGTTTTTTTCTTGCATATTTCTGGGCCAGTTTCTGTGCAAGACTTGCTCCACCTTTCTTTTCTTCGGTAGGTTTTTCTTCTGTCTCTTTTTTCTTTTCTTCAGAAGGTTTTACAGGAGCTGAAGGAGGAGTCTTCATGGGAGGAAGTTTCGATGTTAACTTTGCAAATAATTCTGCACTTTTTTCTCTGGATTCTTTTGCCTTTTGAGCTACCAGCTCGGGACTGGATGACGTATCTGTGTTTTCTCCTTTTTTAATTTTAAGTGCTTCTGCTGCTGCCATATACTGTTTAACATCAAATCTTCTGGTGCCTCTCTTGGGAGCACTGTGGAATTTGCCTTTAAGACCGGTATTATCAGAGCTTTCTTCTTCATCATGATAAACTGTTTTTTCAAGGGCGGGACTTACAGGTTTTTCATCTGATAATGTGAATATATCGACAGGTTTTGCTTCAGGCGGTGCTTCAGATGGTTCTGCTATATGAGCGGAAAAGTCGGAAAAGGTATCTATTTTTGCTTCTTCCTGTGGTGATGGCGCCGGAGCCTGAGATGTTTTGGAAAAAGAAAAGCTTTTTTTACTCAATTTTTCTTTAATATTTGTTACAAATTTATCAACCTTATCAGGTGTGGGAGTTGCTTTAGCCTGTGGAGATTTGCCAGGTGATATGGCAAACACAGATTTCGGCCTCTTACCCATAGAAAACTGAAGAAGAAAATTAGAAACTTCCTGTAATCCCGGCCTGTCTTCCTGTTTTGGCGAAAGACCTCTTGCTATGAATTCATTCAGTTCCGGAGAAGCCTCTTTGTTATAATGTGAAACCTGTGAGAACGCTCCCGGATATTTTTCAGGATTTCTGCCTGTAAGGAGATAATACATAGTGGCACTCAGACTGTAAACATCTGTTTTTTCATTTGTTATTCCCTTGCCAATCTGTTCTATCGGGCTAAATCCCGGAGTTTTACTGCAGTAGCCTGTCCTTAACAGATTACCAAGACCATAGTTAAACAGTTTAATCTGCCTGTCAGGTGTTAACATGATGTATTTGGGTTTTAAAACACCGAAAGCAACAGGCTCTGTATGCTGTGTATTTAAATATTTCAGAGCACCGCATACCTTGATCATGTGTTTTGTCAGTACTTTAATCGGTAGAGGCTCTTCATGTAAATCGGTCTGGAATATATCCTGAAGGGTTCTGCCTTTAATATATTCCATGACTACATAATGTCTTTTCTCAGATTTTCCTTCAGGTATTTCTGTGAAATATTCGTAGATTTTTATCAGATTCGGATGTCTTACTTCCGAAAGTATAGCCAGTCTTTTCCAGAATAATTCATTACCTTCAATTTCTTTCTCCGATTGAGGAATAAATTCTTTCAGTGTTAGCTGCTCGTGGGGCGGGTCAAGGTCTTCGACCAGATAATGGACTTCTTTCTCGTCACACACTATTAAATCTCTGATTTCATAACGATCACAGAGTATACATCCTGCATTTAACATTTCAGACATAAATTTCACTCTCTTAAAGAAAAAAATTGAATGATTCTTTTAGAACCTAGAAACTTTTCTATTTTCTTTTTAGTATATTATGTGCTGAGAAGAACGTTCTTTTATATGTTCTTATAGGAACAGAACATGTTATACTAACGCTTACATATAATGTTTTCTTTGTATAATTTATATATAGACTTTATTACACCCGTATATTCTCTTCCCATTACCTGTCCTATTTCTCTTATGGAGGTTTTTCCGTCAACCCATGGAAGAACCGTCAGTTCGGCTGTTTTTATATACATAGGCTTACCTGTATTTATAACTTCAAATACAAGATCCAGTGAATAAATTAAATCCTTCATTTTTGAAATTTCTGCAAGTTCTTTGTTCATAGTCTCTATTAAAAATGGAGTTTCATAGGTAGTATTTTTGTTAAATTTTTCTGACCCTCCGGAGTCTATAAATTTCCCTCTGCCATTAACCCAGGCAACAAAAGATAAAATAGCTCTTTCTCCTTCCAGACTACCGAGTTTTGCATAGATAATATTACCGTCGTGGAGATAAATTTCCCCTTTCTCTCTGTCGTCTTCTATTGTTAACAGTCCGGTAAGTTTTTGTTTATTTAATAAATCAATAATAAGTTCAAGCCCTGTTTCGGACAGATCGAATTCTTTTGTTATATATTCGCTGGTTTGATTGGATAAGTTCATAAAATAATATAATAAAACTCCTTCCCGACCTGGATTAATAGGATAAAGGATTACCGGGATAGAGTTATACACATAGATTAATCCTTATCCTGAAAATCCCGGTCAAATTTATTTTTTATAACCTCTTAATATTCTCTTGAGTTTAACCGGATTGGAACAATTTTTTTCCAGAAGCGAGTTAACCTCTTCAAAGGATTCATTTTTAAATAAGATTTTATCAATAAGTCCATAGGCAGTATCATAGGAGATTAAATTCTTATCTTTTGCATACATTATTTCTGATGCAAGTTTTGATCTGTGATCATGGATTTCTACCATTCTTTCCCTGTAATCTGCCCTGCCGTTGAATAATATTATATTATAATATCCTCCTATACCCACATTTCTTCTTGACGCAGTATTCAAAGCAGAAAGCATTTCCATAGAACCTTCCACACGATCTATATTGCCGCGTCTTTCAGGTAAGGATTTATGTGATGTATAATCTGAAAGAAGAAGATTGACAGTATCATATCCCGAACCGTCTGCAAGATATATAACCTGGACTGCTTCCCTGAAGAACTGTATCAAAGAAAAATGAAATATACGGAAACCTTCTTTATTATCGTAACCTGCAAGAAGTCCGGCATTTAAAAATACCGGTTTTACGTCTCCACCACGGTCCTTCCAGGTAATAAGATTATGTACCTGGCTTATTGTGTCTTTATCTTTTATTTCGATTTTTTTCCCTTTTTCCTCATAAGAGCCTTTGAGATAATCAATGGCATCAAACCCGAACTTACCTTTAAGCTGCTGGTCTATATGATTTCTTTTCATATTTCTGATAATATCAAAGACGGTAACTGAAAGCTCTTCTATTGTTTTATATTGTTTCGGAACCCTGGAGCATTTATCTTTAAAATTTTGATAATCTTCTCTGAGATTTTTAAAAATGGTAAATTTTATTTCGTCTCCTACCGTAGATGTTCCTGTATTTCCATAGGCAGCAACGAGACCCGTGTCCTCTGTAATTTCAGGCGGAATACATGGCTTTATCTTGTCTGATACATATATTTTCATATCTTCTTCATTCCAACCACGCTGTTCATCACACATCATAATACCGGAATAATCATTGAATTTCATTGCATTTATTGATGTCATATATGTTAAATTCGCTCTCTTTCTTTACTAATTTAGATAAAAACGTGACCCGTAACGCGCAATGTGTCACAGGAGTAAATATGCTCACTTCTGGTATTATCCACCTTTCCCCTGTAACAGATACCGGGAAGGTTTTACATAATTTCCTCTCTAATTACTGACATCGGTAAATTCGGCATCAGTTAAAATCAGGTTCCTGGTTCCGGATTTAATCTCCTTAACCCAACACCTCAAATCAGTAATCAATCATGGGCATATGTACCGTTATCAGCACTAAGAAATCACACTTTCTTCCAGAGCAACATCTTTATAACCTCTTAATAACAGTTCCAGTCTCCTGTGATTTTTAGCATAGTGCCACATGTTTTCCTCTACGGCTTCCTCTGACTTTTCCTCAAAGAGCAGATCGTTCAGCATTTCATAGGTTTTGTCTTTACTTAATTCATTATTAAGAAATCCTGTGACAATTTCAGTGGCCAGTTTTACTCTGTGATGGCATATTTCTTTATATCTTTCACTGTGACTTTCTTTTTCTCCGTCAAGATAAATAATATTGAAATATCCGCCGACTCCAAGATAGTAATCCCTTGCTTCTATGGCAGAAGCTATTAAAAGACACATACCTTCAACCCTGTCCATCCCGTCTCTTCTCTGAGACAGGTATTTATCCTTGAAATAATTTCCGAAAGCCCTTCCTGCTCCATACACACCTTTACCTAGTGTTTCAAATCCTCCTGAAACCAGAGAAAGTACCCCTATGTCTGCCTTTATACAGTAAGTAGTAAGACCGTATTCTCTGTCATAGGCCATGAGACATACTTTGTTTTCAAATACCGGTTTTAAGTAATCCCTTTTATCTTTGAAAGAAATTATCTTTCTTGCATCATCTTTTATGGCATCCTGTTTTATATCTATTTTTTTTCCGTCAATTTCTACATACCCCTGGTTAAAATCATCTGTACTGAATCCATAGAGCAGTTTTAAAACATCATCAACTTTTCTTCTTGTAAGTCCATGAATGGATGACAGGGTTATATTTCCTATATCACCTGCTGTTTTTATTTTTTCTTTTCCGTCCGGTCCTGAAACTATTGTATCTATTTGCTTTTGAACCTTATTTATTACTTCATAATGTACAGAAGGATTTCCGACTCCTCCGTACACAGCTTCCATTTTAAGCAGATCAGCACTCTCACCTGATAATAATGAATGAATGCTATCAAGATAAAAACATCTTCTCCATCTTACATCTATATATTCTTCATCACTTAACATGGCTCCGGAATGTTTATTGAATTTTAACATATTAACTATGGCCATTATAATTCCTCCATCTGACTAGTAATTTATTTTTATAAAAATATAATCATAATTATATGAAAAAAACATATCCAATATTATATCTCACATATTGAATTATAGCAATTCATAAGGGTAATTTTTATGTAAAATTTGAAATTTTCTTAGACCTGAAGCATGACTTTCTGAAATATTTATCTGTTAATAACTATATCTTCATATTCAAGACTTTCTCCTGTATGAAATTCTATCTCGTTTTCGTAAAATTCTATGGATACCAGTTTCCCACCGGCATTCCCGTCTATATGAATTAACTCTGTTCCTGGCTTTACTACAAAGAAAAGCTGTCCTTCTCCACCTTCTATTGAAACTTCTCCCGTTTCCGTTACAAATATTTTATAGTTATTTATCTCTACTGTTTTCCCTACTTTTAATTGAGAAGTGTCAGGTACAGATGTTTTAATTTTTTCTTTGTTGAACAGAGCACATTCTCCCTCTTCTTCCGTTAGCCATCCCGGTTTCCCGTCTTCAAAGGTAAGATACCATTCATCCCAGAAACAATCTTCTCCTCTGTACCGTACTCTCCCTACAACTTCGAAGTTTTTTCCTTTAATTTTTCCTTTAACACCTATGGCAAATCTGCTCGGATAATCGGCAAGTTTAGGATATTTACCTGCTACACTCAGGCCGAAATCTTCAATATAAAGTGTTTGATCACAGTACGGGCATACTGTGCTTCTAACATATACGCTTGCAAGTTTTAATACTCCCCCGCATGCCGGACAATCCAGTTCTCTTATCTGCATTTCCATAACAGTGATTTCCTCCTTTTTCAGTGACCGGTTATGACTGTAATGTTCACTGTTTATTGTTCATTTTCCTGCCATTTAGACCAGTCTTCATTATAATAATAAGTAATTATACTGTTATCAAGTGTGTTTACCTGAGTTTCCCGCCATTTTATATCTTCACTGAACACAAAAAGACTTTTTATTGTTTCTTCATTTAAATATTTTACGGGTACTTTTACTTTACATCTGTTTATGTCAATTCGTTCATTCGAAGCAATGACAAAACCCCAGTCACCGAAGCTCGGCACAAGGGTATGGATTGGTTTTACATTAAAACCTGCATGCTCTATTGTATTATGTATACACCAGAAGGTATTTACAGAAAAAAAGGTTGAAGTGCTTTGAACTACCATAATACCTCCTCTTGACAGATGGTGACCTGTTATCTGATAGAATGCTGTACTGTAAAGTTTTGACAGTTTTTCATTACCGGGGTCCGGAAGATCTACAATTATTACATCGAATTTTTCATTTGTATTTTTCATAAACGTCCATGCATCCTGTGGAATATACTCTACTTTCGGGTCTTTAAAAGAATTTTTATTAAGAGAAGCTATAATTGAATAAGTAGAACATAATTTTATCATATCTGGATCTATATCTACGAGTTTTATCTTTTTTACATCACTGTATTTCAATATCTCTCTCAGAGCAAGGCCGTCTCCGCCACCCAGGACAAGTATGTTTTCCCTTGAAGGTGCCAGGGTCATTGCAGGATGAACCAGTGTCTCATGGTAACGGTATTCATCAATGGAACAGAACTGCAAATTTCCGTCAAGAAACAGATTGACTTCTTCTTTCCATTTTGTAAGGACTATTCTCTGATATTTTGTCTGTAACACATATATAATATCTTCTTCATAAATTGCACTTTCGGCAAAAGATATTATTTTAAAAGAAAAAATAAGCCCTGTCATTAGCAGTATCCCTGATATGGTTGTCCATATAATAAGTGTATTTCTGTAAAGAAGTTTTTTATAAAAATATATTATATTTGCTGCAGTAACTGCTATATTTAATAATCCGAAGAAAAAAGCCGATTCCATAAGTCCAAAATGGGGGAGAAATAACAGGGGAAAACCTATTGAAGCTGCAAGAGCTCCTAGATAGTCAAGAGACAGTACCCGTGCAAGGGTTACTTTAAGTGTTCCATATTCCTGTATTATTCTTGTTATAACAGGTATTTCAATACCGATAAGGGAGCCTACTATTATCAGAAGACCATACATAAAAAAAGAATAAACCTCTGTCCAGGCAAAGGCAAAAAAGAGAATAAAAGCAGAAAAACCTCCTGATATAGCAATCCAGATTTCTATGGCAATAAAATTATCCAGCAAATTATGTTCTATATATCTGGACAGATAGGAGCCTATGCCCATGGCACTCATAAATACTCCTATGGTTATGGAGAATTGAAATATCGTATCTCCTATAAGATATGAAGAGATTGTTCCGAAAAGAAGCTCATAGCTTATACCGCAGACAGAAATAAAAAAAACAGATGCCAGTAATAATAAATGTTCATTTTTAATATTTTTCTCTGAAGATTCTGTCAGAGATTTTTCAGCTTTTTCCTCATTATTCTCCGAAGATTCTTTAGTGAAAATATTGCCTTCAGAATTTTTCTCCGAAGATTCTGTAGAGGAATTTTTACTTTTTCCATCCGAAGATTCTTTAGTGAAAATATTGCCTTCAGAATTTTTCTCCGAAGATTCTGTAGAGGAATTTTTATTTATATTATCCACAGTTAGTTTACCTGATTGATTCTAATAAGTTGACCATTAATCTTTAATAAAATTGTTTCTCTTCACCCTTCACTCATTTTCCCGGATGAATGCCCCTGCCAACAAAATATGCTCCTGTCCTTATGGATTTTCCATAAGAATTTCTGAGTCCGAATCCTGTAAGAGTAGTAATTGTGGCCAGAGTATAAACGAGTATTGCTATAATTATTGCGACAAAAGTACTTTTAAATCTATTTCTCGGAAAAGTAAAACTGAATATTGCCATGAGTATAAGTAGCAGAGCTATTCCCGGTAACATAAAAGAGATAATTTTCCAGTATTCTTTAATAGTTTCACCGAAATTTGATTTTTCTGCTGTTTCTCCATCTTCTATCTTATATTCTGCCTGAAGTTCTGCCGAGCGTTTTCCGAAGGGACCATCTTTATCTTTTTCTATAACTCTCGCTAGCTCTTTTTTTGCCTCTTCTTTTGATTTAGAGTCAATAGACATTTTTTCAAGGTACGTGCAGGCAAGACCGAAATGTATGGTGTAAGTATTTTCTTTTACTGTTAAAAGACGGGATTTGTAGAAGGTTATATCTGCCTCCAGAGAGGTTACACCTATTTTTGAGGCAGTTTTTGCTCTGTATTCATAGGCCTCACAGAGAGATGGATTCAGATTTATTGCAGAAGCAAAAAATTCTTTGGCTTTTTCATAATTTCCGCTGTTAAACTGTTGTTTGCCAAAGGCAAGGGCTTTGCTGGCTTCTGCATTTCCTGCCTTTAATGGCAGTGAAGTGCATGAAAAAATCATGAAAATAACGAAATATATTAGTTTTTTCATAATAATTCTCCTATGAACCGTGAATCGCACATCCTATCACAATACCAAAAGCAAGTATGACTGCTGCAAGTATTATAGCCACACATACATTCCCTTTTTCTATTTCTTTCCATTCGTCTATAGGAGTCATCCAGTCGAATATTTTTATAAGAAGTCCAAGAGATATACTCATTGTAATAGCTCCTATTACTCCCCAGCCTATACTTAAAAGATAACTCATTAATGTACTGTAAACCTTATCCAAAATAATTCCCCTTTCTATATAAATTTTATCAGTTACAGGTGACTGATTTCAGTTACAATCAGGAATTAAAATACTCCTCCCGTCACGCGTTACGCGTTACGCATTACGATTTAAAATATAAGTATTGCTATTAAAATAAGCAGAAAACCTGCCCAGAAATAATATCTTCCCAGGATAACTCCTTCATAAATGCTTATTCTTATAGAGCCGCTCTGTGAAAGGACAGTATCATCCCCCTCTGTGGTAATCCTTAAATAATAATCCCCCTCTTCTGAAAGCAGAAAAAAGGATTTAGTGGATGCGCTTGTTTCTGACCAGGGATAACTCTGGCCTTCTTCGTATTCTACACCGTTTTCTCCCCAGAATTCATCTTCTTTTCCCCATAATGGTATATCCGAATCGGGGTCTTCTTCATCTATCAGTTCCATAGTTATATCATAGAAAATATTATTGGGGGCTATACTGCCTTCAGCTCTTACGACATGTATGGTGCCTGCTTTCGTTAATTTAATAGGGCCTGCTATTTTCCCGCCTTTACATTCTATGGGCATTATACTGGTATTGAAAACCATTTTTCCTGTTTGCATACAATAAAGTGAAAATAATATTAATAAAACTCCACAGATTGACAGTAAGAAAGGAACATTTTTCTTGTTGTAAGCATTCTGTTTTTTCAGAAGCGTTTCTGCATCATAATGATAAAAGCTGTTATCATCTCTTATATCTATTGATCTTGGTATTTCTTCGTCTTCATCTTCATATTGAACTTTCTTTTGATATGCTTCTACGGGAATTAATTTGACATCCAGATTGAAGGCTTTATACAGTTCTTCTACGACAATTTCTTCACTTTTGAAGAATTTTATTTCTTCTTCATTCCATTCCACACTGTATCCGCCTGATAGATCCAGAAAATTCACTTCTTCCCCTATTTCAGGTTTATAATTCAATTCCCCTTCATAGTGTTCTATTCTAGCTTTTCCCTTTTCCAGTATAGATCTGGGCTGGTCATCAAGCATGACAGGGCTTACGGCACTGTTCGGATCGAATGGTGTTTTAGGGGTAAAAGCACTTGCAATCTGGAATTTCCACTCATCTTCGGAAAGCCATAGCTGACGGCCGTACCGGGAAATTAAAAGCCATTCATCCCAGAGGTAACTTCTTTTATCTTCTTTATCATAAACAGAATATTTTATTCTGCCTATTATCTTATAGGTATCTCCTTTAAAGGTTCCTTCCAGATTAATTTTGAGATGGCTTTTTGCCTTTAAAAATGCTCCCGGTACTGAAGGTGAATATTGCTGGACAAAAGATTGAGGAGAATCTATTGTAGGGTCTGATATAGCACTGCCGCAGACACCGCAGAATTTTCCTGTTCCATCATGTCTGGTTCCGCATTTGCCACAGAATTTCCCTGGCATTTCCCGTCCACCTCCCATCTCCTGATACTTTATAAAGGTTTAATTGTTATCTGTCAGCTAAATTCCATTAATAACGATACATAATCTCTGCCACTATAAAAAGATCTAACATACTCATTTATTTTTTAAATTTTAATGAACTGAATACCTTTGATATGATTTTCCTGGTCTCTATGTCCTGTTCTTTTTTTAGAGCCAGAAGCAATGAATTGGAAGCTCTTTTATCACCTATCTGCCCGAGGGATTCAGCCGAGTATTTTCTTACATCAGGGTCCACGTCATTTAACATAGTATTACATAAATACTCAATAGACCGTTCATCCTCCAGATTCCCGAGAGCATAAGCTGCAGTAGCTCTTACTGCTCCGTCTTTGCTACCGAGAAGACCGAGTAAGCCGCTCAGTGCTTTCTTATCTTTAAATTCCCCGAGAGCCCACGCCGCACGCTGCTGAACAAGAGGGGAGTGATCTCTTAAACATTCTATAATATTATCAACTGCTACAGGGTCATTTATTTCAACAACGGCTCTTATAGTGGTATCTCTTACTGTTTCATCAGGGTCCTTGAGTTTTGGTATAATACTTGAGAGAGCCCTGGCTTTATATTTTTCCGCCATAACCAGGACAGCATTTTTTCTCATATCAGGATTTCTGTCATTCAGGCTTTCTTCTTCCGGGAATATTTCTTCCTCTCTATAGTCAGAACTGGCTCTCTGAAATGTCCCTCCGGGATATACTGCTTTTATTATATTTTCTCTCAATAACTCATCATCTGATTTTGCAACTTTTATAATTTTCTCAATATTCTTAGTATTCTCTATCTTTTTTAAAGCCTCTGCAGCATATATCCTTACATCTTTATTATTATCTTTACTGATACATCCTATAAGAGGTTCTATGGCATTTCTATCCCCTATATTTCCAAGGGCATAGGCGGCATTCTGTCTTATATCGGGCACATCATGTTCCAGAAAATTTATAATTTCCGGGAGAGCCTGGCTGGCTTTTAATTCACCTAAAATCCATATTGCCATTTGGAGTTCATGTTCATTGGCATTATATAATAGAGAAATTAAAGGCTCTACTGCTTCTTCATAACGTGACAGAGCATAACCTGCCGCACGGCAGACATTTTCATCTTCATCTTTAAGGGTTTCTATGAGATAGGGTATGGAGTCAGGCAATTTACTGTTGCCGAGTGCTCTACAGGCATCAGCCCTTGCTCTCGGATTGGTGCTCTGTAAATCTGATAAATATTTATTAATGTCAGAAACATATTCCTCTGTTTCGTCTCCTGTTTCTTCTCCAAAATATTTCGTAATAAAAGATTTTCTTGCCTCACTGCTTTCATGCACTGCCATATCTATAAAACCCGGTATGGTGACATTCTCTTTCAGTTGTAATACAGATTCTGCAGCATTTTTTCTTACATCTGTATCACTGTCTTCTATTATTACCTGGACAAGGGATGAAAGAGCTTTTTTATCTCCAATATTGCCGAGTGCATATGCAGCAGTTGCTCTTGTGCCGGGATCCTTATGGTTTAACAGATTTAAAAGAGCATCTGTGGCTCTCTTATCTCGAAATTCTCCTGTACCCCATACTGCCCATTGTCTTAATATGGGTCTCGGAGTATCCAGCAATTTTATAATAGCTTCAAGTGTGTTACTCTGTTTCATGCCAACGACTGCTTTCAGTGAATCGACAGCTATTGCTTCATCTGCATCATTAATATAATTTACCAGTATACTGGCAGCCTGCGGATCTTCTGTCTGAATAAGAAGATTTATACCATCGAGTCTCATAGACTGGTCTTTACTGTCAAGCATATGTATATATTTGCTATATTTAGCGGGTATCTGTTGTACCTGTGAAGAAATTCTGGCGCTGTAACCGGAAAAATACATTAATATTACATCTTTTCTTGTATCATCATCTTCTTCTTCCGCTATTTCTATAAGAGAAGTAAGATCTCTTCCGTCTATTTGAGCTATTGACTCGGCAGCTCTTATACGAACTTCCTGATCCATATCTTTTATATAAAGATTGATAAGAGGTTCTATAGCTTCTTTTTTACCAAGATTACCAAGAGCATAGGCAGAACTTGCTCTTACGCCTTCGTCTTGGTCATTGAGTGATTTTATGAGAGGATTTAATGCGCTTCCATCCTTTATTTCTCCAAGAGCCATTGCAGCATATTGCTTGACTATGAGATCATCGGAAGAGAGGTGTTTTATCAGGACAGGTACAGCAGAGGTATCTTTTATTTTACCCATGGCTTTTATTATGGCTCTTGTTGTACTTTCCTCGTTATATTCCAGCAATTCCATTAAAAAAGATATTGCTCTTCTATCTTTCATTTCTCCGAGTTCTTCTATGGCATTTATTCTTTCTGAAATATCAGTGCTCTCAAGTTGTTTTATGAGAGACATAAATTTATTTTCCTTGAGTTGAATTCCAGACTTTTCAGCAGCAGGTTTCACGACCTGAAGAACAGGTTTCGCTGCAGCAGGTTTTCCGACTTGAAGAACAGGTTTCGCTGCAGCAGGTTTCCCGACTTGAAGAACAGGCTTTTCAGCAGCAGGCTTTTCAACTGCTATTCCATGTGTGATTTCAGATGGTATTTTATTAACAGAAATAGCCGTTTGCTGTGGAACGGTTGGAGGAATCTCTTCTTCTATAAATTCTACTATGTCTTCTCCGGATGATATCTGTATAGTTTCCTTTCCTTCTACCGGTTCTTCTTCTTCCAGGTTTATACTTTTAAGATATTCAAGTCTTTTAACTCCATCAGGATAGACTTCAAGTATAGCTTCCTGCATTTCTCTGGCAGAAGAGAATCTATCTTTTGCTTCTATTTCAACGGCTTTCATTACAATTGCTTCTATTTCCTCTGATATGTCAGGATTCAAATCCCTTACATAACTGAATTGAAATGGTACAGCAGGGAATTCTCCTGTCAACAGATGATGCATTGTAGCTCCGAGTGCATAAATATCACTTCTGACTTCCGGGTTTCCCATATACTGTTCCGGTGGAGAATAGCCTTCTGTTCCTATGGCTGTTTTCCCTCTTTCACTTCCCGGCTGAACAGTTCTGGCAAGGCCGAAATCTATAAGCATGGCTCTGCCGTCTTCATATTGAAGCATTATATTTGAAGGTTTCAAATCTCTATAAAGAATAGGAGGATTTTGATTATGGAGATAATCCAGTACTCCTGATACCTGTATTGCAATATCTACAACATCTGCTTCTGGAAGTCCGGGGTCTCCCTCTGCCTCCAGAACTGACTCAAGATCTTCTCCCTGCACATAATCCATGACAATATAATATCTGTCGTAATCATGGAAATAATCACTTACCCGTGGCATATTCGGGTGTTTTAATCTTGCAAGAATTTCTGCTTCTTCTTTAAAACGCTGTACTACATATTGTTCTTCCTGAGGTGAAAATTGTTTGAATAATTCTTTTACGGCCTTGACTATATTTTTCTTTATATCTTTTGCAAGATATACTGCCCCCATTCCACCTGCTTTAATGAGTTTTGTAATACGATATCTGTAATGAATCAATGTTCCTGATGCCAGAGCTCCGTCACTGGCAAATCTGGTTAGAGCTGTATCACATATATGACATTTTTTTGAATCATCAGGGTTAGATGTTCCACAGGTAGGACAATAAGTTGCCATAAAGATCTCCTTATGATTCTTTAATTATTAATTAAATATACTTCAATTTTATTGCAGAAAATCCTTCTAAATAAATTAGAAAGAATTTACAAAAGTTATATATATATAAGCAGAATTATGTTATAGTATCAGTGAAATATATGACATTTTGAAAATATGACATTATTTGTATTTTCATGGAAAATTATGAAACACACCACTGACATGAGCACAAGCATATAATAAAAGTTTTCCTCCGTCACGCATCACGCGTTACGAGATCATGTATGTATTATTTATGCTCACTTCAGTAATATCTGGTTATGTGTCCTGTAATAAATTTACGTTTTAAAATAACAGAAAAAATGGATCTTGCCGGCTCTATAGCGAAAGCTCTTAATATACCGGTATCTGATATATTAAGTTATGAAATCCTCAGAAAATCCATAGATGCACGCAAGAAAAGTATGATTTATTTTGATTTTTCTCTTCAGGTATATTTGAAGAGCAGAGAAGAAGAGAGAGAAAAATTAAATACAGATAGAGAGGATATAATAAGGAAGAGGAAACATACATTACATCCTGTAATAGCAGGTACGGGACCTGCCGGATTATTTTCAGCCCTGACTCTGATAAAAAAGGGATATAAACCTTTAATTATAGAGAGGGGGAAGAAAATAGCCAGCAGGATAAAAGATGTGGAAAAACTCTGGACAGATGGTATATTAAATCCGGATTCTAATGTGCAGTTCGGAGAAGGAGGGGCAGGAACTTTTTCCGACGGAAAACTTACATGCAGAAAAAAAGAGGGACTTATAAAAGAAATATTAAAGATTTTCGTTGATTTCGGTGCTCCCAAAGAAATTTTATATGAAAGTAAACCTCATGTAGGAACCGATCTTATCAGAAAAGTTGTTACAAATATGAGAAAATCACTTGAGGAAAAAGGTGCAAAATTTCTTTTTTCCACAAAACTGGAAGGTATATCTGTAAAGGGAGGTAATCTTGCAGGAGTAAAAATTTCCGGTACTATCTGTGATACAGATGCACTGATTCTTGCTACCGGACATAGTGCAAGGGATACCTTAAAATTACTTGAAAAAACAGGTCTTTCCATGGAGCCGAAAGATTTTGCTGTCGGATTAAGAATTGAACATGACCAGGAACTGATAAACAGGAATCAGTATGGAAGATTTTTTACTGACCCTCTGCTCCCGCCTGCAGATTATATTTTAAAATATAATGATATGAAATCGGGAAGAAGTGTCTATTCCTTTTGCATGTGTCCCGGAGGAGAGATAATCTGTGCTGCTTCTGAACCGGAAAGACTCGTAGTAAATGGTATGAGTAATTATCTCAGAAATAGCGGGAAAGCAAATTCTGCTATTGTTGTCACGGTAAGGGTAAAAGATTTTTATTCGTCTTCCGTTCTTGATGGTATGGAATTTCAGAGAAAATGTGAAAAAATGGCTTTTTTTGCAGGAGGCGGTAATTATTTTGCACCGGCACAGACCACCCGGTCTTTTCTTGGTCTCAGGGACATGTATGTCTGCAGGACAAGCTATTTACCCGGTGTAAATTTTGTGCAATTAAAAGACTGCCTTCCTGATTTTTTATATATTACTTTGAGAAGAGGCCTCGAAGATTTCTGTAAAAAAATAAAAAATTTTGAGAAATCAATACTGATAGGTATAGAAACAAGAACTTCCTCTCCTGTAAGGATTTTGAGAAATGATAACAGGGAGTCTCCGAATGTATTTGGACTTTATCCTGCAGGAGAAGGGGCAGGTTATGCCGGAGGAATAATAAGTTCTTCTCTGGATGGAATGAAAACAGGAGAGGTTTTTTAAAGAGCTGTAGTAGAGATTAAGAGCGGACATTATCTGCGGCGTTTTACTATATTTGCCATGACCGGGTGGGCACAGCGAAAAATGATACCCTATTTCTCTCTTCACGATTCTCATCGAAAAAGATTACAGAATCATGGGGAAGGTGGTTGACTGCTGTAGCTGTCAAGTATTCTTGTTATTTCACTCTTTTCATCTATTTCTGGCTTCTCTACCGATTTTACCCTTATGAAGAGTTTTGTTTCTACAATACCTATATTGGGAGCATACCAGTAAGATATAATGCCTTCCACGTCGGATAATCCGGCACCTGTTACATTCAATCTTTCTTTTGCAGTAAAATCGGCTCTTACGCAGTGTATGAATGTCCCTGCAGGACTGTTGACTACATCTGATACAGTGGAAACTGTATTTATTCCTTTTATTTTTACATAGAAATCACTTCCGTCAAAAGGAATATCTGTGGGCCAGGAAGAATTAGTTTCCACTGGAAAGATAAGCAACTTTGCATCAAAAGAGTGCTCTTCATTTTTTTGTTCGTCTTTAAAGCCGTACCATAAAAAAGAGGAATTATTGTTATTTAGATAATATTCCATTCTGTTAATAACAGAGGAATTATTCTGATTTTCTCTTTTTACCGATATATAGTTCTGTGTGTTTCCCGGATTTCCGTTGTTTTCCATAACGGTCCATCTTTCCAGATAAGATATATCACTTATTATACGATTATAATGATAGGAAAATTTGTTTTCTCTATATCTGTAAGTCCAGTTTCTTCCTATTTGAATGGGGAAAAGACAATTAAATGTAAGTTCATCAGGATTTGCTTTAGACCCTGGATTTAAAGCAGGAAGCACCGGCTCACCTGAATTCATACAGGAAATGGAGATTATTAAAATTATCGCAGAAAAAATAAAAAAAATAGTTCGCTTGTTCATAGTATAAATATTATACACTTAATGGCTGTTAAAAGCAAGATAATCATCACATGTGTCGAATATAATTGAATATTGGAAAAAATCATTGTATAATTAAAGTTAGGTTCTTAACAATTTATAATTACTGACCTGAGCATAAGCAATGTAATAAAAATCTTCCTCCTGTCACGCATTATGCGTCACGAGAGCAGAAATGTATTATTTACGTTCACCACAGTAATAACCTCGTAATGCGTAAAGCATGATGCGAAGGGGTAATAAACCATCACATATCACGACTTATTTAAATCCTAATACGTTATAAAATACACTATAGTAAAGGTGAGAATTATGTCTCTCAATGATATACCTGCAGCTTTTAAAGAAGAGGTTCGTAATTTTATAGATGAACTTGAACTCTGGATGCCTTTAATAAGATTATTACTTATGACTGACAGTGAGTTTGAGACGTTCTGGATATCTTTTTCCACGTTACATAAAGAGAAAAAGATATACACTCAGGAAGTTGTAGATAGAATGAAGAAGATAATAATGAAATTAAGAACAGAGAAAGATGAAAGATATAACCTGAGTGACAGGGAACTTCGTGAATTACTCAGTTTTTCTGCGTCACAGAAGTTTATCGGTTAGATTTAATGTATAGGAAGTTTTATTACGATTAAACTATTATATGGTTCATAGCTGAGAGTTGAGGGTTTAGGGTTAATTTCAATTCTCAGTCTTCAATCTTCTGCTAACCCGCCCCGATGGCGTTAAAGGAGCCGAGCACAGTGAAACAGAGTGAAGATAAAAGATCAGATTTCTATAAAAGGGCTATTGTAAAGCCTTTTGCTCTTCCTGATGAGGAGAAATTTCGAATTTTTCAGACTCTCTGTCCTCTGGCCCAGAAACTTAAAGTCACAGGAAAAGAGATTAAAAAATACCGTGCCAGGGAAGATTTGTTTGAGCTTGATCCAGATGATATTTTTGCTGACAATATAGTGGATTATGATGGCCCTTCTCCATGGCTCGATAAAGATTTTGCTTTTCAGCTTGCCTATGAAATGGATGATCTTAAATCTTTAAAATGGTATGAACGTACTGTTGACAGGTGTGACAGAGTTGGAGAAAGGCAGATACTCCTCAGGGCAAGAGGAGAGATTCTGGAAATGGAAAACAGTGAAGAAAAGCCCAGGAATAAAGGTGCTCTATTCCTGCAGAAGGTAAGAACTTACGGAGAAGAAAGAGGAATAAGTCTTGGTGATTATAAAAGTGCTCTTAATAATGATTCTGTCTTTGAAAAAAGGGAAATTCTTAGGAGAAAAAGGGAAGAAGTGAATAAATTTGCTGAAGAAATAAAATCTACTATGACTGTTGAAGAGTTATGTCATTATTATGAAAAAACACTCAGGCGAATAAACAAAGAATGTGGAACTTTTTTTACAGATCATGGTGTCGATATACCATCTTATATGATAAATTCTTATATGAACAGGATTATAGGAGAAGATTACGGCCGGCAAATGCCGGAAGATAAACTTATGGCTATGTAAAGGAGATTACTATGGAATTCAATGAAATACTTGCAATAGATATAGGAGCAGGAACTCAGGATATACTTATTTACGAGAAAGATAAATATATAGAAAACTGTGTGAAGATGATACTCCCTTCTTACTGTTCTATTATATCTGCCAGAGTAAAAGAGGCGACGAAGGAAGGAAAAAATATATTTCTCCACGGTGGTATTATGGGAGGTCATCCCCTGTCATCTTCAGTAAAGAAACATATAAAAGCAGGGCATAAAGTTTTTTCGACGGCCATGGCGGCAAAAACCTTTCGCGATAATCCGGAAGAAATAAAAGGCTGGGGTATAGAAATTGTTCCTTCTAATCCCGGACACTGCATAGAACTGGAATTAACTGACCTTAATCTGGACTTTTTAGCCGTTTCTCTTGGTCATTATGGAATAAAATTACCATCTCTTGTAGCCATAGCGGTCCAGGACCATGGAGAATGTATAAACGGGAGTAACAGGAAATTTCGTTTTTCCCACTGGAAACGGTTTCTTGATAATGGAGGAAAGCTCTCAAAACTTATTTATAGAGAACCTCCACCTTATTTTACCCGTATGATTTCTATTAAAAATTCATTGAAGTGTGAAACACTTTTTATGGATACAGGGCCTGCCGGTATAATGGGAGCTTTCTGTGATAAGAAGGTAGAAGAATACAGAGAAAAAGGCCTTGTAATCGTAAATATAGGAAATCAGCATGTTATATGCTCAATAGTAAAAGGAGACAGAATTTTTGCAATACTGGAGCATCATTCAAGAGAAATGAATGAAGAGAATATTCTTGATGTGATAAAAAGATTTAAAGAGAGAAATATAACCGATGAAGAAGTCTTTGAGGGAAGAGGGCATGGTGTTTGTTTTTCAGTAGATTTAACAGAAGATACTTCTGCCTGGCCTGTTATCATTACAGGTCCTAAAAGACAGCTTGCCTCGGGAGGAGATTATTATTTTGCCGTTCCTAACGGTGATATGATGCTTACAGGATGTTTCGGTTTGGTGGAAGGAGCAAGAAAAATCTGAGAATGCAAGATATTTTGTGTAAAGTTACCATGGAATAAACCATATGGTTACACAAAATTTATGACATAGTCAGAAATGTATAATTATGTTGAATCCCGGACAAATACTTGAAAGATATGAAGTAGTCAATAAAATAGAAGAAGACGGTCATGGTTCTGTATATCTCGGTAATCATGTAACGTTAAACAAGCAGATTGCCATAAAAGAAATAATGGGACATAGCCTGGCGCCTGATGCAAGACATAATATAACACCGGTTTTTATGGAGAAAACCCGGGTGTTTGCAAAACTTGACCATGTCAGTCTGCCAAAGATAATGGATTTTTTTCCTTCCGGTGATCATTTTTATATAATTATGGATTATATAAAAGGTGAAAATGTGGAAAATTTCATGAAAATAAGGCATTCTGCTCCTCTTGAAGAAAAAGAAGCTATAAAATATATAATAGACTTATGCAAGGTTATGTGGTTTTTACATAATCAAAAGCCGGTTCCTCTATTTATGGGTAATTTAAATCCTTCCAGTGTAATAATAGGTTATGACGGAAAGATTTCTCTGGTCAGTTTCGGTATAAATAAATATATCAATCAAACAAATTATACCAGAGCCGGTTTTGCAGCACCTGAAGCATACAGAAATAAAACTACACCTTTATCTGATATATTCAGTCTTGGAAATATTCTTTATTATATGATTACAGGTTTAAACCCCGGTATTTCCCGTCATACAAATTATGACCTTCCATCTGTAAGAAATATAAATCCGGATATCTCTGTAACTTTAGAGAAAATAGTAAAGAAAGCTATAGATACAGAACCTTTTGCCAGATTTGATAATATGAAAGATATGAAACAGGCTCTTCAGGAATGCCTTGACTGTCCTGAATTTTATGTTAAAGAAAGGAAAGGAGAGAAACGAAATCGGGAAGACCGAGTATTTGAATCGTCTACCCTGATGATGCCGGGCAGTTTCAAGAAAGAAATGGGAGATGTTCTGGAAGGTTTTAAAGATACAAAAAAACTGGACAGTGAGATTACGCAGGAACTTCCGAGATCTGATGATGAACCTGTTTATGAAATAAGTTCCAGAAATCTGGACCAGGACCCTATGGAAAAAGTAGCCAGAGAAAGACAGAAAAAAGCAGAGAAAATAAAAGAAAAACAGAGGCGTGCCTATGAGGCAGTAGAGGACACATATAAAGCAAAAGAATATGAACAGAGAAGAGAATTCGCAAAATTTATCGTTCCTGTAACCATTATAGTTCTGTTAATCATCTGTATAATTATTTATGTGATAACCCGTTCTTAGTACCGCTACAGGTAAATTTATATGAAAATGATGAAGTTTGCACCTTCACTGGATGTTGATTTTCATATTTGGTTGTGACCGCTCCGGTCATGTCTGTTAGTAACCATTTATCAGCTTCTGCCTGACAGGCTCTTACGAA
>JAKPQU010000406.1 GCA_029555925.1 Bacillota bacterium
CTTATGAATATGTCATAATTTTCAATGGCTTCCTGTATATGGAATACCTTTCCTCCTGTTTCGTCATATTTCTCATATAATTCCTGGAGACTGTTTACTTTATAAACATCGCTGCCTCCTCCTCCGAAACCTTTCTTTAAATAGAGGGGGAATTTATTGTTAAAATATTTTTCCACTGCTTCCTGTAGATAATTTCCGCCTTCATAAAAGGCAGCCCTTATTTCTCTTATTTTTTCGTCTATCTGTCTGGAACGTTTCATTTTTGCATTGAATTTATCCCAGTCAACATAACTTCTGTCGGGATCGAAACCGAATTTTGTGTTTGCAATAATCTGTTCCTGTTCTTCCTGCCACCAGTACTGTCTGATCTGGTCTTCTGTATAAGGGCTGAATTGAGGTAAAAGTACTGTAACGGGATGACGGTCATGGGGATGCATAGCTTTTATAAGTACATCATAACAGTTCTGTTTATCAAGATTCGAATTGGTCTGACTGTTATTGGCAAATTTTATTCCTGAATTCATAGCGGTATGAGCCATACATTTATAGTAGCCGTTCCAGTGGGAACATCTGTCTATTATAAAATCTGCTTCATCTTTTATGTCTGTGCCGCATAAATGAGGTTTTGCTGTAAGTTTACCCAGTTCTACTTTGTACTCCTGTCCTTTATAGTGTATAACAGGGTCTACATAGTTCATAAATGCAGTGAGAGTTTCCCACATGTCCCAGTCTATGAACATCATGGTTTTGATTTTTTTGGTAATCATTAATAACTTCCTTCCTTGTTAATCGTGATGCGTAACACATGAAACGTGACGCGAGTGATGATTTTTGTATTTTAACATATAATAATTTTAATTCTATCTCATGTTTTATATACCTTCATTATAAATATAGTTTTTTTATTATAGTTTATATGAAATTTGTAATGCGTTAGCATTACAATTCTCATACAAAAAATAAAGGAAAACTCTTAAATATAGAGAATAATCTTCGAATGTACATTAAAGATAGGTACAATAAAGAAAGGTAGCGATTTGTTAATGATAAAAAAGATACATATGGTAGGTATTGGCGGGATAGGTATGAGTGCCATTGCAAGATGTTTGTTAGACAGGGGATATGAAGTGAGTGGCTCTGATCTTAAAAGTAATGAACAGATAGAAAGGCTTGTCAGTCAGGGAGTTGTTTTCCACCGGGGACATAAAGCATCAAATATTGACAGCACTATTGATAAAGTTATACGTTCTGCTGCTATAAAAGATAATAATGAAGAAATAATAGAGGCAAAAAGACTTGCCATAGAAATAAAGAAATATTCGGAAATGCTTGGAGAATTGATGAAAGGTAAAAAAGGTATTGCTGTAGCAGGATGTCACGGAAAAACCACTACAACATCACTTATTTCATATATATTATGCAGGGGCGGCCTTGATCCTACCTTTGTATGCGGCGGAGATATACCACAGCTCGGAGGCAATTCCTCTCCGGGCAGGGGAGATTTCTTTGTGGCTGAAGCCTGTGAATTCGACAGGTCTTTCCTCAATCTCCATCCTGAAACTGTTGTCATTACAAATATAGAAGAAGATCATCTTGATTATTATAAAGACATAGATGAAATAGTATCCGCTTTTAAAGAGTTTGCATCTTTAACGGGAGAAACAGGGGCAGTTATAGGATGTGTTGATAATGTTTATGCCGAAAAAATAGTTAAAGAATTTAAAGACAGAGGCATTGGTTACAGTGTGAAGAAAGATGCCGCATGGCGCGCCGGAAATATAAAATTTGAACAAGGTATCAGTTATTTTAATGTTTTTCATAATGGTAAAGATCTGGGGCAGTTTACTATGATGATCCCGGGCATATTTAATATAAGTAATGCCCTGGGTGCCATTGCTGCTTCTTCCCTTGCAGGTCTTGATATAAATACAATAAAAAATGCACTGGCAGAATTTACCGGTGCGGCAAGACGTTTTCAGTTAATGGGAGAAAAAAATGGAATAACGGTAATCGATGATTATGCACACCATCCTACAGAAGTAAGATCCCTTCTCAGAGCGGCAAGGGAAAAATATCCTGATAAGAAGATATGGGCTATATTTCAACCCCATCAGCACAGCAGAACAAGGATAATGTTACATGAATTTGCAGAATCCTTCAATGATGCCGATCTTGTAATAGTTCCGAATATATTTTATGCAAGAGATGATAAGTCGGAACTTGAAAAGATTACCTCCGGTCATCTGGCAGAAGAGATAAAGAAAACAGGCAGGGAAGCTGTTTATCTTCCTGAATTTGAAGATGTTCTGGATTATCTTCATAAGAATGGCGGGCCTGATACGGTGGCTCTGACTATCGGAGCAGGCAATGTGAATGAAATAGCCCGAAGATTTCTTAATAGAGATACATAATTATGGCAGATCTCAAAAAGGAGATTTTCATGAATGTTTCTAAATTTTCTATTATTTTATTCCTGACTACAGGGTAAGTCTTGCCGAAAAGATTATCCCCGCCGCAGACCTGAGCGAACAGATATCTACTGCAGGTATGGAGCCATCAGGGACAGGCAACATGAAATTTGCTCTTAACGGAGCTATCACCATCGGTACACTCGATGGCGCAAATATTGAAATAATGGAAGAAGTAGGTTCGGATAATATTTATATATTCGGCCTTAAAGCAGAAGAAATAAATTATATGAAGCAAAAAGGATCATACAATCCCTTGGATTATTATGCAAATCCTTGTATAAAAAAAGAAACAGAAGCAGAGCTTGCATATAATGCAGGACTTTTTGAGTCTGCCAGTTCCTATTTTCATAATATTGGAAATGCTCTTTCAGAGCTGGATGATAAGTTGTTGAATATCCAGCATGTTCTGGATTCAATGAAACAATACCCGGAGATTTTTAAAAAAATAAAAGAAACTCCTCTTCCTGATAGCAGTCTTAAATATATTGATAAATTTGAAGATATACTCTTGAACAGGGTTATACCGGCATTGAACACTTCTATAGAGGAAATTTTACAGATTCAGTCCCATATGATTATGACTATAAAACATCAGCAGAAAGCTTTTATTGCAACAGGAGAAAAACGAGAAAAATTTATTCAACATTTTTCTATAAAAGAACTTGTAGAAAATATCCTCTATGATTTTCAACCGGCTCTGGAGCAAAAAAATATAAAGGTAAAAACGGAATTTTCATCATCTGATTTATTTATAAAGAATCAAAAACACCAGATTATTCATGGCATAATCAATTTACTCAAAAATTCTATGGAAGCCATAGAAGAAGGAGATAACAAAGATAAAGGACAGATCTTCATAAAAGTCGATAAAATCGTTGATAATGATAAAGGGGACAGGGTTGTTATAATTTTCTGCGATAATGGTTCAGGTATAAAAGAGGAAGATATGCCATCCGTATTTAAATCAGGATTTACTACCAAACAATATGGCTATGGCCTGGGACTTCATTCTTTTCTTAATTTTTTAAGTGAAAATAATGGCTCTATTTCTGTATCAAGTGATGGAATAAACAGAGGAGCAGAGTTCAGAATAGAGATAGGAAATTTGTATGTGACGAGTGAAAAGTGAGTCGTGAAGAGTGAAGCGTGAAAATAGGAATACATTATCATTCTTCTTACAGGATTGTTATAATAAAGGTAATTTACAGAGTTTTATAAATTCTTAATGGAGTCTTTTATGAGGATATCAAGAAGAATCTATGTGTGCTTTATCATTATATTAAATTTTATAACCGGATGTTGCTGTTACGACATATATAAATCTGTAAACTGTCGGAACTGCTTATATCAAAAGGGGCAGATGTAAATGTTATTAATGATGACAGAGAGACTCCTTTACATGTTGCCTCAAAATACGGTTATAAAGAAGTTGTACTGACACTTATATCCGGGGGAGCAGATATTAATGCTTTAGATAAAGATGGTAATACGCCGTTGAAGTTAACATTAGAAAATCATCAAAATGAAACAGCGGAAATTCTTAAAAACTATGAAGTAATACCAAATTGCTTTAATTAAACTGAACAATTTGAATAATAGGTAAATACTGTTTGCCTGCCTGATGCTCCTCCGAAAAAAATCTAAACTGGAACATTTATAACAGTTACAGCTTATATCATGCTACATTACATTATAATTTAATAAAATATACCTGTGCTGCACGTATAGGGCTGGCGACATTCCCGGATGATTGTGATTCGAAAACGAAATTGATATGGGCAGCAGATGAAAATGCTTATCTGGCCAAAAAAAGCGGAAGAAACAGAATATTTTATAGAACATAGAAATAATAAAAAAATGAAAAATTTTGTTTGAAAGCCGGCTATAATATATATTGTATTTCATAACTTAAGTGGTCGTGACGAGTAACGCGTGACGTGTGACGTGTGTAATCCCTGCACATTACGCATTACGCATTATGAGATTATTATCTACGGATAGTTATGAAACTAACTATTACGAGATTACGCGTCACGCGTCACGCGTCACGATTTTAAAGGAGGACTGTTCTTATGAGAAAAGT
>JAKPQU010000038.1 GCA_029555925.1 Bacillota bacterium
ATAGAGTATGCAATGGCTCAGCTTGGAGCAATAGCTGTTTTCAAAAATTATAAGGAAAACGGAGAAAAAGCCATCGAACAGTATCATAACGCCTTGAAGCTGGGATATTCCAAGCCAATTCCAGAGATATACCGAACCGCAGGAATTAAGTTTGATTTCTCATATGAGTATATAAAAGAACTGGTAGGTTTTATTAAAAATGAAATAGATAAGCTTTAATTATCTCTTACCAAAACCGGCCTGCATTAAGCTGACCGGTTTATTATTTCTATATGCCAGATTCTATAAGATGATCCGTACGGTTCATAAAAATTATATGCCTTTTGCCTTCTTCCCATGTCCAAAGATGAACCCCCGTATCAGATGTATTAACCGATACTTCTGTCACTAACGGCAGATTAATGAAACTCCTGAAAAGCATGTTTATCATTCCTCCGTGAGTAACAACAGCTACTGTTTTATCGTGCGGATATTCATGCATGATTTTTGAAAGGACTACTTCGGCACGGCTCCTGAACTCTATCATAGACTCCTGCTCATATATTTTATCGTGCAGGTTTTTTACTGCAGGACGCGGATACTTTGCGGCAGCCTCTTCAAAAGATAGTCCTGCCAGCAGGCCGTTGTTAAACTCCATCAACTCGCTCATACTTTCTACCTTTACCCCTGTTTCGTTTCCTATAAGCTCGGCTGTCTGTGCCGCTCTTTTCAGCGTACTGCTTAAAATATAGTCTGGTAAATAATTTTTTACTATCCACTTTGAAAGCAGTCCTGCCTGTTTAATTCCAAGCTTGGTAAGCGGAAAATCAGCTCTTCCTTCGTGGCGTTTTTCTATATCCGCCTGAGACTGTCCATGGCGTATAATAAGCAGCCTAATATCGATCCCTCCTCGTATAATAGTATAAATTTAAAAACTTTTCCAATAAATTATATGCCATAAACTCAAAGTTTTTACGTAACCAATATGTTAAAACCGGTTGGTAAAAATATATATCAACTGGCTGTTTTCATAAAGAAAGTTTTGTTCTATAATAGTATCATAAAATCAAAAGAGGATGGATCTGATGATAATAATAAATATAAACCGAACCCTTGGAACTCCAATATACCAACAGATTGTTGAAAAAATGCGTGAGCTTA
>JAKPQU010000042.1 GCA_029555925.1 Bacillota bacterium
TTTTCTATAGTATTAGAAATTAAATAAGGGCTAATTTATTGTCTGTAAAACAAATTAAATAAGGCAAATTATTTTTCTTCGTAAGAGCCTGTCAGGCAGAAGCTGATAAATGGTTACGAATTTACCTGTTACGGTACTAAGCAAAAATCATGAAGTGAAACACTATGGAACAAAATAAGAAAAAATTGAAAGCCGTTGCAGTTAAATATGACCCTGACTCGGAAGGTGCCCCCAGAGTAATATCGAAGGGGGAAGGGTCTTTTGCGGAAAAAATAATAAATATTGCAAAAAAAGAAGGTATTAGAATACACCAGGATAAGGAAATGGTGGATTTTCTTTCAAAAGTAGACATAAATGAAGAGATACCACCCGAATTATACGAAATGGTATCCAATTTACTCGCCTTTGTCTATAAACTTGATGGAGATAGAATTATTTCTAAAAAAACTGATAAGTAATTATCAGAGATTAATGAGAAATTTTAAAATCATAAGGCGTAGTTTCACCATTCACGACTCACGACTCACTTTTCAACCTTCGCTAACTCAAATAATCCATAAGTTTCAGATTATAAATCCTTGCAGTTACATTCAATGCTCCTTCAAGGGTTTTTTCATAGGCAAGCATATCTACTATGGCGCTGGCTGTATCGGTTCCTGCTTCATCCTTTATTACGCTCTTAAGAGCATTCTGAGTATTTTGCAGACCAGTTTTGGCATCACTGGCTCTCTGAACAACTATACCGGTCTGTGCTCTCAGAGAAACAATGTTATTAAAAGATTTATCAATTAAATCCAGGAACTGTGGAGTTCTCGCAGGAGCATTGCCGGTATAGGTGAAATCTGTAAAATTTCCGCTCACATCTTCTATTTTTACCGGCTGTGTCACATCATCAGGCGTTATTAACAGTTTCTGTCTTGCTTCATCGAATTTAGCCGTAACTCCTGCCCCTCCTGCATTGATAGTATCAACTAGATCCTGCATGTCAGTGGCGCCGGTCCAGTCTATGTCCACATTGTTTATTCTTACCACTCCTGCCGAAGGAGCCTGAATAAATGGCGGAGAACCTGCTCCGAGAAGAGTGGCAGACGTTACTGTTGACCCCGGCATATTGATTGACCCTGTACTTGTAAGAGTGCCTGATAAAATATTATCCCTTAAACTTATCATAATTTCAAAGGGATTGGCATCATTCTGTACCCCTCCCAGTATATCACTGCCGGGAACATTGGCCTGTATGGACAGATCTTCTCCTATTTCCCTGTTTAAATGCTGTGAATTACCGTTATAGGTTACAGAGGTAATGCGTGTACCTGTATAGGTAGCAGTAAAAGATTTTGTATCTACTGCAGTACCGGAAAATATAAATTTCCCTTCATGTTTTTGATTTGCCGTACTCAGAAAAAGTTCTATTTCTTTATCCAGTTGTGTCGCCAGGTCAGCTCTGAGTTTTGTATCGGTCTCTATATCGTTTGAAGCAGCCATACTTCTTACTCTTATAAAGGTTTCATCCATGACACCAAGTGAACGCTCAACAGTTGCAGAATAGGCTTCCAGACTGTTTATATTTTTAACGTATTGATCGGTCTTTTCCAGATTTGAAGAGGCATCCAGGGCTCTGAACATTGCCCGCGGATCATCGGAAAGTTTTCTCAGTCTCTGACCAGAAGAAATAGAGTTTCTGAGATTGTCTAGCTTTACATTCAGATTATTTATATTTTTCATGCTCTCTCTTGTAGCAATAGTTTCAGGAATTCTCATAATTTTTCACCCCTCCTTATCAGTGACCAGTTATCAGTGACCAGTTATCAGTAATCACTGAACATTTGTTGGTTATCAGTGACCGGGTTAAGTCAGTGAGCAGTTATTAGTGATCAGTTATCAGTGTTCACTGCTCATTTATCAGTTGTCAGTGACCGGGTTAAGTCAGTGAGCACTTACTATTTACCAGTTTATTACTGTTTATCAAACACTGGTCACTGGTCACTGTATCAGACTCCCAGTTTATTAATTATCGTATCAAGTATTTCTGCCGAAACATTTATAAATCTTGACGATGCTTCAAAGGATTTCTGGAATTTTATCATATTTGCAAATTCTTCATCCAGTGATACTCCCGAAACTTCTTCCCTCAGTGCAAGGGCCTGATCCTTCGTAGAGGTATATACATCCTTTAAATCTGCAGCAGTTTCTTTTTTTGTCCCCATATCGGAAAGGAGCCCGGTCATCTGCTCCGTTGATGTCATAGGAGTACTCAGTGATAGTTCGGTCTGAAAGGTGTTTTCAAATAAGATACGGTTAAATCTATCCATCTGTGTGGGAGACAGTCGAGGATAATTACTCCTCAGAGTTTCTCCTTCCGCTGACAGGGCAGACGTAAAAACTGTGCCATCATAAAAATCATCACTTTTAATTACATTATTTAAACCGTTCATGAGTATTGTTTTATTTCCGTCACTCATTTGTGTGCCGGGAACCCAGGCTGTTACAATAGCCTGAGATTGGCCATCCAGGAAAGAATATATTCTTCCTTCCTGTGTGGCAGGACTTCCTGAATTGGTCTGAAGAGCCGTAAGGAAACTCTGCCAGTCTTTTATTTCACTTTTACTTAACTGATTGCCCATAATCTTCTCATTGCCGACAGTCGAGATATTACGTGCATTCTGACTGTCTCCTGCAGAAGGTGTGCTTATGCTTCCGGCAGACATAGATGAAAAACCTGTAATAAAATTGCCTGTCAGATCCTGAATATATACGGAACCGGGAGGTGTATAAGGAGCGGGAGCCCCTACTGTAATGTTTGTTCCATCTCCTGTTGTCGTATCTCTTGTAAGGGTTAATTTTTGATTTGTTATATCGAAAGAAGCCGTAATACCTCCATAGGTGGAATTAATATTATTAATTATTGTTGAAAGACTTTCTCCGTCATTCCAGTTAACTGTTCTGCTGTTAAGAGTACCTGTTTCATCATAATAGCTTATACCTATAGTACCGGTAGCGGAAGGGGCAGTCATAAATGCAGTGGCAGGATTCTGGTTGAGAGCTATGGCACTGTTTATGGTAGAACCGGGAGCAGACATCTGAACAGAACTGGTAAGAGTTCCTACCGCAGCAGCTATTCTACCGGGAGCATTGAGTATTTCATCTGAAATTTCAATATTCCCTGCATTATTTGTCTGTGGTGGAACAGCAGTCATATCTAGCTTATTTTTAAAAAATGGTATGCCTGTATTACCTGATGCATCATAGCCATTTTCATGTATGAGATTTACTTTTTCCATAAAGGTTCTTGCCAGAGAGTCCAGTTTATCGGTATATTCAGGAAGGATTTCATCCCTCATCTCAAGTATGGCATCCAGTTTACCGTTATTTATCTTATCAACCTTTCTTCCCGTACTGTCAATTCCGTATAAAAGGTTATTGTCACCTGTGCCTATACTGTGTCTTATATTCCCGTCACTGTCTATATTCAGAGGAAAGGAGTGGTTGTCACTTACAACAGGATTTGAGCCGACATAGATAGTCAGGGATTTTGTCTCTGTATTTTCATAGGCTCTGAAATCCACAATCTCAGACAGATCATCCATAAGTCTTGCTCTTTCATCCTGAAGATCTGCGTAGCCTCCTCCTCCTTTTGCACTGAGATTGACTATTTTTGTATTAAGAGCAGCCAGTTTTTCTGTTATTTCATTTATATCCTTGATTGTATTGGTTAGTTCAAGAGATATTCTATTAGTTACTTCTTTAAGTCCATTGCTTGCTTCATTGAAAGAATCCGTAATACCTAATGCATCCTGTATTATTTGCTGTCTCCTTGATGTATCAAGGGCATTATTGGTAAGATCCTGGAAGCTGTTTAAAAAACCGGATATTTTTGTACGGATTCCTGATGTTTCAGATGTAAGATCTGTGTTGAAGATAACCTCTACCTGAGATAAATAATCCTCTTTTGCCTTCTGTGAACCAAGTTTTGTATTTTCAGAACGATAGAAAAGATCCAGATATTCGTCTCTATATCTTATGATCGCATTGATTCTTACTCCTGCACCGCCAGTATTGAGTTTTGAATCATAATTTGTGACACCTGAAATTATATTTGATGAAACATCAACTGCCTGACGGGAATATCCTTCAGTATTTGCATTGGATATATTATGACCTGTTCTCTCCAGGGCAACTCTGCTGGCTCTTATACCGGAAGAACCTATTTCTATTCCCAAAAAGCTCATATAATCATCCCCTTCCGTTACGCGACATAGTATGTAACAGATGATTACATACTTCCCGTCACGCGTTACGCGTTACGCGTCACGAATTTATACTTTTTTCTGAAATAAAATACTTATACCTCCGCCTGCAGCATTTAATTTTCCTGATGATGAGTAGGTAGAAGTATCTTCAGAAAGGGTTCTCATTTTTTTGATATAAAAAGAAGAAAAATCAAGATATTTCTTGATTAATGTAGCATTAATTTTATTTATTCTGACAATTTTACTACAGATAAGCTTTAAATTAAAACGAAGTTCTTGAAACTTATCTCTGTAAGGTGGCGGAAGAGCATTACAAATTTCTCTTAAAGGCAGAATAGAATTATCTTTACAAAGTCCGCTTGATAGATTCTGTTGCAGCTGATATCCTTCTTTTTCTAGGTCTTCTATATGATTTAAAAGCTTCTGTTTTTCCTCTGTTATTTCTTCCAGTCTGTTAACTTCTCTTCTTATTAAAATCTGTCTTTCTTCGGAAAGAAGATCTCCAAGAGAATTATAGGAAGAAAGTAATCTGCATAGATAGTCATGAAAATCCTTTACCTGTTTTTCCATGGTTCCTTCCCCCTGTTCCTTCAATATAAATCAAAGGAATATTCACATGTTTCCCCGATGGAGGAAGGCTCTATATTTAAATACCGAAACTCTTTAGCATTTTTTCTGCTACTTTCTCCCCGGGAATATTGTAATTATTAGTCTGGATCTGGCTCTGAATCTGGTTTACCTTATCCTGTCTGATATCAGGAACTTCATCCAGGGCAACTCTGGCATTCTTAAATTGCTGTGCCTGATTTGAAATCGTTAGAGCCTGTTTCTCCGACTGAAGTTTTTCTGTTTCCTTTGTTCCCCTGTCATCAGTCTGTTTTTGCTGGGCAACCCTGTTTACGTCGGTCTGCTTGGTTATATCAAATTGATTGCTTCTTATTTTATCCATTATTCTCCACCTCCCACCGCTTCCCGGATTTATTTATTCTATATTATATATCGGCAGAAAGGTAATTTTAATTTATACCTGTCTGAAAGATATTTAAACTTTTTTTATCCGGTACCGGTAGATAGCCTTTTTTACAACAGGTAGATTCACTTTTAATGGAAATTGCAATTGATTTAATAAATCTATCAATCGATTATGGTGTCCGGTGATGGGTTAAGAAGATCCAAAAACCATAATCTGAAATATTTATATGTAAAATCACCTGTCACTTTTTAACGCAATTTATGTTGTCTTTATTTCATAATATCATAAATTACTGTAAATTGCTATATTTCTGTTTTAAACACAATCACGTATCACATATCAGGCTCCATAATAATCAAATTGATTGAACGATATTTCTTCTTTTACTTCTTCCACAATGGATGTAACCTGCATACCTATATTATCACCGTTTAAACCTGGGCGCCCCAGGAATTTTGAAACACCCATCAGCTTTATTTCAAGTTCATCGTAAACACCTTTGTTAAGACATATAACATTACCATGCTTGAGGCCAAGCAATTCATTCAGAGATATTTCAGAATTACCAAGTTCTACTACTGCAGGTATGGGAAGGGTTTCAAGTAATTTCTTTCTATAAGAAAAAGCATCCCCATCCATAGGCATTTTATCCTTGGAAGACCATAAATCACTGGAACTGAATCTGGAAAGTATCGGTTCTATTACTCCATACGGAATACATACACTCATAATGCCGCTGCTTTCGGCTATTCTGATTTCGAAGGTACCGAGTAGAACTGTTTCTTTAGGAGAAGCAATCCTGGGCAAAAACATAGGATTACATTCTATAATTTCTATTTTAGGAGTAATCTCAATCACATTGGACCACGATTCTTTAAACACCGAAAGTACCTTAAGTATTAAACCTTCTATAAGGGATCTTTCCAGATCCGTAAGTTCTCTCTCTTTTGTAAGACTCCATCCCGGGCCTCCCAGCAGTTTATCTATGGCAGTAAATATAACAGAGAGATTAAATTGAATAATAGAACTGCCTGTAAGAGGTTCCAGGCTGAAAACAGTATTTACGGAACTCACTACAATGGATTTTGAGTATTCTTCATAGGTCATCTGATCAACTGATGCCACTTCCACATCTACCTTTGCTTTGAGGTAGACAGAGAGGGCAGTGCTTGCAAGACGTGCAAATATATCATTTATGGCATGGGCTGCGTGTATATGATAACGAGAAAATTTTTCAGGAATTCTGAAATCATAGGTCTTTATCTTATGGGATGAAGCTTTATCTTTTGATTTTTCAATGACTTTATCTTCCGATATTTTCTCAGGTTCCACCTGTCTGGCTACGCCTGTAGTCTGAGAAAGATCTGAGATTAACTGGTTAATTTCAGCCTGAGTAAGAACTTCAGCCATAATTTAGCTGTCAGCTTTTCAGCTATCAGCCTTTTCACCTCAATTCAGCAATTCAGCAATTCAGCAATTTAGCACTTCAGCACTTCAGCACTTCAGCACTTCAACTGACATGCTATATAATTTCTACAGTACCCTGAAGAGCTCCTGCTTCTTTCAAAGCCTGAAGTATGGCTATTAAATCCCTTGGTGTAGCACCTATAGCATTCAAAGCATCCACCACTTGCTGTAATGTTGTATTTTCAGATAAATAGAGTAATTTTTTTGTTTCTTCCTTTACCTGTATATTTGTCTCCTGAACTGTCTGTGTTGTACCTGAAGATAAAGGAGGAGGTTGAGAAACTCCGGGAGTTACTTTGATAATAACAGTAATATTTCCATGAGATATTGCTACAGGAGAAAGTTTTATATCTTTATTTATAACGACTGTTCCTGTTCTTTCATTTATTACTACCTTTGCCAGTTCGTCAGGCACAAGGGTAAGTTCTTCTATACGGGCAATGAATTCTACTGTCTGATCCTGATATTCAGCAGGAATATTAATCCTGATAGTGCCCGGGTCAAGCGCTTTTGCCGTGTTCGGGGCAAAAGTCATATTAATAGCTTCCGCCATTCTTTGAGCAGTCGTAAAGTCAGGTTCCAGAAGGGAAAGCAACAGCTCATTACCTCTGGCCAGAGGTGTTTTGAAATCCTGATTTATAAGTCCTCCATCGGGAACTCTTCCTACTACAGGGTGATTTTTTGTGATTTTATTTCCTCCTCCCCCTGTGGCATTAAAGCCTCCTATGGAAACATGACCCTGGGCAGAACCGTACACATTCCCATCTGCACCGCTCAGTGGTGTGAACAGTAATACTCCCCCCTGAATACTTGTAGCATCCCCCAGGGATGCAGCAGTCACATCTATTGTATCTCCGTTCTTTGCAAAGGGCGGCAGTTCTGCCGTAACTATAACTGCTGCCACATTTTTAGAGTTCATCTGCTCTTTCGTAAGGCCAATACCAAATTTATTCAACATATTTGAAATTGATTTGGCGGTCATTATTGTCCTTGTACTGTCACCTGTACCTGCAAGACCGATTACAAGACCGTAACCTATGAGCTGATTGTTTGCTATACCTGCTACTTTGGCTACATCTTTTATTCTCACAGATACTTCGGCAGAAGAAGAAGATATATAGAAGGCAAAAATAAGAGATATAATCAGAAAAAATCTAACAATTTTCATTGTATATTCTCCTTTAATTAAATCGTGACGCGTAACGCGTAACGCGTGACGCGAGGAAAGAGACGATTAATAAAATTCTATTCCTTATCTATAAAATAACATTTTCATTGACATCAAAACTATCCTTCTTTAGGACTAAATTCTATGTCATAAGGGTCTATTTTTTTTGAGCGGAGGATTAATTCTGAGAAGTGAAAAGTGAAATGGGAATTTTACACGTCACGCATTACGCATCACGCATCACCCTTTACCTTTTTATGAAATATTCTTGCAAGAAAACTTCTGGGAGACGTTTCTTCTTCATCGAGTCTCAAAGGGATTTCAACTGGCTCTGTGTGTTCCCTGGTTGCACTGGTCTGGCCTTTTTTTACATAGAGAATGGCAATCTGTCTGTTAACCCACCCGAGAATTTTAGCTTCACCTTTGTATTCTAGAGCCATTTTTCGTAAAATTTCAAGCTCTTTATCAATTAAGTTATTTTTTCTGCATACAGACAGATAATATCTGTACACAGACAATCTGTCTATCTGTGGGACTTCCAGGGCTTCTTCAAGAGCTTCACATGCTTTTTTTATATTTCCGTCTTCTTCATAACCTTCTGCCAGAGAAAAATAACTCTTTAAAACATGATCCTTAAAAGAATCTGAGGAACCTCCTGTTTTAGATACGCCTGCCCCTCCTGTTTCACGTCCGATACCTGTATGAACCGGCACGTCCGATACCGTTTTTATTATTTTATCTGTAGGCTTTTTATTAAACAGAGGAAAGGAATAACTTTCAATATTTTGTCCCTGAGGTTCTACCTTCTTTTCATTACTCTGCCTCTTGAATATGGCTGAAAAAATATTTGAAGCTTTTTTCTTACCATCTTCTTTCGGTAATTTATCAGGACTGAGTACTTTAGTTCTAAAAGTGTCTTCAATATACTCATCACGGTCTTTATCAAAATTACGTGGCTCTGCTCTATCAAAATTACGTGGCTCTGCTCTGTTAAAATCACGTGGCTCTGCTTTAACGGAAACAGTAACTTCTTTCCCGGTAGCACCGGGAGGGTATATTTCTACACCTCCTGACGGCAGTTCAAATAAAGATATATCACACGGGGAACCTTCAATAGTTGTTATAATTTTTTGACCTGCATCATCTCCGGCGATTATATCTTTATCTATAAATACTCTCTGTATTATGGTTCCCTCTTTTACCAGGATATAAGCTTTCTGTCCGGTTTTCCATTCAAGTTTAAAATAAGCATTTGTACCATCTCTTTCTGCTTCTTCTATAAGAAAAGTTAGTATAGAAGAATTTACACAGGCAGCTTTAGTAAGAATTACCGGATCTTTAACTCTGTCGAGGATTATATCCAGCAGTTCTACCTGTGACTGATAGAAGCTTGCACTGGCGTCCTCACCTGTACATAATGTTTCTATATCTCTTACTTCTACAGAAATAATCTTATTGTTATGCCAGGAAAATCCAGAATCCCACCCTCTGTCTTTCAAAAAAAAGACATAAAGTTTCTCTCCTTTATTTAAAAGAAGAAACCCTTCTATTTTTCTTCTGGGTAGAGAAGAAACTACTGACGAAAGGAATTTCCCTTTCAAATCTAAAAAAAGTGGATTTTTTTTAAATGGTTCGATTAAGTTTATCATATTATTTTGTGACGCGTCACGCGTGATGCGTCACGCGAGGTTTGTTCGTTAGAATACAGATTGACAAAGGATTCACTGACAAAAGATTCAATCTGATGATTTATTTTCTTTAATTAAAATACCTTCAAGTATACCGAACGAATCAATTGATGTCATAGCAGCCATTTTATTCTGTTCTTTAATTTGTTCGTAGATTTCACGTCTGTAAACCGAATAATCCTTTGGCGCTTTAATGCCGAGCTTGACATTTTTCCCTTTGACCTGGAGCACAACTATTTCTATTTCTTCACCAATCATTAAACTTTCATTGGTTTTTCTCGTCAGTACTAACAATTTTTTTATCCTCCTCTTTCATCACCATACTACCGGGAAGTTCGTATCTTATCTTATAGTCACTCCCTTCCAGGATTATCTGTTTACCTTTATTGGCAGTACGATTGATAACTATGGGAGCAAAATAGTTGGCTGTTATAATTTTTTCTTTTTTGTTTACGACAACAATAACATAGGCTTCTAATTTTGAATGTTCAGAGTAATCTATCAGTTGCTGATCTGCATCATTCAGGGTTATTTCATAATTTTTACAGAACAGAGTGGGGTCAGTAATAATAAATGCTATGCCAGGGTCTTCCAGAGATTGCATCCAGCCGAATATACCTCTCCACAGACTGAGATCAATAACAAAATTCCTGTAATCTTCAAATCCTACAAGTCCACGGGGAAAATTTATTATATTATCGGTTGATACTTCTATTTCGCCAAATCTTGTTGTATTAAATTTTATTGTATTGCTCATATATCATCCCTCCTTTATGAACATTAAAACAATCCCATTTTCATGGCCTCTCCCACTGCCTGGGCTCTATCTGCGACCTTTAATTTTTTAAATATAGCTCTCATGTGGGCTTTCACAGTTTTATCGCTGATAAAAAGTTTTTTACTGATTTCTATATTACTGTTCCCACTGGCTACGAGCTTTAATACTTCAAGTTCTCTTTTGCTCAGTATAGATTTTTCTTCTTCTTCTTTCCCGGATTCCTTGCTCATATAAACAAATTTATCAATTAATTTCCTTGCTATAGAAGGATCAATAAGAGATTCACCGGTGCTTGCAACCTTTACACTTTTAAGCAATTCTTCTCTGGGAACATTTTTCAGCATATAACCTGTTGCTCCTGCTTTTATAGATTCAAATACATTTTTATCATCATCGTACATGGATAACATGATAATTTCTATGTCAGGAAAATCCTGTTTAATAACTCTTGCTGCAGTTACACCATCCATAACAGGCATTTCTATATCCATTATAATTACATCAGGTTTTGTATTTTTTACCAGGTTTACAGCTTCCTGTCCGTTTGAGCAGGAACCAAGAACTGTTATACCCTCCTCTTTTTTCAGAATCTCACAAAGTCCTTCACGGAGAATACTATGATCATCCACAACCAATACTTTTATATTCTTTTTTAACACAGGTTCATTTCTCCATTCTGTGAAATTAGACCAGGGTTTTCGGGATTGTCAGGATTTTCAGGATGATAAATTAATTTTCACTATCAAAATCGGCAAGTTACATTCCTGATTATGGTAATCCCGTACATCTTTTAGTAATATTTCTATATTTATACTTTTTTTTCCTTCATAGTATCTAAAATTCATAATTAAGAAGAAGTGAAAAGTGAATAGTGAGTAATGTCCTATTCTTTTCACTCTAATTAAATTTTAATAATTTAAAGGTACAGGAATTTTCATTTTTATAGTGTATTTCATAACTTATTAGAATTTAAGTCGTCGTCACGCGTTACGCGTCACGAGAACAGTTATGTATTATTTATGCTTACCCCGGTAATTTTAAGTATAACATAAAATCGATTTTCAGGTAACAGATTACGAAATTTTGGAACAGGATTTTCAGGATTATATGAGAAGCGTAATGCATAACGGGATGACTGGATTTTCATTTCGTTGTGGCCGAACCGGTCGGAGTCGTTACCGGGATTGATAAGGGATTATGATGCTAATGCCTGCAATCCCATAAATCCTTTAATCCCTGTCAACTTTTCTTATCAAAGAAATAAGGTACAGGGGCTTTATCTTTATGAGGAAAGTAATTTTTGGCTATCAACTTGCCATGGTTTCGAAGATTAATAAGGTTTTTGTAGGCATCCTCTTTCAGTTTTGCTGCTGCATGAATAGTTTCTCCATCCTTGATTTTAACATCTTCCATTGTAGCCTGAAGGGTTCCATGAATGGTACGAAGTTTTGAGATTACATCCCGGGACAGAAGAGACATATTACTTTTTAGCATATTTCTTGCAGGGCTTATTCTTTTTTCAATTCTATCAATCTGTTCCATAATTTTCTGCTTTTCATGGATGAGTTTATTTACAATTTCTGTATTGCTGTTCTGAAGAGCAGATTTTTGTTCCTCTGAAATCCTGATTACATCTTTAAAATACTCTATTTCTTCTTCCATGCCTTTCTGTACAAGGAAGTAAGCAAAGGGTCTGGCAGGTAAATTTCTTTCTTCAGTATGTTTTTGATTCATAAAACTCATCTCTTTCCTGTACTATACTGCAGCATAAAATCTTTTTTCTTTATTTATATTATCTGTCGGAGGAATTTCTTTTTCCTGTTTCTGCGCATTATAAACTTTAATAACCTCAAGCCATGCCTCTCTGAGTTCTTTAATCATTCCTATAACCCTGTCTACCGGGGCAACATCTAAATCTATATCTGCTGTTATGATCTGATTGAGCATAAATTCATAAAGAAATAAAAGATTTTTCGCCATTTCCCCGCCCTGTTTCATGTCGAGAGTTATAGCCAGTTCATTTATTATGGCTTTTGCCCTCTTCAGGCTGTAACTTATTTCTTCTATTTGTTTTCCGTCTTTTTCTTTCCTGCTCATCTTTATTTTTGCTTGAATCAAAAATTTTATCGCTCCGTCATATAACATAACTACCAGTTTTTCGGGAGAAGATGTTTCCACCTGAGTTCTTTTATATTGTGCATAGGGATTCGCCAAGCTGGTCATTATATTTACCTCCTGATTTTACTTTGAAAACAGAGAAACACTTGATATATTGCTCAACTGAAACATAACCGAAGTGCTCTGACTGAGCAGTGCATCATAAGTAGCCTGAATATCTGCATATTTCTGTGTATAGTATTCTTCCCTTTTTGTAAGATATGCTTGGAATTTTTCTATCTGATTGTCAAGATTGTTACTTGTTTCTGTGAAATACTCTATACTCTTTGTAAGCGAACCTGTGCTGCTGTCTGTTATACCGGTAAGATAGGTGCTCATTGTACTGGCTATGCCAGAAGAACTATTTGTGAACATCTGTTGCACATCACTCATGTTGCTGCCGAGAGCACTGTTGAGTTTTGAAGAGTCTATAGAAAGCTCACCGCTTTCATTAAGGGTAATTCCTATGGAGCTCAGAGAATTATATTTACCTTTAATGTCACCTACTATATTTGTAGCCTGAAGTTGCAGCTCACTTCTCATTCTTGTAAAAAAGGAATCTCCATGTAAAACACCTGCTTCGGTTTTCACTGTGTCGTTTTCCACCTCGGCCGCCGTGGTCTGTATCTTTAAATTGGAAACAAGGTTGTTAAAATTGCTTACAAAACTGCTGATAGCATTGTATGCAGCGGAAGTATCCTGGCTTACAGAAAGAGATATGGGAGTCTCTGCAGTAGTGCCTGTATTGTAGGTATTCTTGAGTTGTATTGTAACACCATCTATAAGGTCACTTATAGAGTTTGAATTTCTTGTTATTGGATTTCCGTTGTTAATACCTTCTATCTGAAAAATTGCATTTTTTCCTATTTCTTCAGTGGCTACACCGTTTTTTATAAAAGCTGCAGAAAGGAAATTACTCGTGTCGGAAGAAGAGCCGACAGTTATAGAAGTGGCGCCTGTAGTTTTTGAATTTAATACAAGTTTGTCTGTTGTCTTATCATAAGATGCTGTAACCCCTGCAGATGAACTGTTAATCTTCTCCAGAACACTGTTAAGTGTATCAGTGCTGCTTATATTAAGGGTTGTGCCGTTAATGGTGAAACTTCCTGCTGTTACAGAAACTCCGAAGTTAGATTTGGCAGACGTAAGGATTTCGTCTGTTTTTACGGTTTTCAGATGTATGGAACTGGTAACAGTATTATTGCCTCCTGATGTATCCTGTGTGGCACTGGTTAAATTCAGGGCGGAAAGAAGGTTGCCCCTGTCACCTCCAGAACTGATGCTTATAGTATCAGTTGAACCTGCTCTTACAAGGTTGAATTTATCTGTTGTTTCATCATAATCTGCCGTAATGTTTTTCCCTGCAGCAGTCATAGCGCTGTTAATTCTATGTACTATGGAATGTTCCGTATCTGTGTCGTCTTCCAGTTTATCCGTTTCTACGTCATATTCTATAGAAACTCCGTCAATTGTAAATAAACCCTTTCCTGTTCCGCCGTTTGAAGGGGTTATGCCAAAGCCTGCATTTATAAGAGTTGCAGCAGGAGATATGGAGCCTCCGATGCCTCCGCCCGCATTTGTCGAAGTACTTGTCATTTTTGTACTTGTTGCAAGCTGGCTGACTTTAGTTAATTTGTAAGTTCCAGCTGCAGAAGTTGCAGATGCTGTTATTGTAGCTACATTTGTATTGCTGCTGCTTGTGCTTTTTGAAGCATATGTTGACGAAGTGTTTAAGGTACTTATGGAACTGTTCAGAGACGCAATCTGTGAATTAAGCGATTGCATGGAAGAAAGCTTTAGCTTGTTATTGCTCTGCTTTGTCTGCATCTGAGTAAGTGGTTCTTTTTCCTTGACCAGCTCAAGCTGAGCCAGAATGGAAAAGTCAAAAGATGATGAACTGCTGCTGCTTACACTGCCTAACATAAAGGCAACACTCCTTTCATAAACAGAGAAAAGCTAAACTTTCTCATCAAGGATTAGATTAATATTTTTAGTGTCAGGACTGACTATATTAGCCATTTTTTTTATCATTTCTTCCGGAGGTATTTCCCTTACAACTTCACCTGTTTTCGGATTTGTAAGCCTTATTATAACTCTGTTGGTATCTTCACTTACAACAAAACTTAATTTATTACCTTCAGGAAGAACAAATTCTTTCTCAGGTTTTGAGGAAAGATTTTCTACTGTATCTTTTCTGGTATTATTTCTGGAACTAATTTCTTCTCTATTCTGGTATTTCCTCCCCGTATCAGCAGATTGATTTTCTGTAATCTTACTGTTACGGTTTTTTACCTGTTCCATTAATTCCATTCTTTTAATAAACTGACTGTCCAGTGTGATATTATACCCGGTCTCGCTGCTTGACACAGGTTCTATTTTTACCATCTTCATTACCCCCTTTCCATTTTTATTTCCCTTATTTAATAATCGGCAGAAATAATAAAATCTTTAGTCTTTTCAATTATATAAGATGGGAAATATTGGAAAGGGCTTCTTTTATTTCTCTGTTTTCCGGTTCAATTTCAAGGGCTCTGGAGTAAATAATTTTAGCTTCTTCGTAATTATGAAGAAAAGCACATAATTTACCCTTTTGAAATAGAATTGATACATCATCCGGATTAATTTGCAGCAAGCAATCATACATAGAAAGAGCTGTTGTGAAATTCTCTCTGGCAATAAGTATTCTTATAAGATAACGATAGATCTCAAGTTCCGACGGATAGGTAGCCACAAGGTCCATAACAGTATCATATGCTTTTTGCAGCTCATTTACAGACATGTAATAATCGGATTTCATAAACACAGCTTTTATAAATTCATCTTTTCTATGGGAAGGAATTTTATTTAATAGTTCAAAGGCTTCCTCTATTCTGTCTGCAGCAATATAAGCCTCTGACAGAACAAGCATAAGTGTAAGGTTATCTCTGTGTTCTGCCTTTATAAGGTATTCTATGGCATGGTCTGGTCTGCCTGTATCTATATAGATATAGGCCAGATTTATATAAGGATTTATATTTCCTGGTTCAATATCTATTGATTTTATAAAATCTTCTTCTGCCTTATTCTTATTGTCTGAATAATAATAACATATACCTCTGTTAAGATATATGAGTCCTTCATATTGTTCAGTCTGTTTATTCAGATGTTGAATTACCTCTGTGTAAAGTCTGATGGCTTCCGAATATTCTCCTGTCCTTCTGAGAAGTTCTGCTTTCCTGAGGTTTATATGATGATGGTCGGGAAATATGAGCAGATACTGGTCGAGCAGTTTTAATGCTTCTTTAATTCCCTGAAGATGTTCTATAAAATCTGCCATATATTCTATAAAAAACGGATAGGAACTACTTCCCATAGAGACTGATTTCTGATAATATTCCATGGCTTTATCCGGTATATTTAAATATTCATAGCATCTTGCTATATTTACTATTAAAGGTAATTCCCGTTTATTATATTCAAAGGTTTTTAAATAGAAATTCAGGGCATCTGCCCATTTCCCCATATTAAAATATATTTCACCCATCAGGTGATGGGTTTTCCATCCCGCTGTTCCGCTGTCTGTTACGAGTGAAGTTGTTTTTCTGTCTTTATCCAGGGCTTTGTTGCAGAATTCAAGAGCAATGGTATAATTTTTTAATTTATAATTACAGAAGGCATTAACATAATTTACGTCAGGAAGGGCAGGAGCAATTTTTAAAACTTCCTGTGCCAGTTCGGCAGCTTTATTGATATTTCCTTTGTGTAGCAGGGAACTTGTGGCTATTACATAGGCATTGGGAAGAAAGGGTTCTGTTTTTCTTGAATATTTTTTTACAGATTGAAAGCAACTCAGACTTTTATCGTAGTTATTATCTATATAATGGAGAGTCTGCAGGTTGTAATAATGAAAAGGGTTCTTTTTTTCCTTCTGGATTTGTTTTTTCAGCAGTTTTATATTGCGTTCTCTCTTGCCTTTTTCTTTATATCTTGTTTTCATATAGCCATAATGGTGGATAATGACATCAGGCAGTTTATAGATATCCGGTTCTGTTCCGTCCTGATAGAGAAGCTGTTCATGTATTACTCCTTTATAGGCAAATTTACCTGTATTGGGAAAGATTCTGCAATGAAAGTGTTCTGTTGTATTGTTTTCTTCTTCCGCATGATTTATTATCTTTGGAGATAAGGGATTATTTATATTGCCGGTTTCCAGAAATTTTCTGAATTTCCAGACAGACGAAGAGTCGAATACTTCGTCTCCGTCCATTACCAGAATCCAGTCGCCACTGGCATGACTCAGGGAAAAATTCCTTGCTTTCCCGAAATCATCGTGCCATTTATAATGGAATATCCTTGCGTCGAATTTTTCCGCAATTTCTACAGTCCTGTCAGTAGAGCCTGTATCTACTATTATCATCTCATCTACAAGGCCTCTGACACTTTCAAGGCAGTCAGGTAGAGTATCTTCTTCATTTTTTACAATCATACAGAGAGAGATTTTTACCTTTTTTATATCCAGTGAAAATGCCCTGAGAACTTCTTCTGATTGTTTGAATTTTATATCAGTGCTTTTTAAATTTTCCTTTGATTTATCTTCTGACATGGTAATATCTCCTATTTTTAGATTACAGAAAATGCGGATTTATATGAGAATTGTGAAGGGTGAAGAGTGAAGTGTGAAGGGACGATCAGTTCTCATTCTTGTCGTGACCATTCGGTCATGGCATCACGTATCACGCATCACGCATCACGCATCACGCATTTATGCAGAGAAGGTATTGTCTTCTCATGACGACCCATGATTTCCAGGGACATACCGCCCATTGATGTAGGTCTTTCCAGGACATTTACCGTAGGTCTGTAATGTTTGAGCATATCCATATTGGCGGCAGTAAATTTTTTTATTTCAAACCCCAGGTTTCGCGCTATTGTGAAAGATTTCAGAAATACCTCCGGCATTATTACGGCAGAACCTATATTTACCAATACTCCTCCTTCAAGTTTACTGATAGAATCCGTAAGAACCATAAAATCGTGATAGGAAGTTTTTCCCATGGCTCCACCGTCACATGAAGGGTGCTGATATATTATCTCTGCTCCGATGGATGTATGGACGGTTACGGGAATGTTTAATTTCCAGGCATTATATATAAGGCTTTCTTCCCGAAAAGGCAGATTGCTTATCAATCTCCCTATGGACTCTCCGAAACCTCTGTTCTCAAGAGCTCCTTCTTTTATTGCCCCATTCATCATCCGTCCTGTTTCCTCTGCCATGCCAAAAGAGCCATCTTCTATGTTTACAGCCACATCTTCCGAAGTTTCTCCTATAAGGGCAATTTCAAAATCATGGATGGAAAAGCTTCCGTTTACGGCAATATGTGTTATTATGCCTTTTTTTATTAAATCTATAAGTAACGGAGTGCACCCTACTTTTACTATATGACCTCCCATCATAAAGATGACCTGTTTTTTATTTTTCCATGACTCTATAATCTTACGGGACAGAATTTCTAATTCTTTACTGTCCATAAGAGCAATATCATTATCAACCCTTATAAAATCTTTAAGAGATACCTTGTTTTTTCTATCTTTTATACTGTATGTTTTTATGTTGTTAAAATTTATCATAGGGACGTAATGTGTTATAATCGTGATGCGTAATGCGTGATGAATATTTCGTTACAGGCCGTTTAATTAAAAGCCTCTACTCACTTTTCACGACTCACAACTCACGACTCACTACTCACTATTAATTTCGCCGCCTCATATAAATCACTGACAATAAAATCGGGTAATACATTATATTCTCCGTCTTTACCGCCTTTTCCTGTTTTTACCATTATGGTTTTACATCCGCCGTCTTTACCCATTTTTATATCACATGTTTTGTCACCTATAAAATAACTTTCTTCAATATTAATATTCAGTTCTGTTGCAGCTTTCTTTAAGAGTTCCGTTTCAGGTTTCCTGCATCTGCAATTGTCCGATGGTTCATGGGGGCAGTAATAAATACCGGCAATGGCAATACTGTTTTTTTTCAGTAAAGATATGACATGATGGTGGAGCTTTTCCATATCATGACAGGTGTAATAACCTCTGCCTATGCCGGACTGATTTGTTATTATTACAAGTTTATATCCTTTTAGAGATAATTCCCGCAATCCTTCGATGGCATTAGGTAAAAATTCCCAGTCTTCTATTTTATAAACATAGTTTTTATCAATATTTATAGTTCCGTCTCTATCAAGAAATATTGCTCCGCTCATGTTTTATCTCTCTTTTTATTTCTTCTACTGTAGTAGTGGCAGTTCCTGCTTTGCCGACAACGATACCTGCCGCATAATTGGCAATATATGAAGCTTCTTTCATTGTTCCTCCCGAAGCAATTGCTGTGGCGATAGTGGCAATTACCGTATCTCCTGCACCTGTAACATCGTATACTTCCCTTGCTTTTGTAGGAAGTTTAAAAAAGTCACCGTCTTTTTTAAATAAATACATTCCCTGTGCTCCGCAGGTAATCAATATATGAGAATTCATTTCTTCCATTAATTTATGCCCTATTATAGATATTGCATCTTCATTTTCCGCATAAATGCCTGTCATCTCAACTGCTTCCTTCAGATTTGGCGTAATCAGATAGGATCCTTTATAAAATTCCTTATGCTTTGGTTTCGGGTCTATTATAACTTTTTTATTTGAATATTTAATTACAAATTCGGCAATTTCTTTTGTGATAGTTCCTTTTGCATAATCAGATATTACTATTACATCGTAATTATGTATGTTTTTCTGTAACTGTTGGATAATTTTTTCTTCTGTGTCTTTTGATATATCTACAGTATTTTCATAGTCTATTCTGATTAGCTGCTGGCTCTGACTTACAACTCTTATTTTCTGTATGGTTTTTTTAGCCTTATCGCCGAACACCATATCACCATTTATATGTTTTTCGTGAAGACATGACAGAAGAATATTACCTGCTTCATCTTCACCTGTTACTCCGCATATGTTGGTTCTTGTTCCCAGGGATGCAGTATTGTTTGCCACATTCGCCGCACCTCCAAGTATATATTTTTCTTTCTTTACATTTACTACCTGAACAGGTGCTTCGGGAGATATTCTGTCTACTTCTCCGTATATATATTTGTCTAACATTATATCTCCTATGACAAGAATATTTTTATTTTTAAAATTATCAAGTATTTGTTCTGTTTCCATGTATTATTCTTCCTTTTTTAAATCGTGACGCGTAATGCGTGATGCGTAATACGTGATACGTATCCCATTACAGGGCGTTTAATTAAACGCCCCTGCTCACTGCTCACTGCTCACTGAATATAGTTCATCTTCCACCAGCTTACATATTATATGTCCCACCGTAATATGCACTTCCTGTATTCTCTGTGTGCTATCGGAAGGGACAATAAATGAAATATCTGCTATGTCTTTGATTTTTCCCCCGTCTCTCCCTGTAAAAGCCACTGTAACTGCCCCCTCTTTTTTTGCCTGTATGATACCTTTTATTATGTTTATTGAATTTCCGCTTGTAGAAAAAGCGATAACTACATCATTACGGTGAACAAAAGCCTCTATTTGACGTTCGAAAACCCTGTCGTACCCCCAGTCATTTCCTATGGCTGTAAGAACCGATGTGTTTGTATTAAGGGCAATGCTTGGTATGGCTTTTCTGTTTTTTATATCCAGTTGATGGGTCAGTTCTCCCTGAATATGCTGTGCGTCTGCAGCACTTCCTCCGTTACCGAAGAGAACAACCTTTCCTCCCTGCCTGATAGATTTTATTATAACGATGGCAATCTCTTCAATTTTTCCTGAAAGGTTGTCTGCCACTTTTTTCTTTATTTCAGCACTGTCATAAAGTACTGATTTTATTATGGATTGCATGTGGAAATTTATCCTTTCCAGATTTTTTAGTGAATTATATCATAATTGTAGTGAAGAGTAATCAGTGATTAGTGACCATTTAATAGCTTACTCTTCACTCTTCACGCTCTTTATTTTTCAGTAAAATAATCTTTTTTCTTTTCGGGGAAAAACCTACTGTAACAGTTCCGTCTATTATCTGTTTCAATTCTTTACCTACCAGTTTATTACGCCATCCCTTGAGAAGAGGTGTTTCATAATCTATCTCAAAAAGATGATTGTAAATAAATTTCTCTATATCATCCTGTCTTGCAATAATTCCATGAGGCATATTTTTTTCAGCAGCTTTTTTCTTTATGAAAGCAGTAAGCAAAGTGGTAAGACCATCAGGTATTTTACAGGTTCTCTTTCTTTTCAGAATTTTCTTATATCTTCTACCTTTCTCTATAGTTTTTAAAATTTCATGGCCATATCTTTTTATGAGACCCGGGAATATGCCCGGTACAGACCGTAATTCCTCCATAGAATAAGGCCCGATTATTGCAAGGTTGACAATTGCTTCATCTTTAATGACATCTTTTCTTATCCTGTCCAGTTCTCTTGCTTTTTCTTCGCGCCACATATAAAGCTCACTGTATATATTACGGGCTTTGCCTTTTATATTACCTGGTATTTTAACCTGATCTTCCAGATTTTTCGGTCTGTAGTTTTCTTCCTGTTCCAGTTTCTGGAATTCTTCTTCTACCCAGTTGTAACGTCCCAGATTTTTTAATTTTTCAGTGAGATGCTTATATACGACAGGAAGATATCGGACATCATCAAGACCATATTCTATCTGTTCCTTTGTGAGAGGCCTCTGAAGCCAGTTTGTATAGGTCTCACTTTTATTTAACGTAACACCTGATATATCCTGAACAAGTTTTGCGTAACCTATCTGTTCTTCATATCCTGTAAAAGACGCTGCAACCTGTGTGTCAAAAATTGGTTTCGGGACTTTTCCGAATAGATGGTAGAATATAGATACATCTTCCTTACATGAATGAAGTATTTTTGTTATGGAAGGATTTATGAGTAATTCTGAAAAAGAAGTTAAATTTTTTATCTCCAGGGTGTCAATAATAGCGCATAAATGTTCCGAAGCAACCTGAATAATACCGAGACGTGAATAGTAATAACGTTCCCTTACGAATTCCGTATCAATAGCTATATAGCTACAGGATGAAAGACTGGAACATAATTCTTTAAGAGTTTTTTCATCTTTAATATACTGTGTGTTTATCATAATTTTAGCAATTCGGCAATTCAGCACTTCAGCACTTCAGCAATTTAGCAATTTAGCAATTCGACTGATATGCTGACATGCTATTAAACTACAAACCTTATACCTGTTTCTTTACAGATTTTAAAATAATTCTCTGCGAGCCATGTATTTACTATCTGGTTAGATTGATTTGTCTTTTTTATCCACGAAATGATTTTTGACAGTATGGAATTTTTTTCTTCATCCTTTGCAGAAGAAAAATGTTTCTTAAACCTTCTTGTGTCGTAAAGATACATTTTTATCAGGTTTTCCGGCTCTAATTTGGATAATATTTCCTGTATATCCATACGATTTTTCTTCGCTTCTATAAGATCTTTTTTTACCGAATAATCAAGATCCCGGAAGAGGATATTATTTTGATTTAAATCTTTGGTGATTTTATTTCTTATTACTTTATATTCTTCCGCCTTTGCTTTTACCTGGCTCTGGGGTATTTCCGTTTCCGCTTCAAGGCCGGAGAAAAAAGAGCTTGTTGTTATAGTGCTAATGATTGCTTCACGGGCAATCTGCTCAAGTTTTGTATTGGTCAGATCTTCTTTAAATCCTATATACCCATGGCGAAACAATACATTTAAAACCTGGTTTTTATTGGTTCCATTCAGGAATATGTCTGCATCATCTCCGAGATAAATTGAAGGCTTTATTGTAGTAAAATATATGACTATACTCCTCTGGCTTACAAGATAGTAAACGTCTCCTTCCGGTATGGATTCTCTCATACATTCTACAGGTTTCCTTACAGGAAGAATATTTCTTTCAGGTATCCTTATAAGATCCAGTGTGGGATATTTCTGTGAAATGTCATAAGGTTCTGCTACGAGCTTTTTGAGCTTCTCTGTCCTTGTTTTACTCAGCATTCTGTAAGGATCGGTTTTAATAGTTCCTATTTCCTGTTTTATTTCTTTTATTCTCTTAACACTTTTTCCCGGTGTTTCCAGATCAAGTTCTATAAAGAGTTTTCTGTTTAACCTGTCATAATAACAGGAAATTTTTCCCATAAGTACTTCTTTTAACGTAATATCATTGATTAAGTTAAAAAATTCCTGATCTGCATATATAAAATTTATAAGATGGCGAAGACAGGAATAATCATCTCTTAATATAACGTCATCTCTCTGATTTACCGTTGTAATTACTACATGACCTTTGAGATAATCGTCTCCGAATTTTTTTGCCAGATCGGGGCTGTATCCTGTGGCATCCATCCTCAGACCTTCAATATCTTCCCTTGTGGCGTTGGTGCCTATGTGAGATAGAAATTGAAGATAATTATCTATCTTCTGACCTTTTATAAGTTCAAAATCTTCATCTTTTAATACTTTAAAATCTATTTTATCAGCCATATTATACTTCCATTCAAATTTTCAATTCTCAACTGATTAAGAGACTGTAAAAAAATAACCCTGTCAAATTATTAAAACGGCTATTATCCCCGCGTCACGCGTTACGCGTTACGCGTCACGATATAAACTGTGACTATGATGTAGTTACCCCGGATTACTCTTTCTTATCACCGTAAACCAGGACAGAGCCGTCTTTTGATTCATATTCTTTTTCCCAGGACTTTTCAAGTTCACTCACCACTTCTTTTTCCAGCAGATATGAATCTTTAAGCCTCTTTTTTCTTTCATACCAGTCCTTCTGTTTTTCTCCTTCCTGAAGTTTCAGAAGAGACAGAAGTTCTTTCATAATATAAACAATATGAACTTTCCTGTAGTGCTGTGGCATGATTTTAAGTTTTTCTTCATTGCTCATCCTGAAATATCCCGGAATTTTAGTTTTATCAAACCATTTGCCGTAATTTGCCACTTCTTTTGAAAGGTTTGCCACATCTCTTCCTGCCACTTTATTGTCAACACATAATCTGGCAATCTCATTCATCAAATCTTCAGATTTTATCTCTCCTCCGTAATGTTTGAGTTTACCGGAAATATATTTATTTAAATCTTCCGAACCATAGGAAGTCCAGAATGGATTGTCTTCTTTTATATTCTCTGTAAGTATATAACCTTCCTTCAGTGCATCATGGAGACACACATTGAGAAAGAGATTTTTATAGTCTTCCATTGTTTCCGCACCTTTTGCACTTATTTTGAAAAATCTCGTGTAAATAGCAGGGTCTAAAATGTCTATAGAAGATGTTTCATCGTCTCCTACGAGATTAACGTCGGCAAAGAGCACGAAATGTCCGGTTCTCGGCGTCTCAGGGCCGTCTATAATATTAAGGGCTTCTCCTACGAGCTGATTGTCTTCCTGTCTGGCATCTTTTGCCTTCCTGGAAGGCATCATAGTGTCAAAATCAGGCATATAGACAAATCGTCTTTTATCAGGTTTCCATACCCTGTCCGTAAAAATCCTTCTGAATTCATTGGCACTTTTATTCTGATATTCCGATTTGAATTTACTTCCCATTATAATGACTACTTCTGCAGGGAGATCATGCTCTTTTGCTATTTTCATGGCTTCATTGAACATGGCCATAATTGTAACTGTTTTACCGCAGCCGGAGCTTCCTATGATGATAAAATACTGCATGAAAGGCATAAGTGGATTGGTCGTTTCTCCCGGGCCCATGCTCATGACGTTATAGATTGCTTCAAAGCCTATTCGTTTCATTTCCGAGTTGCCGACTATTTTGTCAAACGGTACTTCTACATGGAATTTACTTTCTTCAAAACGGCTCAGAGAAAAACCCTGTATCTTTGTTTCTCCTATTTTAAGTTCTATACCGTTTACATTGAAGTAATTTATTATATCCTCATAGTCTCCTCTGCATGACAGAATGGCATTTGCATAATTCTTGAAAAATGTGGCAGTATTTTGAATTAGTTTCTCTCTGCTGTCAGTGGCGTATTTCCCCTGTTTACTTTTTATAAAATCTATGTAATCACTTATGGAGTTTCGCAGAAATGCATCTTTCCCCTGGATTTTAAAGGGTTTTAATTCTTCGGTGGAAACACTTTCTGTTCCGGTTTCTTCTTTGAGTATGTCCATGCCTATAAGAGAACCGCAGTAAAGTGAATAAAACTGAATAAATTCTTTTTCTCTTTCAGAAAGTTCAAGGTCACTCTTGCCTTCATCAAGCCGTTTTTCCGTAAGAAATCTCTTCTCAAGGCTTTCATAAAGGGCAAGATAGGCTCCCCAGCAATTTTCAAGACTTTCGAGAGAAAAAACTTCTTCCCTGAAACTCCTGTATTTCAAATGAGGAAACAGAGAATTGAGAGCTTCTACAAAGGTTTTGTCCGTATAACGGCCACGGTCTACGACAGAGGTACCTTTCTGTACTTTATCTACTCCTACAAGTACTTTAATGGTTTCATTATCCAGAATTTCTCTTACATGGGATATTTTTTCTTTCATTATTTCATCATGTATTGCAAGGGGGCTTGATACTTTCATATAGTTTTCCTCCGGCTTTTTACTGAAGCGAGAAATAATTTGATCGTGACGCGTCACGGGAGGCACGACCCTGCTGAATGGCCATGCTCAGTTCAGTAAGAAAATTTTTTCGAATTTTACTCTGAAATTATAAAGTATTTTCTCCTGAAGGTCAACTGATCAGTGAATAGTGAAAAGTAGGTAAAATTCAGTGGATTTTCCCCCAGGCCTTACCCCCGGTCAGAATGAATAATAAAAAAGGATTTTAGATTTTTGGATATAAATATCTGTCTGTAGTAAAAATCTCTTATCTCGCGTAACGCGTCACGATTTATATGATTATAGTGTATTTCATAACTTATTAGAATTTAAGTCGTCGTGACGCGTGACGCGTGACGGGTTTAATCCCTGCGCATCACGCATTACGCTTTACGCATTACGAGGTCATTATTTATGGATAGTTATGAAACTAACTATAAAGTATGTATTATTTTCCCAGCTCTCTTTAATAAAGGCGGCTGCGAAACTCTTATTAAATATGTTATAAGAAGCCTTTATAAAGAGATTAAATTTTATATTCTCACATCTGTTGAACACAGAAATTCGGAATATCAGGAATTTTTAAATTATACTGAAGAAATTGTAAATGTCCGTCCGGATAACCAACAAAAATTACTTGATGAACTGAAGAGAATAAAGCCTCATGTGGTTTTTACCGGATTTTTTCATTTTGCTACGGCACCATGTGCCAAACTGAATATACCTCTCGTGGAATTCTGCGTGGGAGCAAAAGTTATGCCGAGGCCTCAGGCAAATCCTCTTCATAATTATATGACTGTCGAATCCGAAGGAGCCAAAAAGCAGATACTGAAATACCGTAATTACCCTGAAGAAAGAATAAAGGTCATAAGAAATACTGTTTTCTATGACGGAGAAATTGCTTCTGAGAAAGATATAAGAACCCTCTTTGATGTGCCGGAAGATTTTTATATTGTAAGTCTTAATGCAAGAGCAGTTCACGGGAAGGGATGGTCTGTTATAGCAGAAGCGATGCGCATTATGTCAGATGAAAAAGTTATATTTACTGGTTTTTCAAGAATAGAGAAAGCCAGAACTTCTGCATGGAATAAAATTCTCTTTTATAATAAGACATTAAAAAATTTCAAAGTTTTTGACGGCGCCGATATGGAAAGATCTTATATTATGGGTGTTACGGCCTGTTCCGATATTGTCTGTATGCCCACCACACACAGGGAAGAAGGTATACCGAACTGTATCGTGGAAGCCATTTATTTCGGTAAGCCTGTTATTACCTGCCGGAACGGATATATAGATGAAATTGTTTTTGACGGAGAAAATGGCATGTTTGTCAGACCCGGCGGTGGTGATGTGGCAGAAGCCATAAAATATCTTATGAGTAATGATGAATTGAGAACAAATTATTCGTTACGTTCAAAAGAAATATATAATGAATTATATGATAGAGAATCCTTCAAAAATTCTTACAGACAGGTTTTTCTTGATGCTGCAGAAGAAGGATATTTCTACGGAAACAGGAAAAAGGGATTCTTGGAAAAATTTTTTACCCGGTTTTTTTAAGTTCTTCTTTTATGGTATTGAGATAATAATAATTTCCTATTTGAGAAGTAAGGAATGAGCGATAATAAAATTTGCTTTCCGAACTGTTGAATATCTGTTCATAAAACTTTATAAGAAAGGGAGGGTTGAAGATTTTTAAATTTAAAAAACTTAAAAAATGTATGCCTGTACCCAGTTTTATTCTCCAGTGATGGTGTTTTCTGTAGAGTTTTACCGCATAGACTGCTTTTTTTATAGCCCATTTTTTTATATATGCCAGTTCATCAGGTTGAAATGGTTTATAATGGAACACGATTGCTTTAAATGAAAATGTCCATTTTAGTCCCATCATCCTGAGGCGAAATCCCAGTTCGCAATCTTCCCACCATAGAAAAGACGGATCGAAACTTCCGGCTTTTATAATATGTTCTTTCGCCACAGATACATTACTTGTACAGAAAAAATTTTTATTCATATCCCAGAAACCTACCGGCCTGTCCTGTGGTATTTTCATTTCCGGAATATTTATTACAGGGCCTCTTACTATAAGATCGTCTTGATTTTTTTGTAATATAAGATGCTCTTTTATCAGTTCCGGATGGGGGAGAACATCATCATCAAAAAATAATATTATTCTGCCTTTTGCCCGGTTTACTCCGTTATTTCTTGCCACAGCCTGTCCCTGATTGTCCTGACGTATATAAGTGAAGTTATAATTTTTCTCTACAGTTCCGACAAGTTCTTCTGTACCGTCGGTAGACCCGTCATCTATGAGGAGTACTTCAAAATCATCTCTTGAAGCTGACTGATTATTTATAAGCTGTAAACATTCTCTGAGTACATCTTTTCTGTTATATGTAGGTATGACTATACTTATTTCCATGTTTTAATTGCAATCCGGTGTTCTACTCATCACGCATCACGATTTAAATGGCATGAACCTTAAAATTATCATAAAATTTCACTTTTGTCATAAGATCATTACGCAGTTCCTGGGGGCATATGAAATAATTTTGAGTTTTCACAAGAGTTGACGGCGATGATTTTATATCTTCTGAACCTATGGCGAGTTTATCCACAATAGGTATAAGGTAATTGGCAAAGAGTCCCACTGCCTGACCTTTGGCATCGCTTGACTGGCGAAGATTCTGGGCAATAGAATCCTGGTCGCTTATATATTCAATCCTGTAACACATGAGATAGGGGAATTTCTTATCTTCAAAGAGTTCTTTCACAAATCGTTTATTACTGGTTTTAGAATAATAGAAGGGCCCTATTTCACACCTTTTAACCAGTTTCGGCTGAATACAGTCCATCGTTGAGAGCATAATATAAACATTTGCAGGATCCCTTGAGAAGAAACTTTTCATCTTTTCAAGAAATTCCGGTTTTGTCTTATTATTACGGTCTATAGGCTCACTTTTCCATCTTGCAGGTGAAACAGTAAAAACTATTTCATAGAGAGCCCAGAGTTTTTTCGCATCGTCAAAGCCTTTCAGAACTGCCTGGAAATATCTGTCTTTCCCTTCGGATTTCATATATGTAATTTTTATATCATTATCCATAGGGATTTCCATGGTTCTGTATCTGTTCAGGAAGTCGAGCCTTCTGAACCATACCGGTTCTTCTCCGTTAAAAATGAACTTCTTTTCATTATGTTCTCTTATGGCTATCAGTTTGTTTATAACGGGGATTTGAGGCAGTGATTCAAAAGTGGTTTCATCAAAGAATATATCCATGTATTTTCTGGATATTTCTTCATCCAGGAGAGCCACTTCTTTATGGAGTCTCTCCACGCCTCCGTCTTTTTCCTTGAGTCTCCAGAGGAGGTACCGGGATTCGAATGTGGGAAATCCGCAGTCTTCCGGGTCTACCTTTATAGTTTCAAAGATACCCAGGAAATCTCCCTGCTTTGGCTCCGCTTTATATCTCAGTAATTCAAAAAAGTTTATAAGTAACTGATTAAACTGGACCATTTCCTGATAGTCCTTTTTTTTGAATTCTTCGATAAGATAGCGAAGGCATGTTATGATTAAATTTAAATAATTGTCTTTATCGGTTCCTGTTAATTCCAGTTCTTCCATAATTAAATAAATCGTGATGCGTAACGCGTGACGCGTCACGTGTCACGATTCCTAAATAGTTGTTACTCCACCCCGTTCTTCCTGCTTTTCATAAAGTTCCTGAATGGCTTTTTCTCTGAATTCTCTGCTTGCATCTATGGCCTGTAAAGCAATCTCTCTCTTTTTCTCATCTGTAATGGGTTTCTTTAACTGTTCGAATACCTTCTCACTTATCTTCTTCGTTTCCATAGCTACGGAAGCAAGAGCTTCGCTGCTTGTCTTTTTCACATTGTCTATGAATTCGACTGCTGCATTCTGAAGGTCTACTCCCTGTATGGCCCAGATCATTCTGTCATAGGTCATCTGCATGGTTCTTTTCATTGTATTTATCTGAATGGAGAGACCTTTATAGTTTTTCATCTGTTCTTTTATGATTTCTCCCCATACCTGAAGGGTTTTATACTGGTCATGACCGCATTCGAACATGAGAACCCCTTCTGTAAATTTGTCACATGCAATTTCCAGGTTATCTTTATATTTTTTATAGTCATTTTGAAGTTCTGACACCTGTTGTATGAGAAGTGCTTTTTTATCCTGATCTGTTTCTGCCGCTAACTGTTCTTCTAGTCTCTGTAATTTATCTTTTGCCTCCATTGCAAGAGGTCTCCACTGGTTTGCATCTTTATTACCTTCAAGCTGTTTTTTACTGCCTTCATTGTATATATCCTGAAGTTTTTTTAGATCACTGTCAAGACGGTTATCAAGCTGTTCTCCTTCCAGTTTTCTTTTATCCAGTGCTATAGCCATTTCTTCAAGGGTTTTTCTCTGTTCCTGGAAAGCAAGACCTGTTTTGCTTACGCCCATTTCAAGGGCTTTTTTTCTTCCCCATGGACCGAGTTTATGAAGTAATCTCTGTTTCCAGGAATAGGTTTCATAGGTTAACCCGTTTTTTGATGCTTCAAGGACTTTCTGTGTCTTTTTAAGACTTTTGTTTACATCTTCGCAGAGCTCCTGATATCCTCTGACCTGCTGGGCTACACTGTTAATATAATTGCTCATATCATATTCCTGCATACCTTTGTCAATAATATTATTCAGAGAGGATTTATCTTCTGCTCTTCCTTCTCTTACTTTATTAATATCAAAGGCACTGAATACACTGTCCTGTTTCGCTTTTTCTTCTACAGCCATGGTGATACCTCCTCAATAGACTGATGAATTTATTATACCATAAAAATCAAGTCATTGATAAATATTTAGTGACGCGTGACGCGTGACGCGTGACGCGAGGAAAAGGCAAGTTTTGTCTATACAATTCTTCCAAACCCGGTATAAATCCTTTAAATATTTCCAGAAAAAGAAAGGAATATTTTTTCTCTTTAAGAATTATGATGATTAAAGGTAATTTTATGGAGTGAAAAGTGAAGAGTGAAGGGGAAAATTTACAAGTGACGCATCACAACCTACCCGTCACGCGTTACGCGTCACACGTCACGATTTTAAAGAGGAGGTTTTTTTATGAGCACAATTATAAGAATTGATGGTCTGGAAATTCTTGATTCCCGCGGAAATCCTACGATAGAGGTGGAGGTTACCCTTGAAAGCGGCATAACAGCGAATGCTATGGTTCCATCTGGAGCTTCCACAGGGGAGAGAGAAGCTGTAGAATTGAGAGACGGAGATAAAAAAAGATATGGCGGAAAAGGTGTTCTTAAAGCTGTAGAAAATGTAAATGAAATAATTGGCCCTGAATTGATAGGGATGGACTCGGTTGAACAGGCAGCCATAGACTATAAAATGATAGAACTTGACGGTACCAAAAATAAAGAAAAACTCGGTGCAAATGCCATACTGGGGGTATCTCTGGCAGTGGCAAGAGCTACGGCAATAGAAAGAGACCTTCCTCTATACCGATATCTGGGCGGGCCAGGGGCAAGAACCCTTCCTGTACCTATGATGAACATTTTAAACGGCGGAAAACATGCCGATAATAATGTAGACCTTCAGGAGTTTATGGTATTTCCTCTCGGAGCAAAGAACTTTGCCGAAGCTCTCAGGATGGGAGCGGAAACATTCCATGCTTTAAAGAAGGTTTTGACTAAAAGAGGTTACAATACCGGAGTAGGAGACGAAGGAGGTTTCGCACCTGACCTGAAATCCAATGAAGAACCTCTGGACGTAATAGTGGAAGCTATCTCCGCTGCAGGTTATAAGCCGGGAGAAGATATATTCATAGCCCTTGATCCTGCAGCAAGTGAATTCTTTGAAGACGGTAAGTATGTTTTTGCTAAATCGGACAAATCAGCAAGAACTCCTGAAGAAATGGTAGATTTTTATGAAAATCTCGTAAATAAATATCCCGTAGTATTAATTGAAGATGGTTTTGCTGAAAATGACTGGTATGGATGGAAACTGATGACTGAAAGACTGGGACATAAAATACAGCTTGTAGGAGACGATATCTTCGTAACAAATAAAGAAATACTTGCTGTGGGCATAGAGAAACATATTGCAAATTCAATCCTCATAAAGCTCAATCAAATAGGAACTCTTACTGAAACCCTGGAAACAATTGAACTTGCCAGGAGAGCAGGTTACAGCGCAGTAGTATCACACCGTTCAGGTGAAACGGAAGATACAACCATAGCAGATCTTGTAGTTGCCTGTAATACAGGACAGATAAAAACAGGTTCTGCCTGCAGAACAGACAGAGTGGCAAAATATAACAGATTGCTCAGAATTGAAAGAGAATTGTGCGATACGGCTCAATTCCTGGGGAAAGCTATATTGAGGAAGAGTAATCGGTGAGTCGTGAGTCGTGAGGCGTGAAAAGTGAGAAGTGAAAAGTGAAGGGGGAGCATGGTTTATAGTTTAGGCATCAAGGATCACCCGTGACGCGTCACGCGTTACGCGTTACGATTCTTATAACGCCGCACCCATGGCGCGTCACAGGTGGGTTTTACTATTAACCATTCACGACTCACAACTCACGAATCGCTATAAATAAATAGAGAGGCGAGTTCATCGCCCCTCTATTTTCTATATAAAAATATGTCTATCTGTTTTTACATTACCCATCACGCATCACGCATTACGCATTTAATGTCCTGTTGTAGAATAATGCCATGGTTCAGGTGGATAATTTTTGAAACCGAACTTCGGTGCATTCTGTTTGAGCCATCCATAGGCACTGGGCGGGCCAAGATCGAGAGCATTCCCTTTTTCGTGCTGACTTGTTCCCGGTCTTGCCACCATTTTCGGATTTGGATTTTTATTCCATAGAGCCTGCTGCTGGGCATGACTTCTGAAACCGGATGTGATTGTAAGATTTATACCATCTCTCTTTGCAGCAGCGTCCATTGCGTCAAAAGCTGCCGCTATATTTGCTCCTATTGGTTTCCCTTTGCGTATTACTGTCCCCTGATTTCCGTCTCCTGACTGTATCTGTTGTCCTCCCTGTGCACCGTTCGCTCCCCCTGCATAGGCTCCTGCATAGGGCTGTCCGTCAGGACCTATACCTGCATAGGCTCCTGCACCACCACCGGGCATACCGCCCATCATACCGGGCATACCACCCATCATACCGGGCATACCACCCATCATACCGGGCATACCGCCCATCATGCCGGGCATACCGCCCATCATACCGGGCATCATGCCGCCCATAAACGGATTTGCTCCTCCGCTCATCATCATCATCATCATCTGCATCATCTGCATCATCATCTGCATCATCTGCATCATTGGATTCTGCTGCATACCAAGGAAATTACCGACACAGTTTCCTGCCATAGGGCTGAATCCGCCCATGCCCATCATATCGCCCAAGCTACCCATCATACCGGGCATACCGCCCATACCCATCATATCCATACTCTGGCAGGGGCCTCCTGTTAAACCACCAAGTCCCTGCATAAGCATCTGGAGAGGGTTCATACCGCCCATCATTCCCCCCATGCCGGAAGCAAATCCTCCTCCGAAATAGTTATTTACCATCATGCTGTTATTAATACTGTTTCCTATTCCTATGCCCATTTCCCTACCTCCTTAACATTAAATTTCTGAAAAATACAGAGCTGAAGTTATCTATTATTTATATCACGCAGAATTTAAATAAGTAAATGTTTTAAGAGAAAAATTTTCACTGAAGATTATGGAAAAACCGTAACGCGTAACGCGTCACGCGTCACGCGTCACGATTCTTACCATGTTCTTACAGGTTGACATGGATTTTGATTACATGGCATAGGAGAACATGGATTTGAATAGATTGGAGGATAATAAGGAGATGGACACCAGTTATTATAAACAGGTCCTCCAAGTGCATAAGGGAACCCTGTCCCAAAAGGCTGTGGCTCTACACCGTAAACAGAGAAAAAGCCGAGTCTTGTTCTTAAACCATAACCTCTTACTTCATTGTTAAACTGACAGTTCGCTAAAAGATCAGGAACAGATGTAATAGGGCTTGTATAACCGGGAACATCCGGATAGCCTCCTCCGTAATAACCTCCTCCGTAATAACCTCCGCCTGATGAATATTGCTGATTCTGGTTGAAGGTCTGCTGGTTGCTTGGAGTGTTGTTGATATTGATATTAATATTATTTTTAGAATCATCGGAAGATATGGTAGCCTGCGGGTTTGAATTGTCGGATTTTGGCTGTACATAGTAAATTACGGGGGAATAATCCGAATAATCATTTGTTCTTATTGAAACGACTTCTTTACCGTTAAGATCACTGTAGAGATATCTTTTTTCCAGTAATGACAGCGTTTCAAGTAGAGGCAAACATATCTGCATATTCCCGTTTTCCTTTATATAGCCCGCTCTCCAGGCCGGCAGAGATACGCCACTTATTTTTATGATTTTATTGTCCCTGTCATAATTATATTTAAATCCAAGAGCCCCCAGAAGTTCATCTGCTTTAATGTAAATTACTCCATCCTGTTTTAGTAATTCAGGGTGGATTTTTCTGCCATCAAGTGATATGGAAATAGAATTTGATGGTATAATACTACCCTTGCTCAGATCGACAGGGCCGGCACACATTTCCGCTCTGGCACTGAAGGTTAAACAGATAATTAATATTAAAACTGTAATTACTGTTTTGTGATAAAACACCTCTATTCACCTCCCTAAAAAAATTTACAAAAAACAATCCAAGTTTATTATAAAATATTTTAATATTTTTGTAAGTAATTTTAGTTACTATTTTAGAGATTTATGACTTGATTTTTTTGAAAAATGAGCTAAAATTAAACAGTGAATAAATAGTAAGTAATAAGTTGAATTATCTTACCACGCGTCACGCGTCACGATCTATATGACAGAAAAAAATAATATGACAATTATAGTGTATTTCATAACTTATTAGAATTTGAGTCGTCGTGACGCGTAACGCGTGACGCGTGACGGGTTTAATCCCTGCGCATCACGCATTACGCATTACGCATTACGAGGTCATTATTTATGGATAGTTATGAAACTAACTATAAAAAAAATCTTTCTCCCTACATATCATTATTTAATGAAATGAGTAATTCCTTTGTACTCAGCGAAATTATTTATCTTCATGATGGCTCTCCCCATGATTGTCTTATTCTCGATGTAAACCCTGCTTTTGAAAAATTTACCGGTTTTAAAAAAGCGGATGTTACAGGTAAAACTTTTTTAGAAATATTTCCCGGAGCTGAGAAATACTGGTTTGAGCAATTTACAAAAGTTATTCTCACAGAAAAACCTGTCCATTTTGAGGGGCATTCCAGGACTACTGGTAAGTATGCAGATGTAATTGCTTATATGCCTCAAAAGGGACAGCTTGCAGTAATGCTGACAGATATTACGGAAAAGAAGAAAATGGAAAAAGCCCTCAGAGAAAGTGAAGAAAGATATAGAACTCTTACAGAAGCTGCAGAAGATTGTATTTTTGTCATTAATAAAGAAGACTGTGTTGAATTTGTAAATACCTATGCGGCAAGGCAGCTCAGAACGACACCTGAAAAGATAAAAGGTCAACCCAGGTCTTATCTGTTTCCTCCCGCCATGGCAGAGAGGCAGAAATGTTTTTTAGATAAAGTTTTCGAAACAGGACAGCCTGTTCGTACTGAGAGTAAAGATTACCTTGGAGGTCACGATGTATGGTTGAGCAATAATCTGGTACCTCTGAAAAATGAAAAAGGGGAGGTTCGTGCTGTTATGGGATTGTCCCGTGATATTACGGAAAGTAAAAAAACAGAAGAAGCCCTGAGGAAAAGTGAAGAACGGCTGAAACTTGTCCTGGAAGCAACCAATGACGGATACTGGGACTGGAATATAGCTACCGGAAAAGCTTTTTTCAGTCCCCGTTATTATACTATGCTCGATTATGAACCCGGGGATTTTCCTCCAGATTATGAAAGCTGGATAAAACTGCTTCATCCTCATGATCGTCAGGAAGTCATCGATAACCTGGCCGTGCATTTTAAAAAGAAAGAAGATTTTCTTACTATAGAATATCGTATTAAAGCGAAATCAGGAGCATGGAAATGGATAAGGGGAAGGGGAAAGGTTGTGGAACGGGATAAAGATGGCAATTCTGTGAGAATGGTCGGAACAAATACCGATATTACAGAACAAAAAGAAGGGGAGAGAAAACTTCGTTTGAGTGAAGAAAAATTCTTTAAGGCTTTCAATACAAGCCCTGATGCTATGACTATCTCCAGGCTTTCCGATGGAAAATTCCTGGAAATAAACCGGGGGTTTACAAAATTACATGGCTACACACAGGAGGAGGTTACTAACAGGACTTCACTGGAACTTAATATATGGTCAAAACCGTCGGAACGAAGGAAATTGATAAATATATTAAAAACGTCCGGAGAAGTAACGGGCATGGAAATAAATTTCCTGAAAAAAGATGGCTCTTCTATTACAGGACTTATGTCGGCAAATATTTTGAATCTTAATGATGAAGAGTGTATCTTCTCTGTCGTAAGAGATATTACGGAAAGAAAAAAACTTGAGGCTCAACTGCTTCAGGCACAGAAAATGGAAGCCATAGGTCAGCTTGCAGGAGGTATAGCCCACGATTTTAACAATATTCTCACAGGTATTCTTGGCTATGCAAATATGCTCAAGCTGGAAGCCAGAGACGATGAGCTTGTATATGAAGCAGCAATAACAATAGAAAAAGCAGGTGAAAGAGCGGCAGAACTGACAAAACAGTTACTCGGTTTTTCCAGAAAGGTAAAACGTCGAAACAGTAGAGTCGATTTAAATGATATTGCCCGTGAGGTCATAAACCTTTTGAGCAGAACTATTGAAGAAAATATTACTATTATTTCGAAGCTGGATACTGATAAAGCAATAATTCTTGGAGATGCAGGCCAGTTACAGCAGGCCATAATTAATCTGGTCGTAAATGCCAGAGATGCTATGCCTGACGGCGGAAAATTAATTCTGGAAACTGAAAAAATTTGTCTTGATGAAACATACTGTATGAACCATGTCGGACTTACTCCCGGTGAGTATGTAAGATTTTCTGTCGTTGATACAGGAACAGGTATAGCGCAGGATATACAGGAACATATCTTTGAACCGTTTTTTACTACAAAAGAACAGGGGAAAGGTACCGGTATGGGCCTTGCCATGGTGTACGGAATAATAAAAGCTCATGGCGGAACTATAAGGGTTTCCAGTGAAGTAAATAAAGGCACATCCTTTCATATATATCTGCCTTTTAATTCCAGAAGAGCTACGGAAAAAAAGCGAAAAGATAATTTAATCCGTGGCAGAGGGAAGATCATGCTTGTAGATGATGAAGGAGTTGTTCTGGATATTACTTCCCGTGCATTGAAAGGTCTTGGGTATGAAGTTGTAATTGCCAGAGACGGAAGAGAAGCACTTGCCTGTTATGAAAAGTCAGGCAATAATATCGACCTGGTTATTATGGATTTTATTATGCCTGAAATGGGAGCGGAAGAATGCATAAAAGCACTGAGAAAACTCAACGGTTCTATCCCGATTATCCTTTCAACAGGCTATGCTCCTGCCGGAAAAGTAAAAGATATTATAGATAATGGCTGCAGATTTATTCAAAAACCATACAGTATTCGGGAGTTATCTGAAGTGATTGCTATGGAATTGAACCATGGCACATAAGGAGATAATTTATGCCTGTCATACATATCCTCTATCTTGCAGCATCTCTGTCTGAATCCGACACGATCAGGAAATTTCTTCTGGAAGAAGAAATGAAGTTTGAAATAACCTCAGTCTATAAAAAAGATACTTTTATTTCTGCCATTGATAAAAATACCTTTGACATTATCCTTTCTGATTACAGTCTTCCCGGTTTCGATTCCACCGAAATATTGAATACAGTGAAACATAAATGCCCCCATATACCTTTTATATTTATATCCGGAGTTTCAGGGGAAGACGTCGCTGTTGAAGCTATAAAAGGTGGTGCTGCAGATTATATATTGAAAGATCGCCTGTCACGCCTTGGATTTGCCTTAAAAAGAGCTCTTGGAGAAAAGGAAAAAACTGTAGAAAATCTCCGGGTATTTCATGAAATAGAGAAAAAATTAATAAATAATAAAGAAATATTACGTATTACTGATGAAAGAGGAAATTATAACGGCGCCATTGCCCTCGTAAAAGACATAACAGAAAGAAAAGCTATAGAGAATTCGCTGAATATTAATAATCAAATTGCCCGGGTATTTCTTACCACTGATTCAGATGAAATGTACGGGGAAGTACTGGAGATTATTTTAAAAGTATTAAACAGCGAATATGGTCTTTTTGGTTTTATCAATGAAAGGGGAGATTTTGTCTGTCCTTCAATGACCAGGGATATATGGGATAAATGCCGGACTGCCGATAAAAATATTCTTTTCCCGAGAGAAAAATGGGGAGGACTCTGGGGCAGGTCTCTTATAGAGCGTAAAACATTGTATTCCAATGATCCTCTTCATGTTCCGCCCGGTCATATACCATTGAACAATGCACTGGTTGTGCCTGTACTATACCAGGAAAAATTAATAGGTATTCTGGCTGTTGCCAATAAGAAAGAAGGTTATGAGAATTATGACTCAGCTTTGCTTGAATCTATTGCGGAATTCATTGCTCCTGTCCTGAAGGCCAGACTGGAGAGAGACAGATTTGAAAAGTCATTAATCGAAAGTGAAGAGAAATTAAATTCACTCATAGAATCAATGGATGATATGATATTTCAACTGGATAAGAACGGCATATTTCTGTCATATTATACAGGTATTTCAGATAAAGATAGTTTATATGTTCCGGAGGACATGTTTATCGGGAAATCCTTTAAGAACGTATTGCCTTTAGAGGTTGCAATCAAACTGGATGAAGCTATGAAAGAAATACTGTCTGACCATAAGACCAGAGCTTTTGATTATTTTATGAAGGTTTCCGGTAAATCAAGGTGGTATAATGCGACTGTTTCAATATATAAAGATATTAACGGCGAAGACGGCGGATTTACATGTGTGGTAAGAGACATAACTGCCAGGCATCAGGCAGAAGAAGCACTTATAGAAAGTGAGAGAAAGTATAAAACTCTTTATGATTCTTCCAGAGATGCAATAATGATTGTACACCCGGAAGAAGGATTTATAAACGGGAACCATGCCACTATAGAGCTTTTTTCTTGTATAAACGAAGAGGAATTTATAGAACAATCTCCGGCCAGTTTATCTCCCGAATATCAACCTGACGGAAGCCTGTCTTCTATAAAGGCTCAGGAAATGATGGCAATAGCAATGGAAAAAGGTTCTCATCTTTTTGAGTGGAAACATAAGAAGCTAGACGGAAAAGAATTTTTTGCTACAGTCCTGTTAAATAGACTGGAATTACATGGTGAAAATCTTTTACAGGCTACGGTTCGTGATATTACAGTTTATAAAGAAGCAGAAGAAGCATTACGGGCATCTGAAGAAAAATACAGAAGTCTTGTTGATAATATAGGTATAGGTGTGGCACTCATAAGTCCTGATATGGAGATTCTGGCACTGAATAACCAGATGAAATTATGGTTCCCTCATATAGATGTTTCCGCGAAACCTGTCTGTTATAAAAATTTTAATAATCCTCCCCGGGAACATGTATGTTCTTACTGTCCTACCTGCAAAACACTTCGCGACGGACAAGTATATGAGTCACTTACGGAGACACCGGCAGGTGAGAATACTATAATTTACAGAATTATTTCTTCTCCTGTCAGGGATAAAGACGGCTCTATATTAGCTGCAATAGAAATGGTTGAAGATATTACTGAGAGAAAAAAAGCAGAGAAGGAATTGATAGAACAGACTATGGCCAGGGAAGTTGCAGAGGCGTCAAACAGAGCTAAAAGTGAACTTCTGTCCAATATAAGTCATGAATTAAGAACACCTCTGAATTCCATACTGGGCTATGCCAGATTACTTATGACAGATGAAAAACTGACAGAAGAGCAAAAAAGAGGCATAGGTATTATTGAAAAAAGCGGTGTTCATCTGCTCGCCCTGATTAACGATATTCTGGATATTTCCAGGATAGAAGCCAGAAAAATGGAAATTTTGAAATATCCCTTTGACCTGAAAAAGATGCTCTACATGATTGAACATATGATAAAAGTAAAAACTATGGAGAAAAATCTCTCGTTCCGTTTTGAATATGACAGAGAGCTGCCTGACTATGTTCTTGGAGATGAGAAAAAGTTGAGTCAGATTTTACTCAATCTTCTCGGTAATGCCGTTAAATTTACTCACCGGGGAGGTATAGGTTTGAAAGTAAAAAAAATAGATAGAAAGATTAAATTTCAGGTAGAAGATACGGGGATTGGAATACCGGCAGATAAGATGGATATAATTTTCTCTCCTTTTTATCAGTTATCAGGACATCTGAAAAAAACGGAAGGCAGCGGTCTCGGTCTTTCTATCAGCCGCCAGCTGGCAGAACTTATGGGAAGCAGACTGCATGTAGAGAGCATCTGCGGTAAAGGAAGTAAATTCTGGTTTGAAATAGATCTTGTATCACATATGCCTCTCTTAACGGAACACAGGGGAAACTATGAAGAAGAGATAAGCACAGAGATTGATAAAGAATTTAATGAAGAATTATATGATAATGTTCAGCCGCCGCCGGAACTTTTGAAGAATCTGTTCTGTATAAGTGAAAAAGGCGATTTTAAAGCTATGAAAAAGGAACTGGAAAGAATTAAATCTCTGGATAAGTCATATGAGATGTTTTATAAAAAATTGAAAAAATTAATTGACGGATTTGAACTTGAAAGGTTAAATAAACTTCTGGAAATTTATATCAGCAAAGATATAGATCCGGGAGATGGAACTGATGGGGTTATGAATAATGAATAACGATATTATCAGAAATGCAAAGATTTTAATTGTAGATGATCAGCCGGCAAATTTAAGTGTTCTTTTTGATTATCTGGATGAATGTAATGCCAGAATTTTTGTGGCCCAGAGCGGACAGAGGGCATTGAAATTCATAGAAAATGAAACATTTGATATTATTATTCTGGATATTGTAATGCCGGAAATGGATGGTTTTCAAGTATGTAAGAGATTAAAAGAAAGAGAGGAAAGTAAAAATATTCCTGTGATTTTTATGAGTGCTCTTGCTGATATATCCAGTATACTTGAGGGGTTTGAAGCAGGAGGAGTGGATTATATTATAAAACCTGCAAGAAAGGAAGAAGTAATAGCCAGAGTGTCCACTCATCTGAAACTGAGATATATGGAACTCATGGTCAGAGAAAAAGAAAAACTTGAAAGTCTGGCTATTATGGCAGGAGGAATAGCACATAATTTTAATAATATACTTATGGGAATCATTGGCTGTGCGGATCTGTCTCTGATGGAAATCCCTGCAAATTCCACTCTGGCAGAAAACAATCGCCGAATTATAAATCTCTGTGAAAGAGCTTCTCTTATAACTTCAAAGATACTCGATTATTCAGGTAACGGACAGTGTGTGCCTGAGAGAAAATATCTTGGTGATGCAGTTAAAGAAGTATCTGAATTATTAAAATTATCTGTTTCTAAAAAGATATTATTAACATACGATTTTCAGTCAGGACATCTGCCGGTTATGATTGATACGGGATTAATCAGTCAGAGTCTTATCAATCTTGTTATCAATTCTTCTGAAGCTATCGGCGATAAAGAAGGCATTATTACGGTGAAAACAGGTTCTATGTCATGTAACAGAGATTATCTGGCAGCATGTCATATTAAAGGAGAAAAAGAAGGACTCTATGCGTATCTGGCTGTAAAAGATACAGGCTGCGGCATAGAGGAAGAATTTATCAGTAAAATTTTCGATCCCTTTTTCACTACAAAATTTACCGGTAGAGGCCTCGGACTCGCAGCAGTTTATGGAATTGTTAAAAATCATAAAGGCACAATAAGAGTAGAAAGCATCAGGGGAAAGGGAACGGAAATAAAGTTGCTTTTTCCTGTGAATCGTGAGTCGTGAGTGGTGAGTCGTGAGTCGTGAAGGGTGAATAGTAGGGTCACCCCACTGTGGTCGGCCGGTACCGGTAAACACGCATTACGCATTACGCATCACGAACCACCCGTAACGCGTCACGCGTTACGCGTTACGATTCTCATATAAACTGATAACTGGTCACTGATAACCGGTCACTGCTTACATATTCCACGAATCAATTACATCTTTAAAATTTTCTTTTATCTTCAGAATAATGGAAGGTAAATCTTTTTCCGTTATGCCGAGTTTCTGCCATGCAAGAGGATTAATATTACTTACAAGAGGATCGGAACTTGTGCCTAAAGCCATGGCTTTTGCTATCTGATTCCCTGCATATACAGTGTATACGAGTAATTCTGTTTCCTCTCTGTTTTCCACTTTACCGGTAAAGGAAGGAAATTGTTCCGGATTATGATGAAGATTTATACTGCAGGCGAGCTCTTTCGGGAAATGCCATTTCTCTGCAATAAAGCAGCCAAGGTCAGCATGATCAAATCCGAGTAATTCTCTTTCTGCTTCACTTTCTGTTAATAGTTTATTCTCTTTTATCTTATCTATGATCTTTTTTATATCTTCAGGAAAATTAAGAAGAATAATTATCTTGCCAATATCATGAAGAATACCGCCCATAAAAGCTTTTTCCTGAATAAGAGGATTCTTTCCCGTAAGGAGTGATTTCGAAGCAATGGCACAGCCGATACTATGATGCCAGAGTTTATGAACATCAACGGACCGGCCGGCGTTTGCGGTAAATATGCCTGATACTGAAACTGTTACAGCAAGATTTCTTATTGTATTGAAGCCAAGGACAGTGATGGCTTTTTTCAGTGTGCCTACCATGTATGAAAGACCGTAGTAGCTTGAATTGGCAAGCTTAAGAATTTTTGCCGTAAGGGCAGGATCTTTTTCAATTATAGTGTTTACTGTATCTATAGTAACGGATTTGCTGTGAAGGACACGATTAAGATTCAGCAGTATATCGGGTAACACCGGGAGATCCTTTATTTTAAGCGTGTTTATTTTATTCACTCTCAAGTTTCTCCTTCGCTTCTATTTTTAAAATTTCATTGAACAGAAGGAGATTCATCCGGTCAGAAGGAAATTCACGGAATCTTCCGAGAATGTTTTCTTTTGTTGCTTCTTCTGCTTTTTCTACTTCTTCCTTTGAAAACTCTTTCTTTTTTCTTGCTTCTTCTACGGCTATCCTGGTTATATTATAACGAAGAAGACTTTTTTTTAGAGACTCGCTTACAGCAGTTCCTTTTGCCACAAGACGGTGGGAAGAAGAACTGTATATATCCTGTGCTATGACCATATCTTCTGTTATGTCTTCCAGAGAAATTATTTTCATTTATCAGGTTTCTCCTGTTTCTTTTTTCTTATAAAAATACCTTCCTTTGAAGGGTCCAGCAGAGAATAACGTTTTATGGCATTTATATACTTTTCGTTCAATTCCGTACCTTTCCATAAAAAAGGAAAGCCACTTCCGCTTACAATATCCCTTGAAAGAATCATACCTGCTTTTAAATCTTCTATATGCAGTTCCTCTTCAAGAACATTCGTGGAAGGTAATTGTTCCTGATAGAGTTCTGTTGCTGCTTCTTCAATAAGATGATATAACTGGGGGTCAAATTTCCTTACAAGTTCTTCTTTAAATTTATTCATAGCAAATCTTATTACATTATCTCCTCTGAATTTTCCCATGGTTCTATCCATAAAATCTGCCACTGCAATAATCCTTGACCCTAAAGGTATATCTTTCCCCATCAATTTATCAGGAAAACCCTGGCCGTTAAATCTTTCATGGTGATGCCTTATAAGTATTCCGGCGTCTCTCATGTCTTCTACGGGATCAATAACTGCCTGGGCTCTTATGGGATGAAGCATATATTCTTTCATGTCTTTCGCCGCCATATCATCGAAATCTTTTGTAAGAATGGAATCGTTGAGACCTATTTTCCCTATATCATGAAGCAGAGAAGCTATATTTATATTTTTTATTTCCTCTTCCGGCAGATTCATTTTTTTCGCTATTTTTACAGACATTTCACAGACATTTTTGGAATGATTTCTGATGGAAGTGTTACGCAGCTCAAGGAGCTTGGAAAAGGCTATGATTGTATCATCAAAATTTTCTTTCAATCTCTGGCTTTTAGCTACAATATCTACTGTCTGTTCCTGTACTATTTTAGCAAGTTTCATATTCCATTGTTTCAGCGCTTCGTTCTGCTTGCTTACAATTTCTGAGAGTCTCTGATTTTCTTTAGTGAGATGATATTTTTTAACTGCATCTTTTATAACACAGATAAATTCCTCATCATTCCAGGGTTTGGATATATATCTGTAAGCTCCGCCTCTGTTTATTGCGGCTATGGCTACTTTTATGTCAGAATAACCTGTAAGCATTATCCTCACAGTATCAGGCAATATCTTTTTTGCCTCTTCAAGTAATTCTACTCCTGTCATACCCGGCATACACATGTCTGAAACAATAACAGCAATGTCTTTTTTGTCATTCATCACTCTCAGAGCTTCTTTACCGGAAGAAGCAGTGGTAATATTTAATTCTTCATCTTCCAGCAATCTTCGCAGGCTTCTTAATATATTTAATTCATCATCTACAATCAATATTTTTGGAACCATCGAAGTCCCATTCATTTTTCACACCTCGTTAAGAAAATTAATATACTGAGATGAGCATAAATAATATAATCATAACCCGTCACGGGTGGAAAACCTCTGTTATAGTTAGTTTCGTAACTATCCATAAATGATGACCTCGTAATGCGTAAAGCGTAATGCGTGATGCGCAGAGATTAAACCCGTCACGCGTTACGCGTCACGACGACTTAAATTCTAATAAGTTATGAAATACACTATCAATACTTATGCTCAGGTCAGTAATTCATCATTAACAATCAGTATCCAGGGAAGTATATAATGTTTTTTGATATGTTACACTTCGTCAAAAACCAGTATAATTCCTTCCTGCCCATCATTGCTCTGCATAAGTACACCCCTGATTTTAAGCTCTCTGCCATTTACTGACATTATTTCACATAGATATTTATTCTGAATAACTCTGTCTGTAAAATTATTTAAATTTTTTTCAAATATGTCCCTTCTGTCTGTACCTATCATAATCCTTCCTGTATCTCCGAAAAAATCCATTGCTTTCCTGTTACATTGCACTATAATGTCATCAATATCTATACCTACTACTCCTGCAGGCATTGAATCCAGTATATTCTGAGCTATTGAAAGAACTCTGTTCTGAAACATAAGTTCAGATGTTCTCTCTGAAACTATTCTTTCAAGATTTGCATTCAATTCTCTGAGTTCTTCATTTTTTGCTTTGAGTTCATTTGCAAGGTTCAGATTTTTTTTGTTAAGAGAATACCATTCTATGGAATTGGATATAGTAATCTTTAGATCATCGTCATTCCATGGTTTAGGTATAAATTTATATATTTGCCCTTCATTTATAGCTTCAACTATGGACGCAGTATCTGCATAACCTGAAAATACAATCCTTACCGTATCAGGCCACTTACGGAAGACCTGCCCCAGGAATTCCACTCCGTTCATCCCCAGCATTTTATAATCACTTATTACCACATGAACAGGATATTCACGTTCAATGACAGAAAGTCCTTCTTCTCCTGAATTTGCAGTGAGTATTTCATAATCATCATCCATGAAGAGCCTTTCTATGGCTTTAAGGACATTTCTTTCATCATCTACAAACAGAATTTTTACTGGATCGTTCATAAATTATTTCTCCTATCGTGACGGGGGTAATCGTAACGCGTAACGCGTAACGCTTGCCGGGTGATGCGTGATGCGTGTTTTACCGATACCGGGCGACCACAGTGGGTCGCCCCTGCTTTTCACGACTCACCACTCACGACTCACTACTCACGACTACCGGTATCTTCACAGTAAACACAGTCCCTTTACCTAATGTACTTTCCACCGTTATATCTCCCTTATGTTTTTTTATTATATCATAGATAATACTCAGGCCAAGGCCTGTTCCTATTCCTACTTCTTTCGTAGTAAAAAAAGGCTCGAAAATCTTATTTAAATATTCTTCTTTTATGCCGCATCCCGTATCGCCTATGGATATACATATATAGTCGCCGTCATACCATGTTTTTATAAAAATTTCTCCCTCTTTTTCTATAGCCTGAGACGCATTTACAAGTAAATTCATAAATACCTGGGTTAGCTGCTGTGGATAACATGATATTTTCGGTAAATCTCCATATTCTTTTATTACCTTTGCTTTATATTTAATTTCATTCCATACTATATTCAATGTACGCTCAATAGATTCATTTATATCTGCATGCCTGAGATCGGCTCCTTCATCAATCCTTGAAAAACTTTTTAAATCCTGGACTATTTTTGAGACTCTTTCTGTACCTTCGAGAGATTCTTTTATCAGTTCTTTTATGTCTTCTGTAATATAATCGATTTTTAACTCGTAGCTAAGCCACCGACAATGTCGGTGGTGGGGCGTGGGGGCGGAGGCCCCACACCTTTAGGCTTTGCAACATTGTTGCAGAGCCGCGTTATATGTTGT
>JAKPQU010000053.1 GCA_029555925.1 Bacillota bacterium
CCGGAGAAAAAAATATCACGGCAGCACAGGTATATTTTATTGAATTATAATGTAAAGTAGCATGATATAAGCTGTAACTGTTATAAACGTTCCAGTTTAGATTTTTTTCGGAGGAGCATCAGGCAGGCAGACAGTATTTACTTATTATTCAAATTGTTCAGTTTAAGTAAAGCAATTTGGTATTAGCAATCACTTTTAGATGAAGCTCTCTCCTGCCTCTAACTATAAAATTACCTGTCCAGAATATTTCCCATTTTATCGTAAGACGGTTCCTTTGTCTCCATAACAGATATAAGATCATCAACCTGACTTTTCAAATCACTCATGTCTTTTATCTGCTCTATTTTCTGATTTTTCTCTTCCTCTTCTTTAAATTTCCTGCTCTTTTTTCTGTCTTTTTTCTTTTTATCATCTACCATATCAGAAATAATCTCTCTGTCTATTATCTGTGTATGAACAGGTTCCACAAGTCCGTCTTTATATAAAGAATAGATAATATGGGCCGCTTCGGAATTGTGAATTTTCATTTTTTCTGCTAAATGTCTTATACTGGACAGGCCGTCAATATTATAAAGAACCTTCCAGTGACGTCTGGAAAAGGTAAGTTTTTCATCATCATCTTTCTCCTGATCTTTTAAATTAGCGCTGAATATCAAATCAGGGTCTGTTATTATACTCTGAATTTTTCTCCATTCACTCAAATTTTCTCCGCAGGTCAGTATGATTTCTTCTAAAGGTGTCGTTATAGTCGGTATAAAATCAGGCAGTACAGGCAAAAATGTAAACTTTCCTTTAACCCATGACAGGAGATCTACAAGGGCCAGTTCTCCATCCCATATGCTATTATCGCCATGTAATAATTCTCCCTTATCGATAAAAAGCTCTCCCTGATATATACCTCTTGAAAGCTTCAGTCTCCCGGTCATATGAAGATGAGACAGAAACTCCAGAACTGTCAGAAGAGGAAAACTTTTTAAATCACCTGAAAGAATGGAGCCGTCCACAGATTTTTCTCTCTGTTCGATTTCCTTTGTTTCAAACATGTCTACAGGCTGAATATAACCTGATTTAAAGAAATCAGCTATAATCTCGGATATTTCAATAAATTCCATACCAAGTTCCATGGCTATTTCACCGACAGTTTTAAATCCATCCAGTCTTGTAAGTATGATCCACTGTTCCCTTGAAAGCACAATTTCATCATCTTTAAGTTCTATAGAGGCAGGGATAAGTTTAAAGGATACATGTTCTGAAGTAACTACTTTCTTTAATTCTTCCCATGTTACTATCTTTTCGGAGAGTTCACTCATAAGTTCTTTCGTATCCTGGGTCAATGTTCGATCAGGGATGGTATCAACATCTTTAACATAAAAAGTCCCTTCGGAAACAGTAAAGAGTTTAAAGAAAGCCTCTTTGCCCGTAAAAAGATTTCTGTAAGTGGCATGGACTATTTCACCATTGTACAAATAAGCCTCACCTTTTTTACCTTCTTTTTCTATGGTTATTAAACCGCCTGAACCACTGGATATAAGGAAATCAATGATATTTATAAGTGGAAAGTATGTAAGACTACCGCTGATTTTTAAGCTCATAGAGAGATACTTACCCCTTTCTTTAATACGTAACGTGTGACGCATGACGCGTAAAAATGTAACTGTATCTATATTCTATTCTATATCAGACGATATAAACCTATAGGTAAAAAAAATAATTTTACAGTCTATAGTGAAGCCTCCTGTCATGCGTTACGCGTCACGACCATCACATGTCTTCAAGAAAATTCACTTTTTTATTATAATTCTTTTTAACTGCATCCCTTATTGTTACAAGTGACTTATCAGTAGGTTTAAATATTCCGAAAGGTCTGTCATGGTTTTGATGGAGAACAAATACATCAGGAGGAGTTACAGTTGCAATACCAAGAGAAAGTCTTCTGTCAATAAAATCCACATCGACTGCTCCCCATTCTTTATATTCATTCAATCCTCCAATATATTTCCAGGTTTTTCTTGTCATTCCGCCAAAAACCCAGGAGAGCCAGACTTCAACTGTATCGGTAAAGGAGGGGGTACATTCCCTGTTAAGGAATATTAAATCAGGCTCTTTATATACAGGTTCATCGTCATAAAAGCCTTTAATCTGTCTGATATTATAAAAATCATGTATCCAGTCAACTCTGTCAAGTTCTTCCTGTTTCCTTTCCGTAAGGTAATAGGTTCTGGAATTTACAAATATATTATCTTTTATATAACAATTCATTTTTTCAAGACAGTCGAAAGAAATCATAACCTCAGGATGGGTGATATAGATATAGTTACCTTTACAGAGTTTTATACCTCTGTTTATTATGGCACCTGCATCACGCCATTCATCGGGAGGTTTATCATGAAGTTTTATATATGTTATATTCAGTCTGTCTCTGTAACTCAGAACAAGTTCTTCTGTGTTATCGTGAGAATTATCATCCAGAATTATTAATTCGAAATGTTTCATTGTCTGTTTTTCATAGCATACAAGAGAATTTTTCAATAAATGGGCTCTGTTATAGGTACATAAAACAACACTCGTGTAATCTTTTATGATAGCTCTCTCCTTTACATAATGGTCAGCAACTATTTCTCAGGCACAGATTTGTCCCGGTAATCCCAGAAATCCAGAAAATCCCGGCCTTTTTTGCGCTGTAATATATTATATGTTATAATTAAATAAATTCAAATTATTTAGATAAGCTGCCTTTAAATAGTTTTTATCTAAAGCTTTATTTTCAACCGGAATTTTCGGGATTAAAGAATTACCGGGATTAGAAATTTCAAGTAAAGTAATTCTATTTATCATCCTGGTAATCCTATAAATCCTGGTCAAAAATGGAAATTCCTGTACATTAATTATATTCGGAGAAAAATTATGTTTGATGACAGTCTTGGTGATTTAAAAAGAGCCAAATCAGAGCTGGAAACGATAGCAAAAGAACTTGATATTGACATAAAATATATCCTTGGTAACAGAGGTATAAGCCTTAATCAGGATTTTCCTTCATTACTGGAAGAAAAAGGGGAAACAATATCTAAGGAAGATCTCCTCCGTTTATTCAAAGCCTTCTTTACCTTTCAACGATTAAGCCTTATGTGCCTTGAATCCATTATTATGAAAAGCCTGGATGAAAATATCAAAAAGGCATCGGAAAAAAAACGACTCATTGAAAATGAAATATGGAAAAATTATTTCCAGAAACTCATGGGCAGTGACCAGTGACCAGTTAGCAGTATCTTATACTATTTAGCTTTAGACATAGTAGCCTGGTGCTCCGGAGAAAAAAATATCACGGCAGCACAGGTATATTTTATTGAATTATAATGTAATGTAGCATGATATAAGCTGTAACTGTTATAAACGTTCCAGTTTAGATTTTTTTCGGAGGAGCCTCAGGCAGGTAGACGGTATTTACCTATTATTCAAATTGCTCGGTTTAATTAAAGCAATTTGGTATTACCATGTACCTTTCACTCTTCACCCTTCACTTTTCACTAAATATCTATCTGCAATGAATTCAGTATAAAATCATAATCAGGTTTGAAATTCTGCAAATAATCTTCAGCACATTCAAAACGAATGACAAAGAGATAACTGTCCTTTGTAAATATATAATTATTAACCGTATGGGCTCTGCCGTCATACTGTATATATTCATATTGAACAAAACCTGCATCTAACCCTGCTACGGTCAAACCTGTTTCAGTTTTCTTTATCTTATTTTTTATCTCCTTGACCCAGTAGTCGAGTATAAGATTTATATCTGATGTTGCCAGAGGTTTTGCCATTTTTTCAATATCACATGTTGCTATAGCCTTGCCATTATCATAAAGACCTGTAAAATAAACTGTTTCATCTTTATTTTCATTACCTGTGCCCCAGTTATAAGGTAATTGCAGAGAATAAATACCTTTCGGATCTATATAAAGACATCCTCCGAAGGTTTTTGTAATATTAAAACTGTCCTTTATTAAAGAGAAATCATCCAGAAAATCGTCATAATATTTCTCCTCCGTTTCCATCACAAGAGTCAGTAATTCCTCTTTTTTGAATAGAAAATAATAGGTCTTTCTTTTAATAACACCTGTTTTTTCGATTTTAAAAGCATATTTTCCGACGATAAGTACATCGTCAACACTGAATTTTAATCCTGTCAGGGTCTCTGTAAATTCATCCTGAGTAAATTTTTTATCCTTCAAATCTTCAAGTTTATCCACTTTTTCTTTGGATAATTTATTTTTCACCTTATCTATTACTTCATCACTGATATGATAAGCCCCTGTTCTATCTTCTTTTTTTATATCTATCCTCACACAGTTCAAACCATATAATTCAATTTCTTTACTATCCAGCACCTCATCGGGTTGCAGTAATGCTATGGCTTTATTCATAAACTTTTCCATAGTCATTTTCTCTTCCGTAGGAGGGAAAGACATGACGGTAAAAAAGGCTTCCTCTTTACCTTTCGTGCCTTTAAATATATCTCTTCTGCCATCTTCCAGTATTGTCCAGGACTGAGGCAGATCTACCGTATATCTGTCTCTCGGATCTTTATAAGGAGAACCTGAAGAAGGAAAACAAACGAAAGAGACAACAAAAAAAAGAGTAAAAAGACATAAAAAATATTTCATAATAACACCTCTTTATAAAACACTTATATTTACTTCCCGGGATTATTGACCTGAGCATAAGCATATAAAAACGTCTTCCTCCCGTGACACGTCACGAGGGCATATATGTATTATTTATGCCCACATCAGTAAGAAACACCACGAAGCTCTCAAAACTATTTATAGTTAGTGTCATAACTATCCATAAATAATGACCTCGTAATGCGTAAAGCATAATGTGTGATGTGCAGGGATTAAACCCGTCACGCGTCACGCGTCACGACGACTTAAATTCTAATAAGTTATGAAATACACTATACATTCGTATTATTATATCATATAATAAAAATACTGTAAAAATTTCTACTGACCCGGGTACATATGGTTTATTACCGGGTTATGTATCACGAAAACGTCAATGACCCCACCCTCCATGGAACGAGGTTTTCTGGCACGGTTCTATAAAAAAGCATTATCTATGCTCACCCGGTAAAGGTGCTGCAAGAGGACAAGATGAAAAAAAAATTATATACCCTTAATACTCCTGATTATATCTATAACTTTTATAACCCTGGCAATATATATTATAAAAAAACAGGAGTATGATAAAACACTGAGAAACTTTAATTATACACTGAAACTTAATAACTCCCATATAAAAGCTTATACAAACAGAGGGATTCTCTATGGAGTAATTATTGTCTGAAACCTATTACAACAGGGCACTGACATGGTCAGATAAAAAGGAATATGAAAAAGCATGGGAAGATATAAAAAAAATTCAGAAACTCGGATATAAAGCAGACAAACAATTCGTGGAGAAATTGCGTAAAGAACTTGGGAAGTAGGAGGTGCTATTGTTTATGAAAGCAAAAACTATAATATTTGATGCAAAAGCCAGAAATGCTCGCTCTGTATGTTCTTACTGCGGTAATTTTTTTACAGATGGTGATGAAGTAACAGTATGTCCCAATGATAATACACCACATCATAAAGAATGCTGGAAAGAAAATAAAGGATGCAGTAAAGGAGATTTTGAAGATATTCCTCTAAAACCGTTAAAGAATATTTCACCATGGAAAATATTTAAAACCCTTGCTTTTATCGGATTTGGCATTTTTTCAACCCTTGCTCTTTTATGTGTAATAGCACTCTTTGTTCTAAATCCGAATAAAACTTTAGAACCAACTCCGGAGCCGACATTATATCAGACATCATATCCCACGCCACTGCCTTTTCCATCGGAACTATCATTAACAGAACCTGAAGGAACTGCCACATCTGAAATTGCAGACCCATCACCGGCGAAAACACCGGAGAAAAAACCGGTGGCGGCGAAAACACCGGAGAAAAAACCGGTTCCTGCTAAAACAATAAATCCGGAAGCTCTGAAACCTTTTGAAGAAGAAACTCCGTCAGAAGACCAGAATTCCCCGTCAGAAAATACAGGAGAATCTGACATACAGAAAAAAGCTGTCCAGATTGCTATAAAACAGATAGGTAAACCTTACATATGGGAGACAACAGGGCCTGATACCTTTGATTGTGCAGGTCTCTGCGGTTATGCTTACTGGATGGCAAGCGGAAAGGAATGGAATGAATGGCATATATTTTATATATCGGACATGCTGAAATTATGTAATATTCACAGGGATTTTTCAGAAATACGGCCAGGCGATCTGGTCGTTAAAAATAATTATCAATATCTTAAACCTTTCGATATAAGAAATGAAGAAAACGAGCATTATGACACCCATGCAGCAGGGTGGCCTTACGGAGAATCGCCTGTTCATGATTATGGACATATAGGTATGTATGTCGGAGCAGTTACCTGGAAGGGAATCAATTATAAAAATGCCGTAGTTGAAGCAAAAGGAAAAGATTATGGTGTTATTATAGGAGAAGCGGATAGTGACGGAGATGGGCATATTAACTGGGGAAATTTCTTCTACAGACCCAAAAACTTGGATAATGCAGTTGATAATTCATCTGGCTACGACATCTAACTGAAAGATGCAGAAATTTTTCGTAAATATAGTTAAAATCAGGTTCCGTGTTTCAGGTTTTAATCTTCTTAACCCATCACCAGGCACCCGTAACTACAAAGCAGTAATAAATCAGAGGCATATTTATCGTTATAAATAAAAACAGGGGCACATACCCCTGTTTTTATTTCCTACCTGTAAACAAGCTTCACCGGTCACTGCTCACTGTAATCAGTGGTCACTGGTCACTGTTCACTGATAACTGCTTACTTCCCCTTTTTCCTGCTGCACTTTTCTTTAAAAGCCTTTTTCTTGCTGTTTGCTTCTTCTATGGCATCTTTAAAACGTATTTTCAATTGTTCCGCATCATATGGTTCATTAATATTATAACCAAGGGATTCCAGTCTATAGAGGCAGTAAGGATTTTCATATTTATTACCTGTGGCAAAGTAGGCGGACTGACTGCAGCCACAGCGGCATTTTTCAAGATGTTTACAATGCCTGCAAAAGCCTGACGCTTTTCTTTTATCAAAGCTTCTGTTATAAAGGAATCCTTTTTTATTTTCCCATATATCTTTCAATCGTTTTTCTCTTATTGAAGCTTCTGCAAAAGGATCTTTATGTGACTTAATTTCTGGAGACAGAGACAGACAGCCCTTAATAGTGCCATCACTCTCTATACCGAGGCATCTGAGTCCTGCCTGACATCCATTCCAGCCCGGCATAAGATTATCACAGATACTGCTGTAATATCCAAGAGAATCAGCAGAGAAGGTATTTATAGGAATTTTCTTTGCTTTAAATTTCTTCTTTTCCCTTATTATAAACTGTGCCATAGGGATGAGATCTTCCGGCATAGGAAGCTGGGTCGGGTTTTCCCTCATTCTTCCTCCAAGGAATACTGTCTGTACCTGCCAGTGGAGTACTTTACGTTTCATAAGTTCCAGCTGCAATTGTTCCAGTTCATGCATGTTCCATCGGGAAACAGTCGTGATGACACCTGTAGAAAATCCATGTTCTCTTAAGAGAGAAAGGCCGTCCATAGCCCTGTCAAAGGCACCATCTGTCTGCCTTATATAATCGTGAGTATCTCTTAAACCATCCACACTGACTGCCATATAAGCGAGATAATTTTTGAAAGGAAGGAGTTTTTCCAGATTTTCTTTTATAAAATAACCGTTCGTTATCATAGATACACCGATATTGTTTTCGAGAAGTCTTTTAACCAGTAGATGCCAGTCAGGTCTGAGCATTGGTTCTCCGCCTGAAATTGTTATGTAAGTAAGACCTATTTCATGTAACTGATCACACAGGTCCAGAGCTTCATCAGTGGTTAATTCATTTTTCCTCTTTCCAGTGGCATAAGATCCGCAATGGAGACACCTCATATTACAGGTCTGAGTAATCTCCCACACACAGTTTCCAGGACAAGAAAATTCCAATTTCATACCTTTAACACTCCTTTTATATGATGGTGCGTAATGATTAATTCGTGACAAATTATATACTATTCACTCTTTATTTTTTCTTCTACCAAATCAAAGAGTTTTCCGAGTAATTTTCTCATCTTGTTATCTTTACATCTTTTCGCTCCTTTAATTATATATTTCCTGGCTTCCTGCAGTCTGTTATGTTCATAAAGAGTCAGTGACAGATCATAATAGGGATCTATAAAATCAGGATCCAGTTTTATAGCTTTTTTAAGAAAATCTATCCCTTCTTCAAGCCTGCCAAGTTTGACCAGATGTAGTCCTTTCCCCTTATGGCCATAGGCATGGGAAGGAGCTATTTCTAAAGATTTATTGCAAAAGTCCAATCCTTCCTGAAACTCATTCTTAAAATATTTTATAAAACCGAGATGATCGAGAGCGGTAAGATTTCTATCATCAATCTCAAGTATCTTCAAACATGTCTCCTCTGCCTCATCCAGACGATTGATAGACAGAAAATAATATGCCTGTTCAATAAGAATATTTATATCTGCTTTCTTCATAATCAATCACCTTTGTAGCCATGCTCACTGACAATGAACAATCATAATAATATTATCAGAAGACAACTGTAATTTCAATGAATATTGAAATGATTTTGTAAAAAACGATTGTATCTAAAATGGAAAAAGAAATCTGTTAGAGAATATTCATAGTGAAAAGTGAGTAGTGAAAAAAAATGGGATTTTACTTATTTTTCACTATTCACTACTTATCAGACAGGAGCAAAAGGTTATGAATTATAAAGTATTATTGCTGGACCCCGGCAGAGCAGGTCTTGAAAAAGAAACAAGGGAATTAGAGCAGGGAGGGCTTACAGTAGTAGGTGCCACGAATTTTACAGACGCATGTAATCTGTTAAAAGAAGATGGTTCCATCCATGTAGTCCTTACAGAATGGGAATTACCTTTAAATAATTGCAAAATATCAGAAAAAATTGAAGGTTTCGCCATGTTTCAGGAGTTTTTGAAGATTCGTTATGAACTGTTCATCTATCTCTTTACATCGGAAAAAAATGCCAGAACCAGCGGAGGCATAATAAACGGTTATTTTTATAAAGGTGACAGGGATTATGATGATATTATCCATAAGATTACGAGTGAAGTAATCAGTAAAAAAACAAGGGCGCCATTTTTTGAAAAACTCGTGAGATATGCTAATAGAACAGTGGATTCATGGCATACCCCCGGCCATGCATCAGGGTATTCGGTAAAAAATTCACCATGGGTAAAAGGTTATTACGAATTCTTCGGGGCAAATCTCTTTAAATCAGACGTATCGGTATCTGTTCCCATGTTAGATTCCCTCCTGTCTCCGACAGGGGTAATAAGAGACGCACAGGAACTTGCTGCAAGAGCTTTCAGTGCAAGATATACCTTCTTCTGTACAAACGGTACATCTACAGCCAATAAAATTCTGCTGCAGACTCTTCTAAAACCGGGTGATGCCATACTGCTGGATCGAAACTGTCATAAATCTGTTCACTACGGGGTTATTATAAGCGGAGCGGAGCCTGTATACCTCATGCCTTCTATAAATAATAATTACGGAATTTTCGGTCCTGTACCAAAAAAGAGAATCTATGAAACAATGGATAAAGCCATAAAGGCAGGAAAAAAATTAAAAGCCCTTATACTTACGAACTGCACCTATGACGGTCTTATCTATGACATAGAAGATATAGTCAGAGAAGCACATAAACGAAATATAAAGGTTATCATAGATGAAGCATGGTTTGGTTATGCAAGGTTTCATCCGGAATTCTATCCATGTGCCATGACGGCCGGAGCAGATTATGCGACACAGTCAACCCATAAAACAATGAGCGCTTTCAGCCAGGCTTCTATGATTCATGTCAATGACCCCGATTTTGAACGGATCAGGGATTTCTTTATGGAAAATTTCTGTCTCCATTCATCCACATCTCCCCAGTATCCCATGATAGCTTCCCTGGATGTGGCAAGAAAACAGATGGTTATGGAAGGATATAGCTTACTGTCCGGAGCGCTGAAGCTCTCCGATTCTTTAAAAAAATCCATTAATTCACTGCAAAAATTCAGAGTCCTCGAACTGGAAGACATGATTTCCGATGAGATAAAAGACGATCATATAAAACTGGACAGAACAAAAGTAACAATAGACATATCAAAATCAGGTTTTTCAAGTAAAGAGGTAGAACACCTTCTGGCCAGTAAACATGATATTCAAATAGAAAAATCCACATTTAATACGATTACCATATTGATAACAATAGGTTCCACCCGGTCCAAGATAAACAGGCTATTTCTTGCCCTGGAAAATCTGGAACTCCTGAGCGGCAATATAGTTGAACATAAAAACGGAGCCATGAGGGATTTTAAACTTGCTCTTTCACCTATAAAAATCAAACCGAGATATGCCTATTACTGTGATGGCGAACATATTTATTTAAACTCCGCAGCAGGAAAAATCTGCACGTCCATGATTGTCCCCTATCCCCCTGGCATACCTTTACTCGTTCCGGGCCAGCTTATTACAGAAGAAATAGTTCAGGCTCTTCAGACTTACAGAGAACATAATGTGGAAATCCATGGACTCAATGACGGTATGGTTAAAGTAATGACAGAAGAAGAAGAAAAAGATCTTATCAGGAGAGGGTACGGCATAAAAGATCTGTCAGAGGCTGACAGATGAACGATCCCGGCATATTATCCCTTATTCCCACAGTAATTACAATTCTTGTGGCTCTCGTGAGCCACAGGATAATTTTAGCCATGTGTCTCGGTATTGTATCGGGAGCAATAGTCCTGGAGCACAGCAGTTTCATAAGTATTATTAAAAATATATGTCATTACGGGTATATTACATGTTCTGATCCGGAAAGATTAAAAATAGCATTGTTTTTACTGCTTGTAGGAGGGCTGCTCGGTATAATCTCAGAGAGCGGAGCCTATATAGAATTTGCAAAAAAACTGGTAAAATATTTAAATTCTGCGGTAAAAGTAAGATTAACGACATTTATTCTGGGTATATTGATATTTTTTGATGATTATGCAAGTGTTCTTATTGCCGGCACTTCCATGAGGAGTATTACGGAAGAAAAGAAAATTTCTCCTGCCCTTATGGCATATATTGTAGATACAGTCGCTACGGTTGTATCGATAACAATATTATCTACCTGGTCGGCCTTTGAAAGTTCTCTTATGGTTTCGTCGGCAGAGTCGGCAGGCATAAAGAAATCGGCAGTTGATCTGCTTCTCTCGTCTCTTCCCTATCATATATGCACTTACTGCGGTATTTTTCTTGCTTTTCTTGTAGCTTTAACCGGGAAATGGTTCGGAAAAAAATTCGAAGATAAAGGAACACAGGAAAAAAAAGAAGAAACTATTATAGGCGAAGGGGCGGGATTCCTTCATGTCTTTATACCCATATTAACTCTCATATTATGTGCCATAGGAGGACTACTTTATTCAGGATATAAAAAATTCAACACTCTGAAAAATTCTGAAATAAATATTATAAATCTCCTGGGAGATGCTCCTACGATACATATTTTAATTTTTTCAACGCTTATGTCTCTTCTTATCTGTATAATACTTCTAAAGAAAGACAGAATCATGCCCGGCGGAACTATGAGAAAAAGTTTTCTTACAGGACTGAAACATATGGTTTCCGCTTCCCTTCTTATTATGTTATCAAAAGGTCTTTCACAGATTTCCGGTGATCTTGGCACAGGACTTTATATTACGGGTATATTCAGTTCTTTTGCAGGCTATGAAACACTTCCTGTCATAATAACAGTCATAGCCGCACTGGTAACAATCGCCACAGGCATAAGCTGGAGTTCCATGGCAATTTTAATGCCTATAGCATATGATATGGCTTTAAATAAGGGAGGGAGTGAGTTGCTTGCCATCATGGGAGGTGCAGTCATATCGGGCTCCATACTGGGAGGACTTCTTATTCCCTATTCAGACACGTCCGTCATGGCTTCTTCTGCCTTTAAGATTACTACAGTTTATCATGTAAAAACACAGTTTCCGCAGGTTATGACAGTTCTGGGAGTGTCTCTTGCGGCATATTTATTGATCGGTTTCGGGGTGAAACTATGGGCAGTTTATCTTATGGCGGCAGCAGTGCTTGGAGTGGCGCACTGGAGGTTTGCCAGGTAAAACATTATAACCACTCTTCTGTGATTTTCCTGTCCCTTTCAGATCCTGCCTGATATCCTGCTTTCAATCTATCTCTCAGAGCTTTGTTTTTTTAATTCCTGAGTACCGCTACAGGTAGATTAGTAACCATTTATCAACTTCTGCCTGACAGGCTCTTACGAAGAAAAATAATTTGCCTTATTTAATTTGTTTTACAGACAATAAATTAACCCCTGGTTAATTTCTAATACTATAGAAAAAACTAATTTTTCTTCTCCAGAGCCCGCCAGGCAGAAGCT
>JAKPQU010000412.1 GCA_029555925.1 Bacillota bacterium
TGCCTGGCGGGCTCTGGAGAAGAAAAATTAGTTTTTATATAGAATTAAAAATTAAATAAGGGCTAATTTATTGTCTGTAAAACAAATTAAATAAGGCAAATTATTTTTCTTCGTAAGAGCCTGTCAGGCAGAAGCTGATAATGGCTACTAATTTACCTGTAGCGGTACTAAGTACAACTGACAAATTATAGCTATTTTATCAAAAAATTTGTTCAGAGACAATCCAGATCTGGAGCTAATTTTTTATCAAGAATCACTAAAATGATAAATTATCTTGTATTTTTTCATTTCCTGTGCTAAATTTATATGTTATAAAGACCACATAGAGGTTGATACGAAAATGATTGCACTCCATTGTATCTGGAATAAAGAAGGACTATTACATATATGGGGCGAAACTTCTCTCCCTGAGAAAAAGCGTATAAAAGAAAAACATCCTTTCTCTCTTTCTCATGAAAGCCTTTCTTCTATTATAGAAGATTTTTCGTCTCTTTCTGACTCTGCCGGCGAAGGCACGTTAAATCTCCGTCTCCCTTCTGTAAAGAAAGGGCCTCTCCCGTCCCCTTATTTAATTACAGAAGACAGACAGGATTCTAAAGAAATTTTTCTTAAATCATGGGAAATAGATACTTTAACGATGGAACCATGCACTGTTGTTGATTTCTTTACATCTCTTCCCTCTATAAAAATACCTGAAATATCTTTAGGTTCATCATTTTTTTTCTGGTCTGAAGCGGCGAAATTTGCTCTCGAACTTCTTTATCATGAAAGTTTTATACCGATATTAAAAGAAGAAAAAGATAGAAAATCTTTTTTTTCTTCATGGACTCTCTTGCTTACAGGCTCTTATTTTGATAAACTCTCTATATTAACTGAATCTATGCCTCCTTTATGCAGAGCTATGACAGAAGAAGTTCACCCTTCGGAACTTGTTCTCACTTTTTTACATCTTACGGCAGATGCCTTTATAAGAAACCTCTCTTATTCCATGCCTGTAAAAAAAGGCAAAGGAGTTTTTGAAAAATGGAAAAAATCCATTATGTCTTCCGGGTCTTCTTTTACTGACAGTAATTTTTCAGAAAGATATACAAAATGGATTAAAGATATAGAAACTCTTGATCCTTCCGCACCTTTCAGAACATGCTTTAAACTCGAAGAACCTGAGGAAAACGGACAGGACTGGTCTATATCCTTTCATCTTCAGGCAAATGATGACAGAAGCCTTCTTATACCTGCCGATATTGTCTGGAAAGAAAGAGGAAAGAGCCTTTCTTTTTTAAAAAGACGATTCGAACATCCCCAGGAAAGACTCCTTGAAGACCTGGGGAAAGCCTGCCGCATTTATCCTGATCTTGAACAGAGCCTTAACGAAGCATGTCCTGTAAAATATGGTCTCCATACGAAAAAAGCCTATGAATTTTTACGAACCTATGCTTCACTGTTTGAACAGGGCGGTTTTGGAGTCCTGTTACCTGCGTGGTGGTTAAAGTCATCTAAAAAACCTTCTGTTAAATTGACAGTAAAATCCAAAAGTGAAGGGAAAAATTCTTCAGGTCTTATGGGACTCGATTCTATTCTTTCTTATGACTGGAAGATTGCCCTGGGAGATGTAACTCTGTCTCAGAAGGAATTTGAAGAACTTGCGAGATTGAAGATGCCTCTTGTGAAAATAAGGGGAGAATGGATTGAACTTAATCCGGACGATATGGAAAAAGCTCTAGATTATTTTAATAAGAAACATAAAAATAGAGAAATGACACTTATGGAAGCACTGAAACTCGGACTTGGACAGGAAGAATCCGAGACAGGTCTCAAAATTTCTGGCCTTGAAGGAGAAGGAATTGTAAAGGATTTCTTCGAAAAATTTAAAGGCAATAAAAAAATAACTTCTCTGAAGACTCCGAAGAATTTTAAAGGAACACTTCGTCCTTACCAGCAGAGAGGACTTTCATGGCTTACCTTTTTAAAGGAATTCGGCCTGGGAGCATGTCTTGCAGATGACATGGGTCTCGGGAAAACCGTTCAGCTTATTGCACTTTTACTCCATGAAAAACCTTCTGCCCCTTCACTTCTTGTATGTCCTATGACTATAGTAAGAAACTGGCAGAGAGAAATAGAGAGATTTGCTCCTTCTATTAAAATTCTGATACACCACGGGTCTGAAAGATTTTCAGGAGAAAGACTTCATAAAGAGATAAATAAACATGATATATTGATTACAACCTATGCTATCGTTCAGAGAGATGAAGAGGAGCTTTCTTCAGTAAAATGGGAATATATAATACTTGATGAAGCTCAGAATATTAAAAATACTATGGCAAAACAGACTCAGTCGGTAAAAAGACTCGATGGAAAATACAGGATTGCACTTACAGGAACACCTGTGGAAAATCGCCTTTCAGATCTTTATTCTATCATGGAATTCCTTAACAGAGGTTATCTTGGAACGAGAGAAAAATTTAGAAACACCTTCTCAACTCCTATCGAAAAATACAGGGATAAAGACAGGGCTGAAGAACTTAAAAGACTTGTACAGCCTTTTATACTGAGGAGGTTGAAAACAGATAAATCCATCATAAAGGATCTTCCCGATAAAGTGGAAATGAAGGTTTACTGCAATCTTACACAGGAACAGGTAACCCTCTATGAAGCTACTGTCAATGAAATGACTGAAAAAATAGATAATTCCGAAGGAATAGAAAGAAAAGGTCTTGTTCTGTCAACCATTATGAAGTTAAAACAGATATGCAATCATCCAGCTCATTTCCTTGGAGACAGAAGCACTGTAAAGAACCGTTCCGGTAAAGTGGCGAGACTTGAAGAAATGATTGAAGAAGCCCTCAGTGAAAGTGATAAGATGCTTGTTTTTACACAATTTGCCGAAATGGGGCATATGCTTAAAAACCATCTCCAGGAATTTTTTAATTCTGAAATACTCTTTCTTCACGGAGGAACGGCAAAAAAACAGAGGGATCTTATGATAGACAGGTTTCAGAATGAAAAAAAAGGGCCTTCTGTATTTATCCTGTCTTTAAAGGCAGGCGGTGTTGGACTTAACCTTACATCTGCAAACAGGGTATTTCATTTTGACAGATGGTGGAACCCTTCTGTGGAAAATCAGGCTACAGACAGGGCTTTTCGCATAGGACAGAAAAAAAATGTGCTCGTTCATAAATTTATTTCTTCAGGAACTCTGGAGGAAAATATAGATATGCTTATAGAAGATAAAAAAGAACTGGCCGAACATATTGTCGGTACAGGAGAAAACTGGCTTACAGAACTTACGGGAGAAGAATTGAAGAGTCTTTTTACCCTGAGGAAAGAAAGAATATGAGGTAATACGTATGTCCTGGTACTACAGTTACAGACCTGCCCGTCCGAAAGCAGTGGCAAACGGTATAAAAGCAAAGAGTATAAAAGGAGTTATCGGTGATAAGTGGTGGTCAAAAAAATGGATAGATCTTCTTGAGTCTTTCAATATAGGAGAAAGACTGTCGAGAGGTAGAACCTATGCAAGAAAAGGGCAGGTTATTTCTATTGATATTGAACCGGGGATTATAAAGGCGAAGGTGCAGGGGACCAGGGTAAAACCTTATTCTGTTAAAATAACTCTGAAAACTCTTACTGAAAAAGACTGGCAGAGTGTTGTTGAACATATGTCTTCACAGGCCATTTATGCAGCAAAACTTCTGTCAGGGGAAATGCCGCAGAATATAGAAGAAGCTTTCAGAGATGTAAATATATCGCTTCTTCCGGAAAGACACAGTGATCTTGTAACAGATTGTTCCTGTCCTGACTGGTCAAATCCCTGTAAACATATAGCTGCAGTTTATTATTTGATAGCTGAAAAATTTGATGAAGATCCTTTTCTTCTCTTCAGGCTCAGGGGAAAAACAAAGGAAGAAATTATGTCAGACCTTAGAGACAGAAGAGCAGGTAAAGAAGAATTTTCAGAATTATGTCCGATTTCTAAGATTTCTGTTAGCCCCCTTGAAGAATCTATGGAACATTTCTGGCAATCAGGAGAAGAACTTGACAATTTATCAATTTCTCTTAACCCTTCCCGGAAAAGTATTGTTACCAGACATTTTGAAAAGGTTCCTTTCACATATGAAGGGAATAATGTCTCTGAATTTCTTATAAATATGTACAGAGAGATATCGGAACAGGCTTTGAAAAGACTTGAGATATGAATATTAATGACAGAGTCTACGGTACTATTACTATTGACGACCTGTCCTCCTGGAACTGATACAGTCGAAACCTGTTCAGAGACTTAAAGGGATAAACCAGGCAGGGGCGTCTCAATATGCAATTCCCGGAAAAACTGTTACCAGTTACGAGCATTCGCTTGGCGTAATGATATTTCTCGGCAAAATCGGTGCGTCAATCGAAGAACAGATAGCAGGTCTCCTTCATGACACTCCCCATACTGCTTTTTCTCATGTCATAGATTTTGTCTTTCAATCGGAAGAACATGATTTTCATGAAAAATTTTACGAAGAGATTATAGTTATACCAAATGGCTTTAATTAAACTGAACAATTTGAACAATAGGTAAATACAGTCTGCCTGCCTGATGCTCCTCCGAAAAAAATCTAAACTGCAACGTTTATAACAGTTACAGCTTATATCATGCTACTTTACATTATAATTCAATAAAATATACCTGTGCTGCCGTGATA
>JAKPQU010000105.1 GCA_029555925.1 Bacillota bacterium
AGACAATAAATTAACCACTGGTTAATTTCTAATACTATAGAAAAAACTAATTTTTCTTCTCCAGAGCCCGCCAGGCAGAAGCTTTTTACGGATACCATTTTATCTGTTACGGTACTTAGCTGCCGGCAGCAACCTTCTTTAAAGCTTCTAAAAATTCTTCCGGTTTTTGAGAACCGAATAATATTTTGCTTCCATTCTTAAGAACCAGTTGGATACCGAGATTCCCACTTACATTATATGCCTTTCCATATCTTAAACTATAGCGAATACCCCATCCTCCGTATTCCATGATGGGCATGTACGTTCTTACTTCATATGTTTTTATATCACTTATACCTATTTTATGAAAAGATCGCTGAAAAGGAAAAAAGCGAAAATATAAACCGTCTGCACGAACCTCCGTTCTGAGGTTACAGATATAAAACAGCAGAGGACATAAGATTCCCATAATCAGAGGTACTATCAACATGACAGGCTCTGGGAGCATTTGTTTCCAGTACCATATTACCAGAGCAAGAGGCAAAAATATAATTGCCCATACCCATGGCTGACGCATTTTTTGAATTTCAGTAAAAATTATTTCATTCCCCATCTATATATCTACCTTCTATCTATACTTATTTGCATAGATAAATACATGAGGAACTTCAGTAATACAATTATCCATGCAACATAGTATATTACTTTCTCTTTGTAAGACAAAGTTCTTTACCAAGAAAAGATGCAATCTCAACCATAGATTCCTTTGCTTCAGGTATAAAAGGATATCCGAAGGATTCGAATACATGCCACATGCCTTCCCATACATTCAGTTCTGCCGAGACACCGCATCTTTTCATCTGTCTCTGTAGTCTCACAGAATCACTTAACAGCAGATCCCTTGTGCCTGTTGTAATTATAACAGGCGGAAAATTTTTACTGTACGTTCCATAAACAGGTGAAACGAGAGGATCTCCAGTATTATGGCCTTTAAAATATTCTTCTGATACGGGTTTAATAAAACTATCATAGGAAAGAACAGGATCATGTCCGTCAAGGGTAAAATAAGTATCGCTTAATTTCTCCGCTTCCGTCCATGGAGAACAGAGACCAACAGCGGCAGGAAGAGGCAGACATTCATTCTGTGCTTTAAGGAGTGTTGTGAGTGCCAGATGACCTCCTGCCGAATCACCAAGCCAGACAATATTTTTGCTATTAAAATCTTTTATGATTTCTCTGTAGACAGAAAAACTGTCTTCCAGTGCAGCAGGATAGGTATGTTCCGGCCCGAGCCGATAATCTATGGCACAGACCTTTATGCCAAGTTCAAAGGCAAGACCGGCAGACAGTGATATAACAGGTGTGCCGAAATAATAGGCACCTCCGAAGGTATATATGGCAATTTTATCATCACGGGAACTGCCGTAATTCACAGGAGTTATTATAGATACCGGTATATTTCCTATCTTTTTTTCTTCTATATGATCAAAAAGTTTATTACCATATGCTTTTAAAAACATCTGTAAAAACAGGTTATATTTTTCTCTTCTTTCTCTGACTTTCAGAGGATTTTTATATTCTTCATGGCAAAAATCATTCTTAAAATTTATTAAAAAATCCTTTGCTTCTTTACTGATATTTACCGGAACAGGTTCTTTCAATATAAACACTCCTTTATAAGATTCGTAACGCGTGACGCGTTACTTACTGAGTCAAGCATAGATAATACATATATGCTCTCGTGACGCGTGACGCGCAATGTCATTAAGTTAAGGAATATTGTATTTCTGCTTAAAGGATTTGCCTCTTATTTCCTCTCCCTTGAGGGAGAGGATTAAGGAGAGGGTGTTTTTAAAAAGGCTATGTTTATAGCTTCCAATACACCTTCTATATTTG
>JAKPQU010000106.1 GCA_029555925.1 Bacillota bacterium
AATTTAATAATTTTTATTATTTCTCTCGTGTTTATTTATCTTACCCTGGAACTGCTTTTTAAAAACACCTTCATTCCCTTTGCGACTACGTTACTATTTGCCGTTCATCCCGTTCATTCCGAAGCCGTTCTGTGGATAAGCTCCAGAACGCACCTGCTGTCGGCTCTCTTCTGTCTCATATCTTTTTATTGTTTTATTCGTTCCGCAGAAATAACCGGGAACCTGAGGATTTTTTATTATTTCTTATCTCTTCTTAATTTCGTTTTCGCTCTCTTTTCACATCCTTTCAGCTGTGTTTATGCCATGCTCTTATTGCTCTATTTTTATTGTTTTCCCGTGAAACTGGAGAAAAAATACAAAATAACTTTTATATTAATCCTTTTCTTTATAGGGTCAGGATGCGAGTTTATATCATTCTTTTTTCAGCATGCCCAGAAATGGAGACTTCAAACATTGGAAGAAACAGGTATTATTAAAAACCTGTTTATTTCTGTTATCGTACTTGGAAAATATTGTAAATTATTGTTCTGGCCTGTCGGATTGAGTGCCATATATAAAATAAATACAGATGTTAACTTCCTGAGAATTGATTTTATCGTGTCTTTAATGCTCTGGGTTTTATTGGTATGTTCCATATTATACAGTGCCGTAAAAGATAAAGAATTGTTTTTTGCCTTCGGCTGGTTTATTATTTTCTATATTCCCGTATCCCATATATTCATGCCTCTTATTTTCAACATGGCTGACAGATATCTTTATTTTCCCGGTGCCGGTATTTTTCTTTTATGTTCAATTTTACTTTACAGATTATTAAAGGGTAAGAGCCGGATAAGCATGGGGTCTTTACTTGTAGTAGCAGTCATTATCATTTGTTTACTGTCTGTAATGACTTATGAAAGGACTCTTGTATGGAAAGACAGTTTAACGCTGTGCAATGATATTTTAAGTAAATATGACATTGATATAGTCTACAATCATAGAGGATATATTTATAATAATAAGGGTGAATATGAGCAGGCCATAGATGATTTCAATCGCGCCCTCTCTCTGAATCCTGAACTTGTAGAAGCCTATTATAACCGGGGGTCTGCTTATTTTAATAAAAAAGACTATGACAGAGCCATAAGTGATTACACTCGAGCCATAAATCTTTTGCCTGAATATGTAATGAGTATTAACGCCAGAGGTATGGCTTACCTGAACACAGGGGAATATAATAGAGCCATAGCAGATTTTACGGATGCTTTAAATATCGACCCTTCCTGTTATGAAGCATACAATAACAGAGCTTTTGCTTATTATATGAATAAGGAATATGATAAGGCACTGGAAGATACAAAAAAAATAAAAGAAGCAGGATATAATGTCGACCCGAATTTTTTGAATATACTGCAGAAAAAAGCGAATCAGTAAATCATGAGCGGAGCAAACACCTGCGATACAATTTCCGTTCAGAGTAAAATTATCTGTCATTTTTTTACTAACAGGAATGACTGGAGCGGTCGCAACCAGATATGAAAATTAACAACAGGGAACCATAAGACTTCATCAATTTTATATAAATCGTCTTTAACACCATCCCTTTTTATGGTATAATAAAATTAATGATGGAAGGGAGGTGCTGTTATGCACATATTAAAACATTACTGTGTTCAAACTGAGCCCCCTTTGGATCAGGTTATTAAACCTCTGGCGGATTCCCATATAAGTAAAGACAGGAAAAAGGGATCTGATGAATCTCCTGTAGATCCTTTTAAACAACAGGACAGGTATCTCGTCGATATGGACGACATACTCAATACTCCTTTTACACATCGAGAGTTTTACCCGTGTGATACGCTGTTTGATCATATGATCGAATAATGTGTGTAATACTGCCCCGCGTCACGGGCAATGTCATTAAGTTAAGGAATATTGTATTTCTGCTTAAAGGATTTGCCTCTTATTTCCTCTCCCTTGAGGGAGAGGATTAAGGAGAGGGTGTTTTTAAAAAGGCTATGTTTATAGCTTCCAATACACCTTCTATA
>JAKPQU010000107.1 GCA_029555925.1 Bacillota bacterium
ATACGGCTTGACTACATAATCATTCATCCCGCATTCCTTCGCCTTTATCTTTTCCGTTTCAGAAGCATCAGCGGTTAACGCGATGATTGGAATATTGCGTACTTCCGGACGCATCCGCATGCGTATTTCACGGGTAATTTCATATCCATCCATCTCAGGCATCTGAATATCCATAAACACTATATCATATGAAGTTTTCTCCAGAATATTTATCGCCTCTCTTCCGTTTGATGCAACGTCTGCACTGTAACCGAGTTTATTCAGTATCTGAATTACTATTTTTTGATTGATATTATTATCTTCTACAAGAAGAATCTTTGTTGTGTATCTCTTTTGTTCTTTATATACCGGTAATATAAGAGCTTCTGCTTCTTCTTTTTTCACCAGAGCCGTTACAAGACAGTCATAAAGCTGTGAAGGTTTTATAGGCTTTGTAAGATAAAAATTAATGCCATATTTTTCCAGATCCTCTCTGTCTACAGGCCTGTCAATTGATGTAAGAACTATAATACCTGTCTCTTTCAGTTCCGCATCTTTCATAATTTCTTTACACAGAGAAAGACCATCCATTCCAGGCATCTGCATATCTACGAGAACAATTTCAAAAGGACATCCTTTAAGTCTAGCTTCCTTTAATTTTTCCAGGGCAATAAAGGCATCATCTGCCTCATCAAACAAACAGTGCCACAATTTTAAATATTCTCTGATTATATAGCGATTTGTTCCGTTATCATCCACTATAAGTATATAGTTACCTGTAAGATCGCCTGTAATGTCTGTTTTTCTCTCTACTTCTTTCTGATGTTCAAGTAAAACAGTAAAGAAAAAACTAGAACCTTTGCCTTCTTCACTGACCACTCCTATATGGCCTTTCATCATTTCTACAAGATACTTTGAAATAACCAGTCCGAGGCCTGTTCCGCCATATTCTCTTGTTGTTGAAGCATCTACCTGTGAGAAAGATTTAAAGAGTCTATCCATACGGCTCTGAGGTATGCCGATACCTGTATCTCTTACGGTAAATTTTATAAGACTTTCTCCGTCTCTTTCTTCTTCCAGATTAACCCTTAAAGATATATCTCCTTTTTCCGTAAACTTGATTGCATTACCCATTAGATTAATTAAAACCTGGCATAATCGCCCCGGGTCACCTTTCAGATATACAGGAACATTAATATCAATAAGATAAGAAATTTCCAGTTCCTTTTCCTGACCTTTTATGGCCAGCATGTCCATTATATCTTCAATAATCAATCTCAAATTAAAATTAATTGATTCAAGTTCCAGGTTACCTGATTCTATTTTAGAAAAATCCAGTATATCATTGATTATATTCAGAAGCGATGTGGCTGATGTTTTTATTATGTGAGAAAGATCTCTCTGTTCCCTTTTTAATTCAGTATCCAGAAGCAATCCTATGGCACCAATAATTCCATTCATAGGTGTACGAATTTCATGGCTCATATTTGCAAGAAACTGGCTTTTAGCTATACTGGCAGCTTCTGCCGTTTCCTTTGCTTTCAACAACTGTTCGTTGGTGCTGGCCAGTTCTTTAGTTCTTTCATTTACAATACTTTCAAGTTCTTCTTTCGATCTTATGAGCAAATCCTGAGCTTCTTTACGAAGGGTAATATCTCTGGAAATTCCTGCTATACCTATGACAGAACCTGTATCATCATATATAGGACTTTTTATAGTTTCAACCCATTCCATTCTCTTTGCTTTATCAACAATAGGCTCTTCCATTACTTTTCTTATACCTGAGCTCATAATTTCCATGTCATCTTTTATATATTTTTCCGCCATATAAGAAGGCCATATATCATAATCATTTTTATTTATTACATCCTTAACGCCACAGGTCCTAAGAAAAGGTTCATTTGCCGCTATATAAAGACTTTCCCTGTTTTTAAGCCATGCTATATCAGGAATATTATCAAGTAATGCCCTCTGCTGTTTGTCCTTTAATCTTAACTGTTCCGAGGTAATTTTTAAATTCTTTTCCGTCTCAGTCTTCTCTGCAATTTCTCTCTGAATTTCTTTTATATATAATTTCTGTATATAACTGTAGTTTAAAATCAACGGAATTGCGAGAAGAAGAAAGAAAATACCCCAGAGAAAAGAGATTATCAAATGTTCATCCAGAAATTTAGAGACATAACTGATATTATATTCTGCTCCTGAAAGATAAATATTCCCATTTTTTGACACCTCGGGAATTATTACAGTTCGAAAGGTACCCCATCTGTCCGTATAGGTAACATAAACAGGTTCTTTTTTATTAAAGCTTTCTTTCAATTCCTCACTGCAATCGTCATATATACTGAAATACTTGACTTCTTTATGTTCTTTTAATTCTTCGTCTGTAGCGCTTGAAGATGTAATATATATATGACCGTTCCGTTTAATTACCGTATAAAGATATTTAAAACCTGCCCTGTTTGCATAATCAGTAAGTAACGTTATATTCTTCCGGTCTTCTTCTTCTGTTATAGATTGCTTATCTAATGCTCTGTCATGAAAATCTTCAGAAAGAATGTATTTTATTGCATTTGCACCTATATAAAGCCTGCTATCGACATTTTTCATTATATCTGCTTTAAGTGAAACATAATTCCACATGGTATAAATAAGCACGCCAAAGATATAAAAAACTATAGCTATAATAAGGAGCCACGCTTTTATCATCTGCTTTATATACATTGTAATAGAGGTTCCTTTTACTAACCTGAGCATAAACATGTAATAAAGGTTTTTCTCACGTCACGTTACGGGCAATGTCATTAAGTTAAGGAATATTGTATTTCTGCTTAAAGGATTTGCCTCTTATTTCCTCTCCCTTGAGGGAGAGGATTAAGGAGAGGGTGTTTTTAAAAAGGCTATGTTTATAGCTTCCAATACACCTTCTATA
>JAKPQU010000117.1 GCA_029555925.1 Bacillota bacterium
CTGACAGGCTCTTACGAAGAAAAATAATTTGCCTTATTTAATTTGTTTTGCAGACAATAAATTAACCACTGGTTAATTTCTAATACTATAGAAAAAACTAATTTTTCTTCTCCAGAGCCTGCCAGGCAGAAGCTTTTTATGGATACCCTTTTACCTGTTACGGTACTCAGGTGATATAGTGGCAGTAAGGGTAGTAGAAAATGATGAAGGACATGCAATACTCAAAAAAGTCAAAATACTTAACAATGGCAGCATAATCTTTACAAATGGATTAAATCCGTCACGCATCACGCGTTACGCGTCACGACGACTTAAATTCTAATAAGTTATGAAATACACTATAATTTATAAAATAACTGTAATTATGGCATAATGTCTGCAATAGATAATATTTCATATGAAAATACAATTTAATCGCAATCTCTTATTCTATAAATCATTCAGGCGTTTTGTCTGTTTCCCTGCTCTTTATTTTATATATAATTTTAAACTCATAGGTAGAGAAAATCTCCCGAAAGAGGGGCCTGCTTTTATTCTCTCCAAACACTGGGAATGGATAGATCTTTTTGTTATATGTTATGCCAGTAAAGTTCCTCTTTATTATGTAGCAAAACAGGAACTATTCGGAAATATCTTCGGTGATTTTCCCGGAACGTGGCTCTTCAGACTGGGAGAGTTATTGAAGGGGATTTTTTGCAGGGGCTTATACTGGATGGGTGCTATTCCTTTGAGCAGGGATAATCCAAAGGAAACTGTTACTTCTTTTAAATATATGGAAAAACTTCTGGATGAAAAAGAAATTATCGTTTTTTTCCCTGAAGGTAGAATGATCCGTAACGGTATGGGTGAGGCTAAAAGCGGTCTTATAAAGTGGGTCATGAGACTTCAGGATAAGAAAAAATGCTCATTCCCTGTTGTTACAATAGGCATTAATTATAAATGGGTTTTCCCCAGAGTAAATATTACCTGCAATATAGATAGGCCTGACGTTTATGATTCTAGTGATCCCATGGTAACAGAAAAAATTATGGAAAAAATAAAAAAATTGAGTAATCTGTAATAGTTATTTTTTGTAAAATTTTTAAAAAAGGGTTGAAAAATAGTTTTAATTCTGCTAATATGCAAAATAAGTTATTTCACATAACAACATTCGAATTATACGAAAGGATAAGTGATATATGAGTATACCAAAATCTTTTGGAGCAGTTGAACTGGCTAAATACTGTCAGGTGTCACGTAATACGATTCATAACTGGATAAGAGATGCAAAATTAAAAGCTTTTAAATTACCTGGAGGCCATTACAGAGTTGAGAAAAAGGAACTTTTGAAATTCCTTCAGCATTACGAAATGCCTGTTCCGGACGATCTTCTTCTGGAAGAACCTAAAACTAAAGTACTGCTGGTGAATGAATCTTCTGAAGCTGTTTCATCTATAACTCAGAGTCTGAAAAAACTGGTTGAAGATTTAGAACTCGAAGTAGTTTCCAATGGTATAGAAGCATGTATAAAAGTCGGAACATTTCTTCCGGAATTAATAATAATTGATTCAAAACTTCCCAGAATGGACGGTGTGGAAGTCTGTAAAGAAATAAAGAAAAACCCTGTAACAGCAGATAGCAGAATAGTTGTCCTTGCAGAGTCAGATAAAATTAATGTCCTTAAAGAAATAGGTGTGGATTGTATTGTCCCAAAACCACTGGAAATAAAAGCTCTGGAAAGAGAAATTAAGAGACTGCTCTAATTCTACTGACAGCGGTAAATGTCCGGTATCAATTAAAATCGAATTGTAGGTTTAGTTATTAACCCGACACCAGGAATCCAACACGCCGAGCAGTAATCAATAAGGGGCATATTTATCGTTATCAGCACCAGGATATGTAATTTCAGGTTTGACGTTTCATAAACGTTAAACCTGAAATTTTTCGACCTCTCTTTTTGCTTCTTCCCAGAATGGTTTATATTTAAGTGTTTGTTTGTAGTATTTTAAAGCCTGTGAAAGATTTCCTTTCTTTTCAGCTATTTTTCCTGACAGATATTGAATGATATAATATTTTGCTTCCTGTTTTCTGGCTTTATTTAATTTTTCTTCTGCTTCTTTCATATTATTTTCCGCCAGATTTACAGTTGCACCGGCACACAGTGATAATGGTGACGAAGGTACTTCTTCCTCCAATGTGGCAAGTAAAACCTTTGCCTCATTGATATTATTCATTTCAAGTAAGAAATTAATTAATATATAGACATATTCGGGATTTTTTTGTTCTATATTCAGTATGGTTCTTAAATCCCACAGAGCAAATTCTTTTTTCCCGTGTAAAATATAGGCTTTTGCTCTGTAATAGTATATAACAGGATTATCTATGGAATATTTCAGAGCTTCTGTAAACATATTTATAGATTCTTCACTTTTTCCCATAAGGAAATATATGAGACCGAGTCCGAAATATGGATAATCTTCATCAGGTTTTTCTTTTATTATTCCTTTATATTTATCTATTACCCTTGGGAGAAAACCAAATTTGTGGTGAATATTGATATAAAATATATGGGATTCCATATTTGAAGGATCTTCTTCTATTGCATGTTCAAGTTCTTCTATAGCATGTAAAAGTTTACCTTCTGATATTAAACACATGGCAAGGCCAAGATGGGTTTCACAGAAATGCTCTTCATTTTTCATAGCTTTTTTATACACTTCTGTTGCTTTTTCTCTTTCTCCCCGGAGGAGATAAACAGCTCCGAGATGATTGTAAGTCCATACATTATCAGGTACCAGTTCTATTATTTTTTTATAATCTTTTATTGCTTTTTTATATTTACCCTGAGATTGATATATAAAAGCTGATTTTGCATAAATCCATGGATTATCAGGATTTAATTTCTGACTTTTTTTATACTCTTTCAGAGCATTTTTTAAGTTTCCTTTAATTTCATATAAAGATGCCAGATTTAGATGGAACTGTCCTTCATGTGAATTATACCTGATTGCTTCTGTTAAAAGGTCAATAGATTTATCTATATCTCCTATCTGTTCATATGCCAGTGCAAGATCAAAGTATATCCATGAATTGGAAGGATCAAACTCTATGGCCTTTCGAAAATGCTCCAGTGATTTATCTATTAAATTTTGCTGTAAATAAAGATTTGCCAGGTTATGATGTGCTACGGCAAAGGCCGGATCCAGTTCCAGTGCTTTCAATAGATAAGTTTCTCCATCTTTAAGATTTCCTCTGACCATAAAGGCATAACCGGTATTATTATGGGATTTTGGTGAATCAGGTTCCAGTTCAAGAGCTTTTTTATATTGATCTATAGCATTATCAATATCATCGATTTTTTGATATACATATCCGAGACCATGAAAAAGCTGTGCTTTTTTTGGTCCCAGTTCTGTTGCTTTTTTAAGGTTTTTTATTGCTGCTTCAATGTTTCCTTCATTGAAGAATATGAGTCCAATATTGTAATATGGCCAGGGATAAACAGGTTCAATCTCTATGGCTTTCTGGAATTCTTCTTTTGCTTTTTCTTTATCTCCCAGTTCATCCATTATTATTCCGAGACCATTATGGGCTTTGCCGTATTTACTGTCGATTTCTATGGATTTTTTAAATACTTCTGCTGCCTTATTGAGCTTTCCCAGTCTGTAATATGTATAACCAAGACTGCAATAGGCATCGGGCAGAAGAGGATCTATTTTTATGGCCTTTTGAAAATTCCTTACCGCTTTTTCGAAATTTTCCAGACGTCTGTAGGTTTTACCTATATTATAATATACAGGAGCAAGGGCGGTGTTTAATCTGGCTGCCCTCTGATATTCACTCAGGGCCAGTTCCAGTTTCCCCTGTTCATAATATAAATTCCCGAGATTATTATGTGCTGCAGGGGATTTCATATTTAAAAGCAAGGCTTTTTCCAGATTTTCTCTGGATTTCTCAAAATCACCTAGTCTCCTGTAGACAACTCCTAAACCTGTATAGGCATTTGCATAATCGGATTTCAGATTTACAGATTTTGAAAAATGTTCAAAAGCTTTCTCCATATCATCTTTTCTGAAATAACTCTGTCCTTTTTGATAGTGCTCTTCATATTCTTTATCTATAACGGTCGGTTGTATGTTATTTATGTTGCTCATAATAGTAATATTCTTATTTACACCTTCCTTTCTTTTACTAGTCTGTCGGTAGATCTTTTTGCATCAAATTCCATAGGATTGAGTTTATAAGCTTCTCTGTAGTAATTCAGTGCCTGTTCAGGTTCTTTTGATATTTCATGGATTAAACCAAGAATAAAATATGGTTCACTGGCTTTTTTGTTTAATTTAATGGCTTCCATAAGTATATCTCTCGCCCGATCTATTTCTCCTTTATCTATTAATATAAAAGACATGGCACATTTACCTGTTAACGTGCCGGGTGATATGGTACAGATTCTTTCAAAATAAGGAGAAGGATCTTCCTTTTTTATCCTTTTAATATAACCTATTGTATAATCATAATCCGGTTCAGAAGGATCCAGATTTTTTGCTTTTTCGTAAAAGGAAATAGCTTCATCTAATTTTTTCAGTTCATAACTTATATCTCCCCTTAATGCAAATGCTTCAGGAAGATATGGATTTAATCTTATCGCTGTATCCAGCTCTTTTGATGCTTTATCCAGCTGGTAGCGATAAAAAGAACAGAGTCCTGCTCCGTAATGAAGTATGGATTGATCGGGAAAATTTTTCAGTTCTTTTTCATATCTTTCGATTGCCCTTTTAAGATTCTTTTGTTGCATCACTGTTTCTACCCAGCAGCCATGTGCTTTTACATTGAGAGGATCCAGCAGAGTGGCATGATAGAAATTACTTTCTGCTTTTTCCATATCATCAAGATAATAATATGCAACGCCTGTACTTATAGCCGCTTCAGCCAGGGTGGGGTTTAACTCTAAAGCTTTTTCGAAATATTCAATAGCTTTTTTATATTCCCCTGTCAGTTGATATATATGTCCTGTTTTGCCATAAATCCAGGGATCATTTGGAGTAAGTTCCGAAGCTTTCTTAAATTCTCTTAATGCATCGTCATATTTTTCCTGATCTGCATATACATTTCCAAGGCTCTGTCTTATTTCACTCCAGGCAGGATTTATTTCTATTCCTTTTTTGTATATTTCTACTGCTTCATCGAGTTTTCCCTGTTTTCTCAGACTTATTCCCAGGCTGTTATAAAATTCTTTTCTTTCCGGTTCTTTTTCTACAAGCTTTTTATAAACAAGTTCTGATATAGCCGGTTTATTTATATCTTCTTTAAGACACGAATAACCGAGAATTTCGAAATTCGATATTGCTGAAATATCAAGAGAAAGTGCTTCTTCCAGTGCTCGGTAAGAAGCTTCAAAGTTTTTCACTTCTTTCAGTATGGAGCCTTTTTCCTGAAGAAGCCATGCCGTTCTATTCAGTGAAAGGCTTTCCTCCAATAACGTCAGTGCCCGGTCATATTGTTTTTCTTTTTTATAAAGTTTAAGTAATCTCTCCTGTGATTTTTTATGTGCCCTTTCTTTAGATAATATTTCTTCATACAGTTTGATAGCTTCATTGAATTGATTGTCTTTTTCAAGACACAATGCAAGATTAAATTTATAGTTTATAACGGAAGGGTTAAGTTCTACAGCTTTTTTTATATAGACTATTGCTTCTTTAAAATTTCCTGTCTGGGCCCATGCATTACCTGCATTATTCCAGAATTGATCTTCTTTCGGAGAGAGGTCTATAGCTGTTTTAAATTCTCTGATGGCTTTTTCCGGCTGCCCTATTTTTGCAAAAATGAGTCCGAGATTATTACGGGTAAAAGGAAGATTTTCTTCTATGGCAAGTGCTTTTTCATAGTTTAGCCTGGCTTCTTCCATATTTCCGGTATCAGCATATAAATTACCGACACATTGATATATGAGAGGATTATCGGGAAATTCTTCGCTTGCCCTGTCATATTCTTCAAGAGCTCCCGTAATATTTCCTTTTTGAATATATTCGGCAGCTTTTTTGACATAATCAATTGAAAAATCTTCTCCTAGTATTTCCCTGAGTTTTATATCAAGTTCTTCTCCAGCCATTTCCTGAAAGTCATGGTGTACAGGAGATTTTTTATTCTTCTGACTTTCATCTGAAAATGACATAGAAAAAATCCTTTCTTGAAATAATCACTTTTCACGACTCACGACTCACGACTCACTAACCTTTTACCGCACCTTTTGTCAATCCTTCTACAAGAAAACGCTGTAATGAAAGGAACATAACCATAATAGGTATGGCTCCCAGTGTGGCAGCCGCCGTAAACATGGTCCAGTTCTTTGTAAACTGTCCGCTTACCAGTGAACGGAGGCCTACTGCAAGAGTATATTTTTGCGGATCCTGGAGTAATATAACAGGAAGAAGGAAATCGGTATAGGGCTGTATAAAACTGAAAATTGCCACAACTACCAGCATCGGGCCAAGCAATGGAAAGACAATCTTCGTGAAAGTCTGCCATTTACTTGCTCCGTCTATATAGGCAGATTCTTCTATTGATTTTGGAATACTGTCTATGTAACCTTTCAGCATCCATGTATTGAAGGGAATACTTCCTCCTGCGTATATGAGTATAAGTCCTGTGAGGGTATTCAGGCCTATGGCACCTGATGTAAGAAATCCTAGCCAGTTAAGCAGTTTAAACAGTGCCACCATGGCCATCATGCCAGGAAACATCTGGGCTATTATCATTGACATAAGGCCGAACCGTCTTCCTGCAAATTTAAATCTTGAAAAAGCATAACCTGCTGTAGTAGTCAGAAATAATGCTATTAATGTACTTGACACACAGATTATAAGACTGTTTTTCATCCATGTAAGAAAAGGAGTTTCTTTTATTAATTTAACATAATTATCAATAGTAAATGCTGTGGGAAAAAGTGAAGAAGTCTGCAGAGTATTTACTGCACTGAAAGATGTTGATAGTACCCAAGCTGCCGGAAAGAGTATTACGATTAACATGATTACAAGGACTATGTGAGATATGATCATAGTCGGAGTAATATTATTTTTTTCTTCCATTTTATTATTCTCCTATTCTTTAAAGTTCTTCAAAGGCTCCAGACATTTTAAAGTTAACTGCACTGAGAGTGCCTATCATAAGGAAAATAACCACTGCATAAGCACATGCAAGTCCGTAAAATGCTGTATTTGCCTGACCGAAGGCAAGTTTATATGTATAGGATATGAGTATATCGGTGGCTCCTGCTGCTGTGGCACCATCCGAGCCTCCCGGAACAGGAGGACCTCCCTGTGTCAGCAGATATATACCGGTAAAATTGTTGAAACTGAAAGCAAAACTTGTAAGGAGTACAGGAACCATAGCAGTTTTCAGAAGGGGAAGTGTTATTTTATAAAATTGCTGTATTTTAGTGGCACCGTCAACAGAGGCAGCTTCATAAACATCTGCAGGTATACTCTGAAGAGCGCCCAGACTTACTGACATCATGAACGGAAATCCGAGCCACAGGTTTACAAGGAGAACTGAAAATTTTGCCCAGAAAGGATCTATAAGCCATTTTACTTTACCTATGCCAAGAGCTACAAGCATTGTATTTATAGAGCCTTCTGAATTTAATATACCGCCCCACATAAGAACACTTATAAAGGCCGGTATAGCCCATGGAATAATAAACAGTGTCCTGTATATATTTACCCCTCCGAGCTTTTTCTGGTTAAGAATGAGAGCAAGTATGAGGCCGAGTATAGCCTGACTCACGACACTTACTATAGACCATATCAGTGTCCATACAAATATACCGAGAAATACCTTTATTTCGCTTCCTGTAAGGATATCATAATAATTTGCAAGACCTACAAATTTGTAATGTTCATAATGATAGGGGAAACTGTAATTTGTAAAAGATATATAGAAGGAATATAAATTGGGAAATATAGTAAGGGCTAACATAAATATAAGAGCAGGTAAAATATAAAGATAGGGGTCTATTTTTTCCCGGAAACTTTTAGATTTGTCCATTTTTTTAATCTCCTTTTTCAGATACCATTAATCAATTACCGTATAGTATTCACTGGTCACTGATCACTGGTCACTGTTAATGCTACCTCAGCAATCTCTTAATATTATTCTGAATCCTCTTAACGGCTGTATTAAGCTGGTCTTCTATAAATTTATCAGGATTATCTCTTTTTTCTGTTGTTATGAGAGTGAGTGACTGTACCATGGGGTCCCACACACTGGACATAACAGGCAGACTTGGTAACGGAATACCGTTTTTGGCTGAAAGATAGAAACCCATTATTTTCTTATCTCCCTGGACTTCAGGTGATTCCAGGGCATCAATACGGGCAGGAATTCTATTTAAAGCCTTATAGATTTTTACCTGGTTTTCTTTATTATTCATAAAAAGCATAAACTTTGTTGCAGGTTCGGGATTTTTTGCAAATCTGTTAAGCATTATACCGAGTATACCTACAAAAGGCTTTGGTATCTGTCCGTCTTCAAAGGGAGGAAGAGGGCATATTTCATATTTTCTTCCCACTTTATCAAGTTCGTTTATTGCCCATGGGCCGTTTATAATCATTGCAGTTTTGCCTTCCATAAATGATCCCAGAACCCTGTCTCCTGTTACACCTTCAGGTATGAAGCCTTCTTCCGTATAGTCTCTCATATTATAGATTATTCTTGCGGCTTTTCTTGCTCCTTCATTGTTCAGTCCGAGATGTGTCGGATCTGATATGTTTTCAAATACATAGGCACCGCATCCGGAAAAGAATGGAAATACTATAAACATATCATTGGGGGTAACAAGCATTCCATATTGTTTATAAATTTTCCTGTCCCCTTCTCCTTCTGTTATGGTAAGTTTTTTTGCTTCTTTAAGGAGTTCTTCCATAGTAGCAGGCGGTTTATTCATAAGTTCCGTATTGTATATAAGTGCTACCGATTCGAAGGAAAGAGGTATGGCAAAAAGCTTGTTTTCATAGGTTGCACCTTCTATACTTACAGGCACAAATTTCTTCTGTTCTTCCTTATTTACAAAGTCTTCCAGGGGAGATACGAGATTTGCCGCAGCAAATATACCTACCCAGTCCTGAGGGCCTGTTATCAGGTCAGGCCCCTGTTTTGCAGGTGCTGCAATCTGAAATTTGTTCTGAAGATCACCGAACGGTATGGGAATTATGTCTACTTTTACTCCCGTATTTTTTTCAAATTCCTGGCCGAGTTCTGCCATCATTTTAAGTTCTTTTTCCGTATTCATACCTGTCCATATGACTATTTTGTTTTCCTTCTGTTCCGGCCCGCACCCTGGTAGAATAAATAAAATTGAAGATAAAAGCAATAAAGTTATGTAACAGTTTATTTTATGAAGCAATGTTGTAACCTCCGTTTTTGTTCGTGACGCGTGACGCGTGACGCGTGACGCGAGGTATAACCATATCTGTACAGTCTGTAAGGTGCCATACAAATATTGATAATAACTATTCAACGAAATGATAATAAAATCCTTCTAAGAGGTTTATAGATTGAAGAAAATAAAATGGGGGGAATACCAGTGACCAGTTACCAGTGACCAGTTACCAGTGACTGGTTATATTATTATTTACAAAAATATTTTTATTTACGCATCACACATCACGTCTCACGATCCACCTGTCACGCGTTACCCCTTACGCTCCTATGGTGCCTTCTGTCATGCCATCTTGGAAGGTTTTCTGCAATTGAACCTGTCTCTGTATTTGTTCTGAAAAATACTGTAAAATTACCAGTCTTTTATTTCCCGTAAATATATTTGCGAGACCTTCCCGGAACATATCTTTATCTTTTGTCTCACAGTATATACAGTCTTCAATAATTTCCAGGCCTTCCTGCCACAACATAAGCCCTTCCGTAAGAAGTTTGTCTCCTCTGATTACTTCCAGTGTGAGTTCTTCCTGTGATATGGGAAGATTCTCATACTGTTCTTCCACACTTGAAATAACGTTTTTAATCTTTTTTATAGCATCTAAGAAATCTTCTTCACTTATACTTCCATCCAGATATTGTTGAATATGTTCTTCTATAATAATATAATTGCCTGTTTTATAGTCTTCTTCCTGAAATTTTTCATAAGCTTCCTGAATGGAATCCTTTATATCGTAATTTTCTTTAACAGGGAAAGTTCCCTGATATTTATATATTTCTTTATTTAAAAACCTTATTTCTTCTATAATTTTCCTTGATTGTTCCAGTGAGATCTCTTCTTCCGAATATTTAATTTCAAGATCTTCAAGTATTGTAATTGCCTGCTGTACCAGCTCTGTATAGAAATCAAATATATCTATATCAATATCTTCTGAATGTTCATCTATTTTTTCCAGAAGATAATAGAGTTCTTCCTGGGAATCTATTAACTGTTCTATCCAGTCTTTTGTTGTGATTTTTTCTGCTGCCAGTTCTTCATAACCGATAAGGAGACTGTAAAGAGGAGATTCTACAGGATCTGACACATAGTCTGTATGATTTTTCTCTTCTTCATAGTAGTCCTTGGCAGGTATTTTCATACCTGACGGTATGGCATAATCAGGGGCCGGACTTATTAAATGTTCTGTTCCGTGACCTTCGGTTTTGAATATTTTATTTATCTCTTTTACTTTATCTAACCCGGTTTTCACATATTCTTTATCAGGTTTTATGGTAAAATATTTCATCATCTCTTCTATGGCAGAGAGGAATTTAAAAGAGATTTCATTATTTAAAACCTGTCTCTTTTCCAGAAATTCTTCTTTTGTATAATTTATTTCTTCCTGGAGAAATTCATCTGTTATTATTCCTTCCAGAAAATCCTCTACAGTCAGTATAAAGGTATCAAGTTCCATAATGTTACCTTCCTTAAATAGAGAAAGAATATGCCGCCTCTACTGACCTGAGCATAAACATGTAATAAAAATATTGCTCCCGTCACGCGTTACGCGAGTATATATGTGTTATTTATACTCACCACAGTAAATTATAGTGTATTTCATAACTTATTAGAATTTAAGTCTTCGTGACGCGTGACGCGTGACGGGTTTAATCCCTGCGCATCACGCATTACGCATTACGAGGTCATTATTTATGGATAGTTATGAAACTACCTATATATCTATATATTATAAAACACATTAAGCATAAAATCCAGCTTATTTTAATATTAAAAACAGGATATATCTATCTTATGAAGAATTAAAAAAATAATGTTGTCGTATTATTTGTAAATCTTCGAGAGGGGGATAGTATAACAGCTTTTGCTGTTAATATCTATGAAACCATTTTCTATTCTTTTTTGTGTTCTTTTTATATTTGTTACACTCATCAATGTTCAGGCTCAGACTATAAGAGATCAGGCTATTGAACATAATAAAAAAGGTCTGGACTATTCCAGAGATGGTAAACATGAAGCTGCTATAGATGAATTTAAAGCTGCTATTGATTTATTTCAGGATTACCCTGATGCCCATTTTAATCTTGGTACAGAATATTACATAAGAAGACAATTTCCCGGATGTCTTGATGCATCTGCAAAGGAATTTGAAACAGTATACAGATTAAGCCCCGAATATCCTGCTATAAATTATAATCTGGCAAACGTTTATAAAGCTCTCGGTGATAATGACAGAGCCATTAAGAATTATAAACAGGCGGTAAAACTGGATCCTCTCTTAAGAGACGGATTTATTCAGTTAGGAAATATTTATTTTGATAATGATAATCTTGATCTTTCCCTGGAAAACTACCAGAGAGCCATAAACCTGGATCCCATAGATCCTGATACCCATACAAAAATGGCCATAATTTATACAAAGCAAAAAGAATATAATCTTGCCATATCCGAATATGATAAGGTTCTTATGCAGGATAAAAATAACCAGGACCCTGTTAATAAATCTATCAGGCAGTGTTATTTTGATATGGCAGAACTTTATCTTGCAGAAGAAGATTTTGACGTAGCTTTACTTCAATATGAGACGGTACAGAAACGTTATCCCGATAATCAGGATGTATATCCTCTGATTGCCAGGGCTCATTACCTGGAAGGTAATTATTATTATGAGAAAAAGAAAGATCTTGATAAAGCAGAGGAAGAATATCTGACAGCTTTATCCATAAAACCTGATTTGCTTGAAGCCCATTATAATCTCGGAAGGGTTTATTATGAACAGGGTGATTATGAAAATGCTACGGTTCATTTTAAAAGAACTATAGAATTAAATCCCAACCATGTAGGAGCCCATTTGAATATGGGAAATATATATTATAAACAGGGTAATACTCAGAAAGCAATAGAGGAATATAATACTGTTGTTAAGCTGGAACCCACCAATGCCGCGGCCTATTACAGCCTTGGCACTATATATTACGAACAGGGTGATCTGGAAAAAGCAAAGGAATTTTATATTAAATCTATAGAAGCAGATGATAAGAATTTTGATGCCCATTTTAATCTTGCAGTAGTATATTATAAACTCCATGATAATCCTTCTGCCATAGCGGAATATAAAAGAGCAATACAGTTAAACTATAAGAGTATAGATGCCCATTATAATCTTGCAACAATTTATTATGAAAATGCACAGTATACAGAGGCAATAGACGAATATAAGATAGTGTTAACCCTTGATCCGAAACATAGAAATTCTATGTTCAATCTTGCAAATATTTACAGAGATCAGGCAAGATACAGTGATGCCGTAGATCAGTATAAAGTACTCATTAATATTTATCCTCTCGATCATGAAGCCCATGCCGCTCTCGGCAGTGTTCATGCAACTCAGGGTAAACTCTATCTTGCCATGGCAGAATATAAAGAAAGTGTAAGAATTGCCCCTGAAAATGTAGAATATCATCTGGCACTGGCAGACATATATTACAAACTGGGAAGAAAGTCAGATACTGAAAAAGAGATTCTTGAGGCATTAAAATGGGCTACCACTCAGGGTGATAAAGACACTATTGAAGAAGTGAGAGAGAAAGCAAAAACTTACGGTATTACCATAGAAGAAATTAAACAGCCTGAAGCGGTGGTAGTACAGAGCGGAATAACAGGAACTATAAAACTGGATAATAATATAACTGAAGTAAATTATCCTTCTATAGCATCAATGTCTTTTGATTCGGCTCTTTTAAAAGCAAGAAAGGAAGTTCCCGGAAAACTGTTATCTATAGAACTTGATAATGAAAGCGGTTATCTTGTTTATGAAGTTGAAGTCGTAAATCCAGTAAACCAGATAATACGGGCCATATTTGATGCAGGTACAGGCGATACGCTTCTTATTTCTTTGAAAGATAACAGGGTGGCAGACAATGAAACATCTGAAATACTCATTAATCCCGGATGTATAAAGATAGATACGGAAGATGTGAGTCTCTATCCTGATATGGCAGGTGTGACTTTTGAACAGGTTTCTGTTATAGCTCTCGGACAGGTGCCGGGAAAATTGCTGGAAATAGACCTGAAACAGAAACAGGGTTATCTTGTATATGAAGTAGATATGGTAAATGAAGCAGGTCAACTGGTAGATATGTTTATTGATGCAGGTAACGGCGCTATTCTGGGAAGTCTAACGGAACAGGTGGCACCGTAAATCAGTGAAAAGTGAAAAGTGAGTAGTGAATGGAACGTATTCTTTACTCACTTTTCACCATTCACTGCTCACTAATATCTATGACCGGGTGAGCATAACGAAAAATGGGAACTTATTCTCCCTTCACCCTTCACTCTTCAACCTTCACAATTCTTATATAAATATATGATTGGAACTTATAAATATCCTGACACCAGAAAAAAACTTTCAGATTATTATAAAAGTATCTGTGGCAAATGTAATGGAATGTGCTGTTCTTATAATATTTCTCCCGTATCTTTTTATGTGCCTTTAGATATATTGTTTGAAAAAGATGATCTGGTCATACTGAAAAAAGCTCTTACCTTTGATCAGGCTTTTAAGAAAAAATTCAAAGAAAACGTAAAGATCTCTCTGAAATATCTCATAAATAAAAATTTCGGACGGGATTTTTTTTCTTATCTGGAAGAAAATGATTATGATGTAAAATCTTTTGTCACAGTGTACAGAGGAATAGATGCAAGAATAAATCAATTCAATGAAAAAATGGAAAGTACTGACAGATATAGTGAAAGGAATAGCGATTGTTTTTTCCTTATACCTGGAAAGGGATGTATCCTGGAAGATTACAGACCTCTCGTATGTAAAATAGCTTTCCGCTATTGTTTTAAGTCCCTTGATATTTACGAATTCGTAGAATCACACGTCAGATATGTGAATGGCGATGATTTCCTTACTTACCTTGAAAGAGATATATCTATAAATTCCCGTATTATTATCCCGAAGATTTTGATAGGAGCAGATGAATATTTTAAAGAGAACTGCAGGAAACTGTTAAAGGAAGATATGAAGGTTATAGAATTAGAAAAAATTTCTTACAGTGAACTTGCCATGCTGGCAGATTTTATCACAGGCCCTTTCAGGAAACCTTTTATTGAAGTCAGATGTGTGAATGTTTCAATGGATCTACGATATATTTATCCCCTGGTTTTTATACATGAGCTGTTCGAGGGAGAAAAAGTAAAAAATTTCGGATTTGGCCTTGAATGTGTTGAGGTTTTTATTATTTAAGCCTTCTTTCCTGTGCAGGGTCTTTGAATTTGTGACTTACCGCATCAATGAATTCATTTATAGCTCTTGTCATTCTTCTCATATCTTCTCTAATTCCTTCTATTGCTTTTCCCATGACAATTTGATTAGATTCAAGATTTGCAAAAATTCTATCATGTCGGACATATCCTTTTACCATTTCTTCAAAAGTCTATAATTCGAGTCGCGGCTCCAGCATCCAGGTCTTTGCTCCTTCTCCATGATTGCCTGAACCAGGATGCACAGGATGAAAGAATTATCAGGATTATGAAAAGCGTTTATTTATAATAGAAACTTAATAGATAAACCAATCCCCGTAATCCTTTCCAATCCCATTAATCTCTACCGGATCTCCCGGCCTTCTGCAGATACAGGTGGTTATATCATCTTTTCCACTTCATCCAGAGAATTAATATCCAGAATGGAAAGCAGTATTTCTTCTAATTTTTCAACTCTATTTATGCTTTTTATCTTATCTGCCAGAGGCTCAGGCAGGGTTTTAAATTTCTTTTTCAGCAATTTTATTACATCTTCCTGTTTGCCAGAAGATATACCTTCAGCTTTCCCTTCAGCTTTCCCTTCAGCTTTCCCTTCAATCCTTCCTTCTTCCTTAAATTCTTTATATAAACGCTGTAATACCCTTGTCATCTTCATCACCTCCATCATTTTCTGCACATATGCCTCATCAATGAATTTATCTGAAATACCGATGAGACAGCCAATCAAAAATAACTGTTCCTTTTTGTCTGTTACTTTTTGAGCTATCTCTATAGCATCTATGGCTCTCTGAGACTTATCTACAGAGTTTTTCATCAGTGGTAAAAAGATTAGATTAAGTCTATCTATCGGTTTTAATGTGCCGGACTGATTAATCTTCTCCTGAAGATCTCTGTAGATTTTATCTCCATCATATTTTCCCATATAAACAGCTTGAACAGTATATTGCAGAGAGCCATAATCCAGTTCTGTAGGTGAATCGTCTATGCCTGCTCCATAAATAATGGCTGTATAAACAGGCTTTTTCTTTTCTTCATAAAGAAGAGCATCATAGAGTTTAAATCTATCCATATCCTCTTTTTTAAAAGTTGTTTGAAACTCGATATGGAGGTAGGTATCATCAACAAGATAAAAGACAAAATCCATACGTCTTTCGTCTATCTTTATCTGTGGTAAATCTGCAGGCTCTGCCCTCAGAATAGGAGCAGTCTTAAGTCCATAGAACTCAAGGCTCTGAGAACTGAACATATTTGTCAGAGATTTAAAGATTATATCATAGTTGTTATAAGATATTACTAGTCATCCGATTCCAATATAATATTTCCTTTCTATTTTTAGATAGGATATATAATTCCCTGATTACATAATACCATGAGAGGTTAAATTTGTCTATTTTTATGGTGCACTCGTAGTGGCATAGAAGACTATTTATACTATATATTAAACAAAGATATAGAAATTTCATTGTTTACTGCCATAAAATAAAGTTTTACATGCAAACTATATAGAAGCAATTCATCTAAATAATTCAAGCTTTACAACAGTTCTTGTATTTTTTGCCGCTTCCGCAGGGACACGGGTCATTTCTGCCGATTTTTTTTCCGGCACTGTCAGATTGTTCATCTTTATTACTCTTTATGTAAGTGTACCTCATTACATTCTTTTTTAAATTGTTTAAAGATTTAATATGTTCTGTAAGGCCTGCTTTCTCTGATACAGTCATAGATTTATCAATAAAATATAATGCTTTCTCTTTATCTCCCTCCTGAAAGTAAAAGTATCCGAGATTTGAATAGATACCGGCAAGTCCCTGTGAGAATTCAATATTCTCCGGGTCTTTCTCATAGAGTGATTTTCTTATTTCTGTAGCTTTTTCATAATAATCTATAGCTTCTTCTTTCCTTTTGATGTCCTGTAAAAGAGAGCCAATATTTACATAGCTGCAGGCAAGTCCGTTTAAGACTTTAGTGTTTTCCGGGTCTTTCTCATGGAGTGACTTTCTTATTCCTATGGATTTTTCATAATATTCTATGGCTTCTTCTTTCCTTCTGGTATCCTCTAAAAGTAAACCAAGATTCCCGTAGATACCGGCAAGTCCGTTGGCAAATTCAATATTTTCAGGCTCTTTTTCATAGAGTGACTTTCTTATTCCTATAGCTTTTTCTAAATATTCTACAGCTTCTTTTTTCCTGTTAATATCCTGTAATAGTAAACCAAGATTTCCGTAGATACTGCCAAGTCCGTCTGAATTTATATTATTTTCCGGGTCTTTTTTATAAACAGTCTTTCTTATTTCTATGGCCTTTTTAAAATACTCTATAGCTTCTCTTTTACGGTTAACAGTCTGTAAAATAGAGGCAAGATTCCCATAGGCACCGGCAAGTCCATTTGAATTTTCAATATTCTCCCGGTCTTTTTGATAAAAAGGCTTTCTTATTCCTATAGCTTTTTCCAGATATTCTATAGCTTCTTTTTTCCTGTTAATAGCCTGAAAAAGGCAGGCAAGATTTCCATAGTTACAGGCAAGTTTATCTGAAATTTCAATATTCTCAGGATCTTTTTCATAAAGAGGCTTTTGTATTTCAATTTCCTTTTGATAATACTCTATAGTTTCTTTACTCAAAATTTCTTTCCTCCCTGTTATTTTTCTAAGTACCGTAACAG
>JAKPQU010000121.1 GCA_029555925.1 Bacillota bacterium
ATATTGACCTGTAAGGGATTCCGTTGCTGTTATATTATGTAAGGTACCTTCATAAACTACATGTCCTCCTGTGATACCTGCTCCGGGACCGAGATCTACAATGTAATCGGCTTTTCTCATAATTGCCTCGTCATGTTCCACTACTATTATGGTGTTGCCTGTGTCTCTGAGTTCTTCCAGTATTTTTATTAAATATTCATTGTCTCTCTGATGGAGGCCTACAGTTGGTTCATCCAGTATATAAAGAACACCTGTAAGGCCGGAACTTATCTGTGTGGCAAGTCTTATTCTCTGCAGTTCTCCGCCTGACAGGGTTGATACTCTTCTATCAAGAGACAGATAGGATACACCGAGTCTCAGAAGAAATTCCAGCCTTGTATTTATTTCTTTCAATATAACTTTCCCTACAGGTTCTTTATCGTTGTTAAATCTTACATATGAAAGAAATTTATATAAATCTTTAAGACTCATGGCAGACAGGTTCCCTATAGATTTATCATTGAGCTTTACGGAAAGGCTTTCTTTTTTAAGTCTCATTCCTTTACATGTTTCGCAGGGAGTATCAATCATAATATTTTCTATATAGTCATGAATAGATTCAAAATGTTTATCGGAATAAATTGTTTCAAGATAATTTATGATACCGTCAAATTTAGTTTTATATTCTATTACTCCCTTTTTTTTACCAAATCTATAGGTCATATTTATAGATTTATCGGATGAACCGTAGAGGATTATATTTATTATTGATTCATCTATGTTTGATAGCGGTGTATTTATATTGAAATCTGTCATGGAACAGATTGTTTCCACTTTTTTTAGTAAAGTCATGAATACTGAATTTCTTATCAGTAAAACCGGTATGGCCCCTTCCGATATACTCAGTTCTTTATTCTGTATGAGAAGGGATAGGTCAATTTTCTTTTTTATGCCCAGGCCGGAACATTCAGGACAGGCACCACGGGGGCTGTTGAAAGAAAATATAACCGGTTCTATTTCATCAAGGGAATAACTGCAGTTCGGACAGGCAAGTTTCGTACTGAAGAGCAGTTCTTTTTCTCCATCAATATCTACTATGATAGTTCCGCAGCCTTTATCAATGGCAAGATTTAAGGAATTTATAAAACGATCTCCCATGTCTTTCTTTATTTTGAGTCTATCTACAACTACTTCTATGTTATGGATTTTATATCTTGCAAGGTGTATATCTTCTGACAGATCATATATTTCACCGTTTATTCTTACTTTAGAAAAACCTTCTGAAGCAAGATCGCCGAGTAGTTCTCTGTATTCTCCTTTTCTGCCTCTTACTAAAGGAGATAAAAGCTGTATTTTTTTGCCTTCTTTTATAGATTTTATAGATTCTGCTATTTTTTCTACGGACCGAGGTTCTATTATAATATTACAGAAAGGACAGTAAGGAGTACCGCATCTTGCAAAAAGAAGCCTCAAATAATCATAACATTCCGTAACTGTTCCGACAGTGGACCTGGCGTTAACTCCTCCTCCTCTCTGATCGATAGATATGGACGGAGAAAGTCCTTCTATGGAATCTACATCAGGTTTTTCTAACTGCTCAAGGAACTGTCTTGCATAGGAGGAAAAAGATTCAATATATCGTCTCTGACCTTCTGCATATATTGTATCAAAAGCAAGACTAGATTTTCCTGAACCGCTTACCCCTGTTATGACAGAGAGGGAATAATCGGGGATGTCCAGATTTATTCCTTTTAAATTATGCTGTCTGGCTCCTCTGATGGATATCATAATTTTATCTGCAGGGCGGTTCGCGAACTGCCCTTACGATTCTTCACATGGCAATTCTATGGTAAATGTAGAACCTTTACCGCTCTGACTTGTAACGGATACTTTTCCTCCATGAGAAATCACTATTTCTTTTACCAGAGAGAGTCCTACTCCCAGACCTCCGCCCATAAAAGCAGTATCGGAAGATGAATGGAGCGTAGAATCCTGCACTTCATAGAATCTCTCGAAAATAGTATCTATTCTGTCAGGAGGGATACCTATGCCGGTATCTTTAACGGAAATTATTGTCCTGTTGTTCTCCTGTGATAATAATATATCTATTTTGCCTTTATCGGGAGTGAATTTTACGGAATTCTGAACCAGTTCTCTCAGAGCCTGTCTTATTCGTCGTTTATCACCTTTATAATTTAAAACGTCAGGGGAATGTATTTCTATAGGAAGTTGCCTGTCTTTCAATATAGGGAAAAATTCATTTTTTACATGCTGTGCTATATCTACAAGATTTAAATTTTCTTTTGTAAGTTTAAAGCCTCCTAAATCCATGGCTGCCAGATCATGCATATCGCTTACTATATCTGCAAGGCCTTTTACTATTGTTTCCAGTTCAGAGAGAAGTGTTTCAGGTTTATCTTCAAGTATGCCGGACAGGCTGTATTTTATAAGTTCTACAAATCCTGTTATGCTGCATACAGGTGTTCTGAGTTCATGACTTGTAATAGTAATGAATTTTTCTTTCATTTCATTTAATTCGCGTAATCTTCTGTTCAGTTCTGTGAGTTCTTTATTTTTCGATGTGAGTTCGATTTTTTCCACACATTTATTCAAAACTGCCTGCATTTGATTCAGAGAAAGTGGTTTCATGATAAAGTCATAGGCACCTTTTTTCATTGCATTAACAGCTGTTTCTATTGTACCATAGGCAGTCATAACAATTATTTCTATCTGAGGGTCATAGGCTTTAACTTTTTCAAGAACTGTGAGACCGTCACATTCAGGCATTTTTATATCAGTAAGAACTACCTGATATTTCCCTGTTTTGGCCTTGTCTATTCCCTGGAATCCGTCTTCTGCCGTGTCTACTTCGTAGCCCCACATAGGAAGTACATCTTCACACAATTCTCTTATACAATCTTCATCATCAACTACCAGTACTGAATAATTCATAATAATATCTGGGTATGCACACAGTGCAAAGCCTTACCTCCTGTCTACTGTTCTCTTTTTACTTACTCCCATAGTTGAATGGTGATGTATTACCGGGTAAAAGAAAATAAAGACTTTGTCATAAGTTTTGTGTAAACCTATGTTAAATCCTTATTTCATGGCAAGTTTACACAAACCATCTAACACTATCTAAATAATAAAATGTCTTTTCTCTTTTTCTCCTGATATATTAAATTTCCTCTTTTTGCAGAAAAGAAAGAACTTTTCTTTTTTGAACAATATCAGAACATCCCCGGCAATCATACTTTACTGACAGGACTTACGCATTTTTGAAATATATCAATAAACCTGTGTCATTCCCGCATAGGCGGTAATCTACCGGAATTTCACGAAAAAGCTTACGGACCACCGCGAAAGTGGATATGACAGACAATTAATGTGTAACTCCTGTTTTTTATTATATTATGACATATTATGAAAATAAAACAATGGTTCAACGGAGATTTTTTTATATTTTATCAGGAGTTACGCAAAAAATGAAGTAAAACCAATAGTGTAGCTTGATGGGAGAGTAGTCACATTACTGAGGTGATCATAAATAATACATATATGCTCTCATGACGCATTACGCTGTACGCATTGCGAGGTCATTATTTATGGATAGTTATGAAACTAACTATAAATATGAACTCAGTAAAATGATTTTAATTTTTTTATCTCATCCCTGAGTTCTGCAGCTCTTTCAAAATCCCATTTCAATGAAGCTTCATTCATTGCTTTTTCCAGTTTTTTGATTAAATCTTTTATTTCATTCTCCGTAAGGAACTGTTTTGTTTCAGGTGTTTTATAAACTTCCTTCTTTTCAGCTATTCTTACCATGCCAAGTATATTTTTTACCGATTTTGTTACAGTCTGTGGTACTATCCCATGCTTTTCGTTATATTCCTTCTGTATTTTTCTTCTTCTCTCTGTTTCTTCCATGGCTTTCTTTATGGAACCGGTTATATTATCCGCATAAAGAATAACTTCTCCTCTCGCATTTCTTGCTGCTCTTCCTATGGTCTGTATCAGGGATGTTTCAGAACGCAGAAAACCTTCTTTATCCGCATCCAGTATAGCCACCAGTGATACCTCCGGTAAATCGAGCCCTTCTCTTAACAGATTTACTCCTATAAGTACATCAAATTCACCAAGTCTCAAATCCGTCAGTATTTCCACTCTATCAAGGGTATCTATATCACAGTGAAGATAGTTTACTTTTATACCGAGATCCTTCAAATATTCGGCCAGTTCTTCAGACATTTTTTTTGTAAGGGTTGTAACAAGCACTCTTTCTTCTTTTTCAATCCTTATTTTTATTTCATTTATAAGATCATCTACCTGGTTTTTTAACGGTTTTACTGTCAGGAGAGGATCTATAAGGCCTGTAGGTCTGATTATCTGTTCTATAACATGTGAGCTTTTTTGTAATTCATATATGCCAGGTGTGGCAGAAACATATATAACCTGATTTATTTTCGCCATAAATTCTTCAAAAGTGAGAGGTCTGTTATCATAGGCAGAGGGAAGACGAAACCCGTGGTCTATAAGGCTGGTTTTCCTGGACCTGTCTCCTGCGGACATACCTTTAAGCTGCGGAAGTGTTACATGGGATTCATCTATAATAACAATAAAATCGGGAGGAAAATAATCTATAAGTGTATAGGGAGGTTCACCTTTCCGTCTTCCGCTTAAATGGCGGGAATAGTTTTCTATACCATGACAGTAGCCAAGCTGCTGAAGACATTCCATATCATATCCGGTTCTTTCCGAGATTCTCTGTGCTTCCAGATCCATGCCGCGGGAATGAAACCAGTCCACCCTGTCTCTCAGTTCTCTTTTTATATTGGAGATTGCTTCGTCCAGCTTTTCTTCCTGTGTAATAAAATGTTTTGCAGGATAAAGGGTCAGTTTTTTTTGTTTATGAATGATTTTACCGTTCGAAGGATCGACTGCGGAAATGTCATCTATTTCATCACCGAAAAATTCTATTCTATAAAGGAGATTATCCCGGTCTACAGGATGAATTTCTATTACTTCTCCTTTCACCCTGAACCTTCCTCTTGTAAGTTCCATATCATTTCTTTCATAATATAATTTTACAAGTTTTTCTAAAAAATCATCTCTCTCTATTTCCTGACCTTTTTCTATTTTCACCAGTGTATTTTTATAGTCTTCCGGTGTACCCAGGCCATAGATACAGGAAATACTGGCAACTATTATGACATCGCGATTTTCTATGATTGATTGAGTTGCAGCATGTCTCAATCTGTCTATTTCATCATTTATTTTTGCGTCTTTTTCTATATAGGTATCAGTCTGAGGTATATAAGCTTCAGGCTGGTAATAATCATAATAGCTTACAAAATATTCCACTCTGTTTTCCGGAAAAAAATCTTTAAATTCACTGCAGAGCTGTGCCGCAAGGGTTTTATTATGGCTTATTACAAGAGCCGGTCTTCCTACCTTCTCTATGACATTTGCAACAGTAAAGGTTTTCCCCGAGCCGGTAACGCCCAGAAGGGTCTGCTCTCTTTCTCCGGAATTTATTCCCTCTACAAGTTTTTCAATAGCTTCTCCCTGATCTCCTGAAGGAGTAAAATCAGAGACTAATTTGAATTGTGACAAAATGTAGAAGCCTCCCCGGGAGTCGTGATGCGTGACGCGTAACGCGTGACGGGTTTAATCCCTGCGCATTACGAGGTCATGATTTATGGATAGTTATGAAACTAATTATCAATATTATTTTTATATGAAGAATAAAAAATCCTTTTTTATAAGCAGGATTTTAAAAGATTTTTACAGAAAGGATTTTATATGAGAATCATGAATGGTGAAGAGTGAAGGGTGAAGAGTGAAGGGTGAAAAATGAGTAGAGAGCAGTGAGTAGTGAAAAGTGAGTCGCAGGGACGTTTATAACGCCCTGGATATGAAATACGCGTCACGCGTTACGCGTTACGCGTCACGTAAATCACGCATCACGCATCACGGCCATAAAGAGGTTTCAATTATGCCCATATTCTGTGATAAGTGTGGTTTTCAGAACAGTAATTCTGCCAGATACTGTAAATCATGCGGTGAAGACATAATAGCTACCGGTGCAAGCGGCGCCCTGATGACAGGTGTCATACTTGATGAAAGATATGAAATAAAAAGACTTATAAAATCCGGAGGTATGGGCTCGGTTTATGAAGCCCTTGATAACAGATTTGATAAAACCCCCTGTGCCGTAAAAGAAATGTTGAATTTTTCCGCCAGTCCTCAGAATCAGCAGTATCTTATAGACCGTTTCAGCAAAGAGGCGAAAATACTGAATAATTTAAGGCATCCAAACCTTCCTGTAGTAAAAGATTATTTTGTCCAATGTGGCCGTTATTACCTTGTAATGGATTATATAGAAGGTGAAGACCTGGAAACAGTTATGAAAACATATAAAGGTAAAGGTGTACCTCAGGAATATGTAATAACATGGGCAATAGAGATACTGGATGCACTCAATTACCTTCATAATCAATCACCGCCAGTAATATACAGGGACCTGAAACCACCAAATATTATGATCCGCCGTTCTGACAGAAGGGCAATGCTTATAGATTTTGGTATAGCGAGAACTCTTGATGCAGAAGGGCAGAACACCATGACAATCGTAGGAACACCTGTTTTTGCACCGGAAGAACTTATTGCAGGCAGACCGGAACCGAGAACCGATCTCTATTCACTGGGTGCAACCATGCACTGTCTGCTTACAGGCACAGTTCCTCAAAGACCTTTTGAATTCCCGTCTTTAAAAGAATTTAATGTGAATGTATCACAGGAACTTGAAGATATAATCATGTGTTCTCTTTCACGGAAACCTGCAGACAGATACGTAAATGCAAAACAGATGAAATACGCCCTGGAGAAATTGAGTTCCTCCGGACAGGTTCCTCAGACGGTAATTCCGGCTATACCCGGAACTGTAGTTTCTGACACACCCGGAACCGTAGTCTCGTCCACACCCGGAATTTCATCCACCCATGGAATTTCGTCCATACCCGGAACTGTAGTTTCTGCCACACCACAGAACATACCGGTAAGTTCTTCCATTGAAAAAACTGTAACAATAAGAGAACCGGCTTTTATAGGCCGGACAATCACTTCTACCGGTCCTTCCGTCAGGTCTAAAGGTTTTAACTTGAAGATCATTTTAATCATGTCAGTAGTAATAATTGCCGGTATAATCTTATACTATAATTTTACATCCGATCTGCCCGGTAAAGCTATGTCTCTTTATAAAGAGGGAAAATATGAAGAAGCAATTAAATATTACAATAAAATTTTAGCAGGAGATGAGAAGAATTTTGATGCTTTAAACAAAAAAGGTGAATGTTTTTCGGCGCTAAAAAAATATGATGAAGCTATTAAATGTTTTGATGAAGCATTAAATATAGATAAGTCATCTGTATTACCGTGGAATAATAAAGGAGACGCTCTCTTTGAAGAACAAAAATACGAAGAATCTATGGAATGTTTTGATAAGGTTCTGGAAATCGATCACGGAAATTCCTATGCAAAAGACCGGAAAAGTATAGTGTTAAAAAAACTGTGTGATAATTGGAACGACAGGGGAACTTCATTACTTGAAGAGAAAAAATATGAAGAGGCTATCAAGTGGTTTGATAAAACCTTAAAGGTCAGTCCTGAAGATGGTGACGCAAAAGAAAAAAAAGATTTAGCTTTAAAGAGGATGGAAGAAAATGGCAAATCTCCGGAAGATGAGGCACAGGGAAAGGCTGAAGAATGGAACGATAAAGGCGGGTCTTTCCTTAAAGAAAAAAAATATGATGAAGCTATTCAGTGTTTTGATAAAGCCTTGCATTATAACAGCAGAATGGATAAAGCTCTGGCCAATAAAGGAGTTGTTTTATTTAAACAGGGAAAACATACAGAAGCAATAGAATGTTTTGATAAAGCCCTTGAGATTGATCCGAAAAATGGACAGACATGGTTTAATAAAGGTGTTGCCTGTCATACACAGGGAGATCTCAAAAAGGCAAAAGAATGTTATAATAAGGCAAAGGAGTGTGACCCGAATATAAAGATTCCGGAGATTTAAGAGTGCGTGGTGAATCGTGGGTCGTGAAGTCGTGAAAAGTGAAAAGTGAAAAATCAAAGGGATACTTACGCATCACGTAACTCACGAACCACGCGTCACGCGTTACGCGTTACGCGTCACGATTATAATGCATCACGCTTTATAAGGAGGTTATTTATCATGAAAACTATATTTATAATTTTACTTGTTCTTTCTTTTTTTCCTGCATTAAACCTTAGTGCCTCTGAGCCGGATTTATTAGAATCTATAAATAACAAACCCTCTTCTATCTTTGTTGAAATAAAAAGTGATAAGAGTGATAATACTGCTTTTGTCGGAGATGAAATTATCTTTTACATAACACCGTCTAAAGATTGTAATGTTATCCTGATTATGGGATATAGCTCCGGAGAATATGAAATTATATTCCCTAATTCCTCTCATCCTGATTTTGACTGCAGTAAAGGAACTGTTTATGAAATACCCGGATTTAATATGGAAAAAATAGTTCTGGAAGGGCCTGAAGGAACAGTAAGGCTTAAAGCTATAGGAACAGACAGGGAAGAAGTGTTTATAAATTTTCCTGAACTGTCAGAAGGAAAGATAAAAAATCTCCGGGATTTTGCCGGAAAATTAAAAGAAGGTCTTGATAAAATACCACAGGAGAACTGGACTTCATCGGAGCTTGAGATTAATCTGAAGAATAAAAATTTAAAACCCGTTGTAAATGCTTCTTTTAATACAGATTCTGCTGTAGACTATTATAAACAGGGTAAAGCCTATTATGATAATAAATCATATGATAAAGCAATAGAGCAATTTAAAAAAGCTTTACAGGCTTCACCTGACAGTATTGTTATTTATTATGCCATCGGTCTCTGTTATCAGGCAAAGGGGGATTTCAAAAATGCCCTGACGTGTTATAAAAAATGCATCGACTGCAGAATAAAGGAAAGAGACTGTTATGTAAGAGTGGGAGAAATGTATGATCAGGCAGGAAATAAGAAGGAAGCCTATTTGAGATATAAAAAAGCACTCAGGATTACAGAAGGTTATAAAGATATAGGTAATGTTACTGTTACAGATATTACTCCTGAGAAATTTTATAATCTTGCTGTTGCCTGTAAAGATAATCCGAAAAATATAAAAAATATAATGGAAATGACAGATATATATGAACAAAACGGAGATTATAAGGCCGGTAATTATTATCTGAAAAAACTGCTTATGGAGGCTATACCTCTTTATAAACCATATAAAATAGAAGAAGACAAACCTCCTATGCCGGAGAAACCTGTTCCTCCTGTAGTGTATTCCGAACCGGCAGTTTATTACGAACCTGCTGTTTATACCGATTACGCTCCCTATGTTCAGCCTTATATACCTCCTCCTCCGCCTGACTTTGTAGTTCAGTGAGATACAGGTAATGTCTGATAGAAATGTTGAGAGTGCAGGGTGTTTTGATAGTCTTCCGTTATTACTCTGATTTAGAAAAAATGGCTTGTTTCCCAGGTTTAAGTGATTTTAAAAAGCTAGATATTTCAAGGTCAATTTATAATCAAAGTATTAGCGGAACAGCCTCTTTTATTTTAATGGGTGATTAGTCTTAACGGCCCGGACACGTCCGTCCGGGCCTTATATAATTTCAGAAAAAAAATAACAGGTCTCTGTCACAATAATCTATAGAGACCTGTTTACATTGCTTATTTTTTTATATGATCTTCTACAGTCTTTAACAATACTTCCGGTTTTATGGGTTTTTCCAGTACTGCCTTTACAGGTAGCCAGTCTTCGTCAGGTTCAAAACCGAAAGGAAGGTTCATCTCATGTCTTATACCTGTTACCAGTATAATAGGTATGCCTTTTGTCTTTTCTTCTTTATTCAGACTCCTTGCCACATCAAAGCCTTCTGTCTTTCTTGTCATCATAACATCAAGAAGAATTATATTGGGTGGATCATTTTTTGCTTTTTCCAATCCTTCTTCTCCGTCAGGAGCATGATCTACTTCATAACCTTTTGCTTCCAGTAAATTAGTCATAGCATCCACTAAATCAGGATCATCGTCAATTATAAGTACCTTACTCATTTATTTCCCTCCTTCGTATTAGCTTTCAGCATTTCAGCATTTCAGCATGTCGGCATGTTTTACTGACCTGTGACTGTCTGACCTGCTGACCTGCTGATTGCTACAAGATTATTGTAATTTATTTTCTATAACTTTTCAATATCTTAAGCACACTCTTTGGTGTTAAATTACCATATATTTTATCATCTATCATTATGACCGGTGCAAGGCCGCATGCTCCCAGACATCTTGCTTCCTGCAGGGTAAATAAATTATCTTCGCTTGTGCCTCCTACTTCTATGTGCAGATCTTCTTTTATGGCATTCAATACTTTATCGGCACCTTTAATATAACAGGCAGTTCCGAGACATACTGAAATTACATGCTTCCCTCTCGGTTTGAGCGTAAAATAATGATAAAAAGTAGCTACACCCCAGATGTGAGATGTCGGTATATTCATTGTAAGAGCAACTTCGTCCATTACAGCTCTATCCAGATATCCGTAAAGATCCTGGGCTTTATGAAGTATTCCTATAAGATAGGATTCTGGATGAGGATTATGTTTAACCTTATCCATAAATTCTCTTAATTCAATCATTTTTTCGTCATTTAAATCAATTTTTGTGTCAATCATATGTTTCACTCCTATGTGGCTATCAGCATTTCAGCAGTTCAGCACTTCATCATTTTTAGCTGATATGCTGACCGCTGACATGCTGAAATGCTACTTTAATATTTCGCTTTACTATCTTTAGAAACTATACCCTTTGGCTCATGTGGTTTATAATGGGTATGTAATAGTTCATGAGACAGAGGACTGAGAGGTCTTCCAAGGAATTCCCTGTAGATTCTCTGTATATCGGGATTGGCATGACTTCTTCTGAAAGTTCTCTGTCTGTCAATATTATATAAAGTTCCTGCTCTTTTCTTGAGTAATTCTTCATCAAGGGGCATCGAATTGGAACCGGCATATGGCTGGCCACCTCCGCCGATACATCCGCCGGGGCAACCCATTATCTCAATAAAGTGGTATTTTTTGGGATCTTTTCTTACCATTTCAAGAAGGGTATTTGCATTGCCGAGTCCATGTGCTACGGCAACTCTTATTTCCTTGCCGTCCATTATGACTTTCCCTTCTTTTATACCCTGGAATCCTCTCAGATTCTCGAATTCTATGTCAATAAGCGTTTCGGCAGTATACAGTTCATAGGCAGTACGTAAAGCTGCTTCCATAACTCCTCCTGATACGCCGAAGATTGTTCCTGCACCTGATGATAAACCGAGAGGTCTGTCAAAATTTTCACCTTTAATATGAACAAAATCTATACCGGACGATTTTATCATCCACGCAATTTCTCTTGTAGTTATAACATAATCTGTAGTCTGTAAACCTCTTACCATGAGTTCCGGTCTCGCTGCTTCATATTTTTTTGCAGTACAGCACATGATGGCGACATTCAGGATATTTTTAGGCTCTACCTTTATTTTATCGGCAAAATAAGTCTTTGTCATAGCACTTAACATAGACATAGGAGACTTGCAGGTAGAAACATTTTCCAGTAAATCTGGATAAAACTGTTCAACACATTTCATCCATGCACTTGAACAGGATGTAATCATAGGCAGTTTTCCGTTGCCCTGGAGCCTGTCCAGAAATTCACTTGCTTCTTCCATTATTGTAAGGTCTGCAGCGAATTGAGTGTCAAAAACATAGTCAAATCCGAGCTTCCTTAAGGCAGCAACAAGATTATGTTCCAGGTTT
>JAKPQU010000131.1 GCA_029555925.1 Bacillota bacterium
TCGTTTTCTTTATTCAAGAGCGATAACAGGTCATCTCCTTCAGATGCCTGAGAGAGAAGTGATTTTTTTAACTCTTCCTGCCCTTCGTTTTCTTTATTCAAGAGCGATAACAGGTCATCTCCTTCAGATGCCTGAGAGAGAAGTGATTTTTTTAGCTCTTCCTGCCCTTCGTTTTCTTTATTCAAGAGCGATAACAGGTCATCTCCTTCAGATGCCTGAGAGAGAAGTGATTTTTTTAACTCTTCCTGCCCTTCGTTTTCTTTATTCAAGAGCGATAACAGGTCATCCTGATTTTCTGTTCCTGTTGTGTTTAGAAATGGCAAAAAATCTTTATCTATTTCTGAAAAAAGTATGGTTGCCTTTAATTGTTCTTTATCATATTTATCTTCCTGATGAAGCAGATCGATGAGTGTATCTTTATCTTCGACAGGTATACCTTTTACCTCTTCTTTCTCCATAAGTTTTATTAATCCATTTTTATAAAGACAGTACATATTTTCTACAAGTCTGTATAAAGGTATATCCATCTGTTCTGATAAATCATTCAATGTTCTCTTACCGTCAATATTCATCATAATAGCTAGGTCTTTTTTGCTGAAAGCAAAATCTTCTTCATCGCCATGGGCATCACTGTCTTCATTTAAAGTAAATATTGCATCGGAATGTTTAAATTCTCCGGCGATTTCCATCAGTTTTATTATTTTTTCGGAAGGGCCTGATATAATTTCTTCGCATGTTATAGTTATCAATGTGTCAGGCTTATCCTGCCTTGTGAATTTGTAGAACGAGCAGTTTCCTGTTTGTTGTGACATAGCTTCTGCTATGGCCAGATCGCCCGGCCAGAAAAGACTTTTCGCATCCATTATTATTTGATTTTCTATATAGATATCCGCCCTGTTCCCGTTTGAAATTATATTTAAATTCCCTGTTACATTTGCGTCAATAATTAAATGAAATATATCTTTTAGCTTAAACCTGGATAAATCTACATTAAGTCCCGGAACATCTTTTAATGTCTGTAATAAAGTCATATCTGTAAGATATGTGATATAACCGTTTTTATGCAGATCTAACAAAATTTTTCCTGTTTTTAGGCCACCAAGGCCTGTGTTGCTGACGAGATCTTCATAGATAGGATATTTGTTTATATGGCTTATTATCATCCATTCTTCTCTGGAAAATGTAACAGGTTCTTGATTGTTTCTCTCTTTAAAAGGAACAATGGAAAAAGATGAATCATATAACGGAATAATCTCACTGAGTTCCTGTATATCCATCCATTCTCCGAAGGCTTCCTTTAAAATTTTATCTCCTTTACCTTCCGGAAATGTAACCTCTTCAAAACTAATACCTTCAATAAATTGGAAATTACCTGTCATGGCTAAAATTACTTTGAGAGCTTCTTCGCCTTTGTTCTGATCGTATATTGCATGAGTAATCTTTCCATCTTTCAGTATGATTTCTCCTTTTAACGCATGACCTGACAAAGTGATTTTTCCGCTTTTTTTCAAAGAATTTAAGAATTTCAGTATGAAAATTAATGAAAAACATTTCGTATTCCCCGATAGAGTTATATCCATTATTACATCCTCCTAATTTGTTTGTTTATTCAAATGCAGAAACCCTGATTTAACCAGATAATAAATTGCCTCTGCCACTTTTAATTGAGAAGAATTCAAACTGCAACAGAGTTTATTGATAGTATTGGTACCTCTGGAAATCATGCTCAGTATTTTCATGTGATATTTCGTAAGTTTAATATCCTTCTCTCCTTTTAGAAAGTCAGTATTAACCTTCATAGTCATATCGGGAGACAGCAATGTAATAACATCATCCAGATAGAGGAGGTTATCCAGCCTGTTTTCTGCAAAATCTTCTATTAAATCCATCGGGACAGCATTTGAATTAATGTTTTCGTCTGTATACGGATAAAAATCGAAAGTGCCTTCTGATAGTCTTAAAAATTTTATCAGTGCAGGTTCTCCTTCCCATCCGTTACATGTCACATAAACCATCTTTTCTTTTTTTACCGTTATTTTCCCTTTTATTTTCGTAGAATTATAAGATATAGTACCTGTCAGATGTGATGATAATACAAATTTAATCAATCTGAGAGGGCTATAGGAGGAAAAACTTCCGGGAAATGGATTGTGTTTTATAAGTTCATTTATTTTATCTTCAAGATTACGACATTCCTCCTGACTTTTTTTCAGCTCTTTCTTTAATATTTTATTTTCTTCCAGATACAATCGATTTATTTTCAATTCGTGACGTAATCTTTCGTTTTCCTCTGAGAGGTGCATATAATTTGTATGGGAGTTTAACGATGATTCCTGTTTTCCGAGTAAAGCCCCTTTCATTTCTTTGGCTGTATGAAATCTTTTTTCTGCTTCCAGTTCTAAAGAACGGGAAATAACCATGTCCAGATATGCCGGAATCGAAGGGATAGTTTCTTTTATGGGCTTATACGTAAATGGAACCGGCATAAGACCTGTAAGAAGGTGATATAAAGTTGCTCCAAGAGAATATAAGTCACTAGCAATAACAGGTTTACCCATATATTGTTCGGGGGCAATATAACCCATAGTGCCAATCATAGTTCTGGGAGCCCCCTGCTGTTCAATGGCACAGGCTATACCGAAATCTATTAAAAATAATTTTTTGTCATCAGATCTTATCATAATATTGGCAGGTTTGAGATCCCTGTAAATTACAGGTGGATTACAACTGTGAAGATATTCCAGTATATTGCATATCTCTATTCCCCAGTTTATTACATCTTCATAGGGCAGCCCGGACTTACCTTTCTTTAATAAAGTATTGTCCAGATCCTCTCCGTCTATAAAGTCCATTACGAGATAATGCTGATTGTTATAACTGAAATAATCGCTGACTCGCGGAAGATTTTCATGGTGAAGCTCTGACAATAACTTTGCTTCACTTTTGAACCTCATAACCATATACTCCTCTTCCTGTTTTGATTTACTCCTGTGTGCCAGCAGTTCTTTAACGGCACAGATTTTAGAAAGATGTCTGTCTTCCGCCATGTAGATGGCTGCCATTCCACCGGATTTGATAAGGTTTTTTATAGTATAACGTCCAAGTAAAATGTCTCCTTCAGGCAATGGGCCATTACGCTCATTACTTCCGGGCATTAAAAGAGATTTTCCACAATCACAGCAAAATTTTGCTGTGTCTCCATGTTCAGTACTGCAATTAGGACATGTTTTACCCGCTATACAGGTAGACATTCTTTTACTCCTTTTTTCTGTATCTAGAGCCTATACGAAAAGCCGTCAAATCCATTTCAGAGGTGACGCTTTTACTGAAACTCTATAATCCTGATGCAAAATAATCTGTTCTTACCTGCTACTACAATCTTACATTTATTTAATTTAGAAATCACTCTTAATACAGTATATATTTTGTCTTTCGACGATTTCGTAGTTCCAGAGTCTAGCTGAAAGTGGAAAAATGAATATTATTTTTCGGATAGACTCTTAAAGTCTCTTATTGATTTCTTCATTTTTCTTCGTTATTTTAACAATGGAACCTGTAAAAAATAAATTTTTCCTTATTAAAAGGCTTTTTTAGATGATAATCCATCCTGGAGCATATTTTTGATATAGTTAGACATAATTTTATGTACGGTTAATAATTAATGTCGGCTATCAGTATGTTCCTATCATTCATAATCATACTTGCCAGATAATATAAATAATCTTCTGCCATATGTCTTTTATCATATATTTATATATATAGTAAGGTCGCTTCAAACCTCACTGATTTTTATAATTACCCTTGATAAAACATGATGCAAATCTATGGAATGGAACTGCAAACTTATTTACACCTGCCTTTCTGTTTAAAATAACTGTATAATTTTTTATTTATCAAATATGTTCTTTACTACTTTTACAGAATCTTATAAAAGCCTTATCTGTAGAGAACAGGAATTGTTTGTTCACTACGAGGTAAATGAATGGCTTTATAAAAAAGTGCAAAAGTATACTCTTTATATAATGCAAAATGTCTGCCAAAGGTTATTTTCTTTTTTCATATTGCAATAATTCGCAACAGTCATCTGCGTACATGGAATCATTAAATATATATTTTTTTATGAAAGTGTACCATTTGTGAGTAACATTATTTTAAAAATGTAAGATGGTACAGTAAGATGAGGTTTTCTGTTATAAACAGGAGTGCTGTGTTATAATAAAAGTGTACCATCGGGAAAGTTATAGTTTTTTTTGCATGAAACATTTCATAACTATTTATCTGTGCAAAGCAGTATGGCCCAGCTAAATCAGTCGTCTCTGGAAATATTATATTCTTTAATTTTTCGATAGATGGTATTACGGCTCAATCCCAGAATTTCAGCGGCAGTTGCCTTTTTCCAGTTGCTTTTTTTTAGGGCATCTCTGATTACTGTTTCATTGAGTTCTTTTTTGTTATTCCTGGAAGACAGGGAAAAATTCTTTAAATCCTTCGGAAGATTTTCCAGGGTAATTATGGGATTATTGGAAAGGATAAAAGCATGCTCAATTACATGTTCAAGTTCTCTTATATTACCAGGCCAGGTATACTGTAGAAAAAGTTTGTGAGTATCTTTTGATATACCTTTGATATTCATATTGAATTTCATGTTGAACTTCTTAATAAAATATTCTACCAGGATTGGAATATCATCCCATCTTTCCCTGAGGGGAGGCAAGTTTATTTCTACTACCTTTAACCTGTAATAAAGATCTTCACGAAATTCACCTGCTTTAATCTTTTTCTCTATGTTCTGATTTGTAGCGGCTACGATACGAACATCAACTTTTACCGGTTTATGATCCCCTACTCTTTCAAATTCCATTTCCTGAAGAACTCTGAGGAGGCGTACCTGTAAAGCAGGTGATGTATCTCCGATTTCATCTAAAAATACAGTTCCTCCGTCTGCTATTTCAAAACGGCCCGCTTTATCTCTTATGGCTCCTGTAAAAGCTCCCTTTACATGGCCGAAAAGTTCACTTTCAAGTAAACTCTCAGGTAAAGCGGAGCAATTTACTTTGACAAGGGGTTTGTTTCGTCTTGGACCGTTATAATGCAGGGCTTCTGCTATTAATTCTTTTCCTGTTCCGCTCTCTCCGGTAATAAGAACAGTGGTTGGAATATCTGAAAGTTTTTCTACCAGGCCATAAATTTCCTGCATCTTTTCATTTTTGCCTATTATATTATGGAACTTGTGTCTTTCTTTCAGTTCTCTCTCCAATTCATATAATTTTGTCTCATCTCTTATTACCACAACTGCTCCGCAAAAATCACCGCCAATATCTATTAAAGGAGTAATATTTAGAGTGACAAATTGTCTGGAACGATATTTATGATGACATTCGATACGGTATAATTCGAAAGATTGTCTTTCTTTAATGGTTTTATTAATCGTTTCGGAACATTCTCTGTTGCAATGTATCGTTTCATCATTAAAATTATTGCCTGTACAATGGTCGGATAAACCGCATATATGTCTTGCAGAATCATTGAGTCCTGTAATATTCAACTCTTTATCGATGGTAATAATCCCATCTTTTACACTCTGGAAAATTGCCTGAAGATGTTTACTGTATCTTTCTTTCTCATTTACTATTTCTCTAAATTCCAGAGCTTTTCTTGTAATATGCAGGAGCGTTTCTTTTTCAACAGGTTTCGTTATATAGTCAAATGCGCCGAGGCGAACAGATTCAGATGCGGTATTGACTGCGGGATAGCCTGTGATAATTATAACAGGACAGGTTATATTCTTATTTTTTAATGTTCTTAAAAAATCGAGACCTGTCTTTTTTCCCAGGAGAATATCTGCAAAGATTACATCGAAATTCCTCTGAGAAACTTTCTCTAAAGCCTCTTCGTAATTGTAGGCGACCTCTACACTGTATCCTGCTTCCGTAAGAAAACATTCGAATGTATAACATAGAGATTGCTCGTCATCAACTATTAATACATACGGGTTCATCAATCATTCCCCCTGACGGTAAATAAATTATAACCTTTGTAAATTCCCCTTCGACACTATCAATCAATATCTTGCCTCCATGATCATTTATAATACCGTAGCTTATGCTTAAACCGAGTCCTGGCCCTTCTCCTAAGGGTTTGGTTGTAAAAAAAGGATTAAATACTTTATTTATTATATCGGCAGATATACCGGGACCATTATCAAAAAAAGTGAGTCGAGCATAAGACTTATTATTTATAACCTTCTCTTCTGCGTAGAATTTAATTGTTTTCTCATCGTCTTTATTGTATTTTTTATTCAGTACATACTGTGAGTTTGTTAAAATATTCAGAAATACCTGCTGAAGCAGTGTTGGTCTGGCAAGTATGGGAGGGAAATTATCCGGAATATCTACTATCAGGTTAATATCATTTTTTGTTAGGTTTGCCTGAATAAGAGAGATTGTAGCAGAAAATAAGGTGTTGATAGAAACAGGAATCTTTTCCCCTCCGGCAGGCCTTGAAAAAACTAACAAATTCTTCACTATAACCGCAATACGTCGGCTCTGATCCTTGATGATCTGGGCAAACTTGTATTCTCTAGTATCTATATCAATTCTGTCTGTAAGTAACTGGGCACAGTTTATAATACTGTTCAGAGGATTGTTAATTTCATGAGCTACTCCTGCAGCAAGTTCTCCTATTGATGCCAGATGATATGTTCTGACAGCATCTTTTTGTAAAATCATTTTCTCTGTTACATTACTGGCTATAAGGAGTAATTGATTTACATGTCCGTCATCGTCTTTTATAGGATTAACTTTTATGTCGAAATATTTATTGTCAGGTGTTATAATCTGGCTCTTCTGTGTCTGGCCGGTAACAAAGGTACTTAATACAGGGCAATTGTCACAGGTAAAACACTTGAAAAAATCATGACATTTCTCACCGGCAGAATTACAATACGATTTTGCTATAGAATTTGCCCATAAAATAGTCAGTTCAGGGGATACTACCATTACAAGATCCTGTATGGCCTCAAGGAAAGTCTGATATTCCTGAGAAAGTTTTCTGAAATTACTCTCGCTGGCCATCAAAACCTCAGATGTTTTCTTATGCATTATGGCATTTACAAAAACATTTCCAACCATTTTAATAAGTTCTATATCTTCCTTTACCAATGATTTTTTATTCTGTAACCGTTCGAAGCCGAGTAATCCTATAAGAGATTTATTATATACAAGAGGTAAAATGAGAATAGATTTAATATCTGTGAAGGACGATGGTTTTTGCTCCATCTCTGTATCATGAAAAATCCGGGCTGTGTCAGGAATATCAATAATCTGAAACTTCTGGAGCTTTTCAATAACCCATGGCATATCTTCAATCGGAATATAGGCTGCTTCTTCAATATTTACTTCCTTATTATTATACCAATGATACACATTTTTGATTATCTTATTCCCATCCATAAAATGAATATAACTTCTGTCTATGCCTATAAATCCACCTATCAATTCCAGTGTATTTTCTATTTCTCTGTCAATATTGTCCGGTTCGATATTAATGAATTTCGTAGATATGGAACCAAAAAATTTTTCTACTTTAAAACGATAAAGTAATGCATCCCTGGCTTTTTTACTTTTTGTTATATCTATATAGGTACCTACGATTCTTTTTATGTTTCCTCCGTCATATCTTTCCACTACTTTGCCTTTTGAAGCAATCCATTTCCATTTTCCTGATTTTGTTTTTAGCCTGTATTCGGAATAATATCTATTTTTATTACCTGTTAAATAATAAAGGAATTTTTTTTCTACTTTACGTCTGTCATCAGGATGAACCAGGTCAAGCATAGTTTTATAATTCCATATAAATTCATAAGGTCTGTAGCCAAGAATAGTAAAGCACCTGGGACTGTAGTAAATATTAGCCTGTGCTATGGCTTCAGGTAACATAACATCAGGTGCAATTTTTATATCCCACAGTCCGTCACTTGTTCCTTCCAGGGCAAACCTGAGTCTTTCTTCACTTTTACTCAGTGCTTCCTCTGCCTGCAGTCTTTCTTTAATCTGCATATTCAACTGTTTGTTTATGTCCAGGAGTTCCATTGTTCTTTCTTTTATACGCTGTTCTAGGTCTTCGTTTAATTGCTGAATCTCCTGTTCTATTTTTTTTCTCTCAATTATTTCTACTTTGAGTTTTTCCAAGGCAGCTGTAACTTCAATTGTACGTTGTTTTACTATATCTTCAAGACGTTCGCGATGCTTTTGCAATTCTTCCTCAACCTGTTTCCTTGCTGTTATATCACGGACTATTGAAAGGAGATTGTCCTGTCCACATGTCACTATACGGGCTTCATAGAAACGGTTCTGACCTTCCCGGGAAAGTGAATATTCCAGTAACTGCATCTGCCCTGTTTCCCTGGCTTCATTAAATAAAATTTGAAGCTTCTCTGTCATGTCCGGCGGGAATATTTCGCTCATATTCTTATGCAGAAATTGTTCCGGAGGTAAATATAAATTCTCCCGATTCTGTGAACTGTAATCCAGAAAAATCCCGTCTTTACTCTGAATAAACATCATATCAGGTATGGCATTAAGAAGAGCTAGGTTTCTTGCTTCACTTGTTCTCAGGGCTTCCTCAGTTTTTTTTCTTTCTGTAATATCTCTGGAACAGCCTACTATGCCGGCAAAGGCATTATTATTATCATAAACCGGAGTTTTAATAACTTCTATGGAGATAAAGTCATTGTCAACAAATCCTTCTTCTATAAATGTACATGTTTTGCCTGCATTCATGGTCTCTATATCACTTTTATTGCATTCTCTGCCGAAATCCTGTCTGTACCCTTTTTTCTGCATCAGTTCTGCCAGTTCTATGTCTGTTTTACCCACACACTCTTCCTGGGAACATTTCAATATTTTCTCACAGTTAGCTTTACAACTGAATATATACCTGAAATCTTTATCTTTATAGTATACCATATCACTTAATTGTTCTGTCATAATTTCCAGTATAGTACTGTTGTGTTCCAGTTGTTTATAGATTTTTTTTACTGCTTCCTCCGAGTTTTTTCTTTCTGTAATGTCTCTATATATGCTGCAAATACCTGCCGGATTACATCCGTTATCTTCATAAATAAAATAAGCATTTATGGACATATATATATAAGAACCATTCTTTTTTCTCAATGCCACTTCATAGTCATTTATAAAACCGCAGTCTTTTAGTTTTTTCTGTAAAATATCATATGCTTCCGGATTAACATAAATGTTTGATATGGGATAACCGAGCAATTCGTCCTGTGTATATCCCAGATTCTGTTCCACAGATGGCGTAATGAGGGTAATATTACCGTTTATATCTGTATGGCAGTAAATATCCTGAAAAGATTCGAATATTTTACGATATCTTTTTTCACTTTCTTTAAGTTGAAAATTTTTATTCCACCCTTTTATAAGTGAGTTCGTAAGGCAGTAAAGATGTTCCCTGTCAAATGGTTTTCTTATGTAATATATATCCTGTTGTAAATTTTTCATTATATTTTTAAAAGCTATATCAGAATATCCGGTAATAATAATAATGATAATATCAGGATCTATATTTCTCATTTCTCTGGCGGCGGTAAGACCGTCCATTTCAGGCATGTGCATATCCAGAATACATAGTGGTATCCTTCCGGCATTCATATAAACGTTTTTTAGATATTCCAGCAGATTTATTCCATTATTAAAGGTTTCTATATTGAAATAATTATCTAAAAATCTCGTTTTAAATATAGATTCATATAATTTTAAAGTGGCAGGTTCGTCATCTGCTATCAGTATTGTATTGTAATACATATTGTTTATAATCCCGGAGAATCTTACGCAAGGCAGGTTCTCCCATAACGTCCTCCTTATCTATGTGTTGCAATTTTCATGTATCCATTGATTACAGAAAATTGACAGCCGGAGCATTGAACTGTTGAAATGCAACGAAGCCTATGAACCCGGCAGGTCTGGCCTGAGAACCGGGACCTATCACGACTTTACTGCAGGTTGCTCTCGGAGATGTAGTAAAGATTTTAATTTCATCCACAGAATAATAATTTTACTTTTTATCATACTGTAGCTGTCCTGTCTGATTTCTGTTTTTTTACTGCTGCTCTCTGAAGTTGAACTTTCGTCAGGCAGGAGAATTACATTATGTTTAACCGTAGATAGATCTTCTTCCTCTTCTTTTTTTAACCACTGTTCCGGAATGAAAGCTTTATCTGTATCAACCTGTATTGATGCCAGGGCATGTTTCATTTCTATGATGTTATTGTATCTTTTCCTGGCATCTATCTCCATGGCTTTACATATTATATTTCCCAGTTCGGCAGAGATTTTTGGATTTAATTCTTTGCAGGGAGGTACATTCGTTGCCTGAAAGAGCCTGTCCACAGAATCTGGAGGAGGTGTTTTTGTAGTAAGGAAATAAAGTGTAGCGCCAAGAGAATAGATGTCACTTTTTTCATCCGTCTGTGCTACATATTGCTCCATAGGCGAATAATGCATCTTTGCAGTCTTCGCTATGGCAAGTGTTCTGGATTTTGGATCAAACAGTTTCGAAATGCCGAAGTCTATCAGTTTTAGACGGCCTTGTTCAGATAATATTATATTTTCAGGGCAGAGACCTCTGAATATAATAGGGTGCGGTTTCCTCGTATGCAAATATTCAATTACTTCACAGAGTTCCAGAGCCCATTTGATAATAATCGCTTCGTCCAGATATTCTTCAATGGCACTGACAATACCTGATAATTTTTTCCCCTTTATATACTCCATGACAAGATATTTTTTTTCATCTACATCAAAGGCATCTTCAATATCGGGGAGATTTACATGTTTCAGTCTCAGAAGCAGTCCTGCTTCAAATTGAAATTGTTCAATAATCTGTTGTTTTTCTACAATATTCAAATTATCAGACAGGAGTTCTTTAATGATAATATCTTTTTGGCTCTGTATGTTTTTGCCTCTGTATATTCTGCTTACATGACTGGTAGTAACAAGTTTGTTAATAAAATAAATACTTTTAAGAATGGTTCCTTTTTCCATTATCGCACTTTTTGAACCATCCTGTTCATTCAGAGGATACATAATATATAGGTTTGCAGGTATTTATTCCATAGTAGCACTCTTATCTCATATATTATATCATATTTTCCTCATTCATAGCAATCATTTTTTATTTTTTAGTGCCGTAGATTGTGTTCAAACATGACAGATGTTTTTATACTATTTCGTTTTATGTTAGCCACATGTCATACCTGCGAAAGCAGATATCCATAAATAATGTCTCTGGATTATCCGCTTTACGGATAATGACATGTAATATTACTATTTATCCATATTTTATAAGGCATCTAAAAACGCTACCTTATACCGTATTTTCTTTTGAGAGCTACCTGAGTCATGTCCGGTTATACGTAAATATCTCTCTGTCCTTTTTTTATAGTCTCAAGCATATTCCTGACTTTTGCCCTCGTTCCTTCCTGCTCTATATCTTTTTCTATCATATTGTTTATGAGATTGAATCCGTCTTCTTTCAGAGACGGGTCGGCAAAATCATAGAGATATTCGGCGAAGGTTACTATGGCATTGGGCAGGCAGTGTAATTTTATAAGCCCCGGTTTTGCAAGGTCCATAAAATCTTTCCCCACTCTTCCGAGTCTGTAACAGGCGGTGCAAAAAGACGGTATGTAACCATGTTTTACCATATCTCTGATAACTTCTGCCATAGGTCTTGTATCCCCCAGGGCAAACTGTTCTTCTTCCGTATCTTTTGCACCGTATTCGCCATGTTTATACCCGCCGGGGTTTGTCCTTGAACCGGCAGATATTTGAGATATACCCAGTTCAAAAGCATCTCTTCTCATAGCGGAATTCTCTCTTGTGCTCAGTATAATACCTGTATAGGGTACAGCAATTCTGAGGACTGCTATTATTTTCTTGAAATCTTCATCTGAAACTGCATATGGAGGATGGTAACTCAGCTCAGAGCCGAGAGCAGGTTCGATTCTGGGAATAGATATTGTATGAGGGCCGAGACCGAATTTTGCCTCCAGATGTTTTATATGGCTGAGAAGTGCCAGTATTTCATATCTCCAGTCATAAAGACCGAACAGAACACCTATTCCCACATCGTTAAATCCTGCTTCGAAGGCTCTGTCCATAGCTTCAAGCCTGTAACGATAATTTGCCTTGGGCCCTCTTATATGAAGTTTTTTGTACGTTTCCTCATGATATGTTTCCTGGAATAACTGATATGTTCCTATATTACATTTATTTAATTCCCTGAATTCTTCTACTGACAGAGGTGCTATATTTACATTAATTCTTCTTATATTGCCCCTGTCGCTTTTTACTGAATAAATTGTTTCTATTGATTTGAAGATATAAGACAATCCTTCCTGTGTATAGGATTCTCCTGCTACGAGAAGAACTCTTTTATGTCCCTGGGAAAGAAGAATTTCTACTTCTTCTCTGATTTCATCCTGATTAAGAGCTTTTCTTGTGAGATGAGCATTTGCCTTTCTGAATGCACAGTAAAGACATTCGTTATTACACAGATTTGATATGTAAAGAGGTGCAAAAAGAACGAGTCTGTTCCCGTAGATTTCTTTTTTTATCATTACTGCCGTTTTATAGATCTGCTCCAGTAGCTCCCTGTCCGTCACTTTTAAAAGGGTAAGTACATCATTATAACCTATTCCTTTTAATTCTCTGGCTCTGGCAAGAATCCCGGAAATTTTACCGGGTGAAATATCAATTTCTTTTTCAATTTCTTCAAAGATTTTTTTATCGTCTATTATTTTATCCATTAAATTTCCTTCTTTCTTAATTAGTAAAAGTGAAATGTGAAAAGTGAAAAGTAGTTAATGCCTTACTTTATTCACTACTCACTTTTTATACGCTTTTTAAAATGAACGGAATCGCCAGAGTCGTCAAAAGCTATTTCATCACCTGCACTTCTTACTCTCTTTTCTATGCAGGCTTTGCACTCACCTGCCATTTCTTCAAGGCATGGTTTATTATCATAGAGTTGATAGCTCTTTCTGTATTTTACCGGTGTAATATTGGGCATAATTACATTGGCACCGCATTTAAGTCCCATTTCTCTTCCAAGAGGGTTTATTGCCTGAAGGGCAGTTGTTGAAGCAATATTTACATCCTGAAGATATATTCTGGTGAGGGCTATCATTTTCAGTGACAGTTGAAATCTCCTGTTTATTTCTTCATCTGTATTTAATGCGATAAGGGGGGCATCTTTATGAGGAAGATATGGCCCCATACCTATCATATCAATATTCATATCTTTAAAGAACTGTATGTCTTCCATGAGATCTTCTTCCGTCTGTCCCGGAAGTCCTATCATTACTCCCGTACCTGCCTGATAGCCTGCTTTTTGTAAATTCCTGAGACATTCTGTTCTTTCTTTAAGGCTGTAACCTTCAGGATGAATCTCTCTGTAAATTTTTTCGCTCGTTGTTTCTATTCTGAGCAAATATCTGTTTGCTCCTGCGTCAAACCACCTTTTGTAGGTCTCATAAGTCTGTTCGCCTGCACAGAGGACAATTCTTAATTTCCCTTCAGTTTCTTTATTTATCCTTTTTACAACAGTACTGACAAAATCGATAAATTCACTGTCATTTCTTTCCCCTGATTGAAGCACGACAGAACCGTATTTGTTTTTCCATGCCCAGAGAGCACATTCTGTTATCTCTTCCTCTGTCATCATATATCTGTCCGGTTTACTATCCCGTCTTATACCGCAATAGTAACAGTTTCTGGCACAGATATTACTGAATTCTATGAGGCCTCTCAAAAAAACCCTGTTCCCCGTATGTTTTAATTTTACTTCATAGGCCATCTTATAGAGTTTTTCCAGCTCTTTTTCATCTTTAACCTTAAGCCAGTAAAGTAAATCTTCTTTTTCAAATGTGTTCATAAAATGTCCCTTCACCCTTCACACATCACTCTTCACCATGTAAATATTCTTACGTTATCTCCCGTTACCTTCTAATTACCACAGATTTTTTATAATATGCGATATTTCATATTGACATTTTATCTATTAAATCATATATTAAAACAAGCTTATTATAGAGATAGAGAGGCCTTTTAGATATGAGTTCACGAAGACTGAATATTATGGCCAATATATTAATTTTTATTCTTATAGCGGTCCTTCTTATCTGGCTTCTTTCTTACGTAAAACGTGTGGTCTTTATGATAATCGCCTCTATATTCCTGGCCTATCTTCTGAAACCTCCCGTGGATTTTCTCTGTCTTTACGGTTTAAATATCAAAAAATGGGGCAAAAAATGTGAAACTAAAGGATTACCCAGAACTGTTGCAATACTTATAATTTATATGATTTTAATATTTATAATAATATTCTTTTTATCTTTTGCTCTTCCTAAAATAAATTATGAAGCGATAAAATTTATCAACAACTTCCCCGGTATAATTGCATCTCTTCAGAAGAATATAGAAGCACTGAATAGATGGATGAAGCCCAGAGTCTCAGAGGGTATGCAGGATTATATCAATCAGAGTCTTTTGAAAAGTCTTGAAGAAGTTGCAAATTCTCTGATGAATCTTGCCAAACAGAGTTTTTCTTTCATAGGAGCAATATTCTCTACTCTTGCCACTATATTGATAGTGCCTCTCCTTGCATTTTTATTTTTAAAGGATGCAGATGTTTATAAAGACTGGTTTTTATCCATATTTCCTCTGGCCTGGAGAAAAGAATTACAGGAAATTTTAAATAAAATAGATGACGGACTGGGTGGATTTATAAGAGGGCAAATACTTGTATGTATATGTACGGGACTATCTATCATTATAGCTCTTTATGCATGGCGAATAGATTATGCTCTTTTAATAGGAACCGTAGCGGGAATACTTAATATCATACCTTTTGCGGGGCCAATTCTCGGCTCTGTTCCTGCTATGCTTCTGGCTCTTGCCAAATCTCCTCTCACTGCTCTCGGCGTTCTTATAACATTTCTTGCAATTCATGAAATAGAAAAACAACTCATATCTCCTACCCTGGTAGGGCACAGTGTAGGCCTTCCTACACTGATTGTACTTATTTCAATTCTGGCAGGACTGGAGCTTCTCGGGGTAATAGGAGTGCTTGTTGCTGTACCTTCTGCCATAGCTCTGAAGGTAATACTCTCTCATATTCATCAGAAATGGACAACCACTTGGCCTGAAAATAATCCAAATAACAGTGATGGAACCGGACATGTGGAGATATAATAAGCAGTGACCGGTGACCAGTTATCAGTTATCAGTTACAACAAATTCAGGATTAATCGTTCACCGGTCACTGGTCACTGCTTAATGCTCACTGAAATCACTCTCTCCATATATACATTAATCTCGGACTTGTCGGTACAAGTGTTTTAATCTGCTCGTCAATTTTACTCTGAGGATTTAAGTTTTCAACTGTTTCAGAAAGTAAATCGAAAAAAGTAATATTCTGCTTTATTTTCACCAGTTTTGCGTCTTTAATGCCTGCAAGGTCTCTTGCTGCATTGAATGCGTCATCGAGATAGCCTATTTCGTCTATAAGGCCTATATCCTTTGCCTGCTGTGATGTAAATATGCGGGCATCGGATATTATTTTAAACTGTTCATCTGTTATGTTCTTACGTCCGTCTCTTACAACTTTAAAGAATCTCTGACTCATTTCCCTGACCATTTTATTAAGCAATTCATTTTCCTCTTTTGTCATATCTCTTGTGGGAGATGCAATATCTTTAAGTTTCCCTGATTTAATAGTTACACTTTCCAGACCTATTTTGGTAAAAAGGCCTTCAATATTTGTAAATTCCATGATTACTCCAATGCTTCCCGTAAGGGTTGTAGGCTGGGCAAATATCTTCTGCGCTGGAGCAGATATGTAATATCCTCCGGAAGCTGCAAGATCCTGCATTGAAACTACTATGGGAATTTGTTTCTTTCCTTTAAACTTCATTATTTCATGATGTATTTCATCACATTCCGTAATGCCTCCGCCGGGGCTGTTTACTGATAAAACGATTCCTTTAATATTACTGTCTTCTTCTGCTCTGGCGAGATCGTCTTTTATGGTTTCCAGGATACCTTTTTTGTTGTAAAAAGGTGAAGCCTCTGACTGTTCTAAAATAACTCCATTTACTGATATGAGGAGTATTTTGTTTTTTGAATTTTTATCTCCCTGGACAAATTTTTCATTTCCTACAGGTGCTATTGTTCCTTGAGATGTATCCAGCATGTTTGCAGTGACTACGATACTTAGCACTACATTTACACCTACACTCAACAATAAAAGAGCACCGAATACAATAGTCAACCAGAAAGTAATGGATTTTTTCTGTGATTTATGTTCTTCTTTTTTGGGTTCAAACTGAGGTTCAGGTTTGAACTGACGTTCAGGTTCAGACTGAGGTTCAGGAATATTTCCCGGTATATTAGTTTCATCCATAATGCAGGTCCTTCTTTCTAAAAAGCCTTTAATGGCCGGATAGTCAGTGAAAATTATAACGAACCTTTATTATAACAGAAGCATAAGTAATATTCAATAAAGGATAGATTTAAAAATGACAGGATTCTCTTAACTTTTTGCGTAAGTCCTGGTTTACCATCTGATACTATTTAGCTTTAGACATAGTAGTCTGCCTGCCTGGTGTTCCGGAGAAAAAAATATCACGGCAGCACAGGTATATTTTATTGAATTATAGTTAGTTTCATAACTATCCATAAATAATGAGCTCGTAATGCGTAAAGCGTAATGCGCAGGGATTAAACCCGTCACGCGTCACGCGTTACCCGTCACGAAGACTTAAATTCTAATAAGTTATGAAATACACTATATAATGTAAAGTAGCATGATACAAGCTGTAACTGTTATAAACGTTCCAGTTTAGATTTTTTTCGGAGGCCGGTGGATTTTATAACGTTGATAGCATTTTGTATTACTTATGGTGGAAAAAGAATTTTATCACAGAATATTGAGAGTGAAAAGTGAAAAGTGAGAAAAAATAGGATTTTACTTACTTTTCACTTTTCAACAAATTATCTCAGGATAGGTAGTAGCCGTGCTTCTTCGGAAGCCCAGACATCTGCCGGATAGCCTCTTAAAAATCTGTGAAGAGCCTTTTTGTTTTCTACATGAGTCCATATTAAATCTGATGCCCAGTCAAGATCTTTACCTTCATAAAGAAGCCCTTCTACCATTTCTTTAATGATATTTTCTTTAATAAACCCGTATCTGCAGGCATGGATCATTTCAGAACAGAATCTGGAACGATGATCGTTTATTTCTATAAGTCTTTCCTTTGCAGGTTTTTTACCATCAAAAAGAAATATATTGAAATATCCTCCAACACCTATATTATTTAACGATGCTTCATTGACGGCATCTATGGCCGCAATGGTTCCTTCTGTTCTGTCTATGGTATTCTTTCTTTCTTCCAGAGTGAGATGATTGAAAAATCTGCTGAAAGAAACATTCGCCATATCAGAGCCGGAACCCTGTGCAACAAAGCCTGAAGGAACCGGTTCATAAAAGGAATGACGCATGGAAAAAAGATATATCTGAAAACCTCCTGAAGGGTCATAACCTGCTATTATGCCGGCATTGCCAAACACTGCTCCTGCCTGATCTGTGCCGGAAGAGCCTGCTATTTCTTTCATGGCTTTTTCTATTATTTCTTTTGACTTTATTTTATATTCTCTGCCATCTTTTTTATATTCACCCTGAATAAAATCATCTGTAGTGAAACCGACCATGTTTTTAAGAGATTCATTTATATGGTCATGTTTTACCTCTGTTATCAGGTTGAATGTCAATTCTGCAATATCCGGTATGGTAAGAAATTTTTCCGGCGGTCCTCCTTCCAGTTCGACTTGTTTTTTATAAACCTCAAGAATCTTTTCTCTTATTTTGAAGCGTAATTCATCACCTATACTTGACGTTCCTGTATTCCCGTAGGCAGCCACTATGCCGTATCTTTCTATTATTTCCTCCGGCACTACAGGGCGAATTTTATCTGCACCGAATATTTTCATTCTGTCATCATTCCAGTGACGCTGTTCATCACATATCATAATACCTGAATAATCGTTAAAACGAATAGCATTTATCGAAGTCATACGATAGAGTTCTCCTTTTTAAAAATATCATGGCTGCTGATGGTTATTTTTTCCCTGTCCATTTTATAATTTCTCAAACATTTGTCCAGTTCAGACAGGTCAGAAGCTTTTTCGAAGAGCAGTTCTTCTGCTTTCTGCCATGGCATTTGTTCAAATATAACAGACGTAATTATTTTTACAGTATCTTCTTTAGTAAGTAAATCCTCTCTGAAGGCTCTTACTGTTTCAATACATATGTGAGAAGAGCTGTCTGAAATTTCCTTCATATGTTCTCCTTCAGAGGAAAGAAGGACAAGCCGAATATTTCCTCCTATCTGGCTGTAATGTTCCCACGATTCGATTACTGCATTGAATACCGTTAATATTCCTTCTTCTTTGCCGAGGCCTTTTCTTCTTTTATCTACACTATATCTGTTAATAGTGTTTGCAAATTCACTTCCTCCTGCATATTTGCCTGCGCCAAGGCAGTCAAAACCGCAGGAATAAAAGGAGAGAACTCCATCCTGTTCCTTTATACAGTAGGCATGGAACCCGTCTGATGCAACACCGGCAATACAGGCTTCATTGGGTGGTATTACAAGAGTGGTATCCTGAGATTTTTCCTTCATATCTATGATATTTTCCACTCTTTTCCTGATTTTTTCCTGTTTTATCTGATAAACAGAACCGTTTTTTCTGTAAGATTCTGCCGTAAAATCATCTCTGTTAAAACCGAAAAGGAATTTGAGTCTGTTATTGATTCTGCGGCCATGAACCTCATGAAAAGCTTTAAGCACAATTCTTGCAAGCTCTTCTACCTTCAGCACTCCGTAATTGCCTGAAGAGAGATATTGTTCCATATATTTTTTAGTAATAAGATATACTTCATAATGAAAGGGAGGATAACCGGTACCTCCTGTGAATAATTCCACTCCTGACTTCCTGACCTCTTCCGGAACACATGAATAAAGACTGTCTGAAAAGAAACTTTTACGATTCCGCAAAAACCAGCTCTCCTTATCAACACATATACAGCCGGAATTCTGGTTAAAGCGCATAACACTGACTGTGGCCAAAAAAAACCCTCCTTAATTTTATAATTTATATTGAGATTGCAATGCGTAATGTGTTACGCGAGTATTATACAAAAATTCTCATCATTATAGCCATTACTGTAGTGAACATAAAGAATACATATTCGCTCCAGTGACGCATAATAATGCGGGGCACGGGAGGAAGATTTTTATTACATAAGATGTTAATGAATAATTTTGTATTATTCACTACAAGTGAATAGTGAGCAGTGATGGTTTAAGTTCACTACTCACTATTCACTACTCACTATTCACTACTCATTATTAATATCTTTTTCTTCCGAAAAAATCTATAGATCTGTCTTTCTTTATTTTTGCTACCTGTTGTTCCCCTATTTTTCTGTCGCAGTAGCCTTTATAAACGAACCATACAATAAATAATATTATGAAAGAAACTATTACAAAAACCCATAACTTAATATCTTCTGCCATGGTTCTGACAGGTATTTCTGCTGTGAATTTATATTTTCTTGATAATTCCTCTATATCCTTTATATAAGGAGATTTATTATCAAGCTTTATCGATTGACTGAAAGCTTCCTGTGCTTCTTTGATTTTATCTGCCTGTAAATAGGCAAATCCGAGAGCAAAAAGCATTACAGGTTTGTTTTTGTTATAAAACATCATTCTATCGGTTTTGTCTTTATAAAAGGCAATACATTGATCCATTTCTACAGGTGTCTTTTTACTTAAATATGTACAGCTTTTAACATATATCTTATGGGCTTCCAGCAGGTTTGCATCCTGTTTAATTATTTCAAAAGCCTCCTGTTTTGCTTTTGTATATCTTTTATTATCATAATCATCCTGGGCCTTTCTCATGAGCTGACCGACAGTATCGGCGCAGGCAACGGCATATACTATTACCAGAAAAAGCAGCAAGATTTTCATCTTATTCATAAAAATCATCTCCAATTCTATTTATTATATAGTTAGTTTCATAACTATCCATAAATAATGACCTCGTAATGCGTAAAGCGTAATGTGTGATGCGCAGGGATTAAACCCGTCACGCATCACGAAGACTTATATCAAATTGCTTTAATTAAACTGAACAATTTGAATAACAGGTAAATACTGTCTGCCTGCCTGATGCTCCTCCGAAAAAAATCTAAACTGGAACGTTTATAACAGTTACAGCTTATATCATGCTACTTTACATTATAATTCAATAA
>JAKPQU010000145.1 GCA_029555925.1 Bacillota bacterium
GTGCCTGCCCGTAAGGAGGTGGTGCCTGCCCGTAAGGAGGTGGTGCCTGCCCGTAAGGTTTTTCGGCGCTTTGAACCGTTCTGGCAACTACTCCGGAAGGTTTCACAGGAGCAGCCGCCGGTTTTTCCTGCTGAATTGGAGGTTTGACTGGTTCTTCAGGCTTTTCCAGGGTTACTGTCTCTGTTTTTTCTCCTTTCATAGGTTGAAGCAATAATTTATAAGCATCAAAATAATTTTCCTTGCAGAAATTAAGTAATTGTTCTTTCATATCTTTAGCACTTGCATAACGTTTATCTACTTCATTCTCAAGTGCTTTCATGACTATTTTTTCAAGATCGGAAGAAAGCCAGTCTCTGACCTGTCTTATAGGCTGGAAAGAAAATGGGATTGGCACTATACCTGTAAGAAGGTGATGCATTGTTGCACCGAGAGCGTAAACGTCACTCCTTGGTTCAGGATTACCTTTATATTGCTCAAGAGGAGCATAACCTTCTGTGCCTACGGCTGTTTTCTGCGTATCTTTCACAGGATTTATTACCCTTGCAATACCAAAATCTATCAGGAAAATTCGGCTTTCTTCCGATTTTAATATTACATTGGCAGGTTTTAAATCTCTGTAAAGAATAGGATGGGGCTTGTGATTATGCAGATAAGATAAAACGTCACAGAGCTGTACCGCCCATATTACTACAAATTTTTCAGGTACCTGGAGATTACATTTCCGAAGAAAACTTTCCAGATCTTCTCCTTTTATGTAATCCATTACAAGATAATAATTGCCTTTATCTGTAAAATAATCTGTTATACTCGGTATATTGGGATGATCCAGTCTTGCCAGTATCTCAGCTTCTTCTCTGAACCTTTTTATGGCATATAATTGCTGCTCCGATGCCTCGCCCTGATTAAACATTACTTTTATGGCACGAAGTTTTCTTTCTGGTATGTCTTCTGCAAGGTAAACCATACCCATTCCGCCGGCTTTTATAGTTTTTATTATTCTGTAACGTTCTTTTAAAACAGTACTGTTATCCATAAGTATCCCTCATAATTATTATACCCTATATTTAGTGAAGAGTGAAGAGGATAGCATTTTTTTACGACAGAGAGATTCTTTATCTATCCAGTATTATCCCGTCCTCCTGTGGCATAAAGTTCAGCTCTGTTCTCCGAGGAAAATAATCTGTTTCCCTGCCAAATAGCCATTCCGTATCCACATTCTATACAGGATAGAAAATTTTTCTCTCTTTTTTTATTCCCCAGGAATTATTCTTCACTTTTTCTTATGCCATTCTCGTAATATATACTTCGTTCACACAGGTGTGAATCCTCTAATTTCCTTTAGTGCTATACGGCACATAAAAAAAATATGAACTGCTGTAAGATGAATATACAGACAGGAAATTCTATATTTACGGGGGGAGCATAAATAATACCTGTATGCTCTCGTAACGCGTAACGGGAGGAAAACGTTTATTATAGTTAGTTTCATAACTAACCATAAATAATGACCTCGTAATGCGTAAAGCGTAATGCGTGATGCCGCATGGATTAAACCCGTGACGCGTCACGCGTCGCGTCACGACGACTTAAATTCTAATAAGTTATGAAATACACTATCAATGCTTATGCTCGGCCAGTAGAAGGGAGATATGGCCATGAACTATTTTGTTGATCTCAAAGAAGATATGGATATAGTGCATAGAAAAAGCAGAGATACCTTTTCAGGTGAAACAAAAGAGAGGATGGAATTTGCTCTATCAGTAATTAATTTCAATCAAGGGCTTATACAGTTTGCCGAAACAAAAGCAAATACCTTGCTTATAATAAACAGTATTTTTCTCGCCACTGTAACTGCCATGATGGAAGGAACTGTCTCTGACGGTTTTTGGGGCATAATCTTCAATACAGTACGTATATTGTTTATGGCAACAACAATCTGTTCTATTATTACCTGTCTTATGGTAGTAATGCCTAAAAGTGACAATAATCCCCTTCATGGAAAAAAAGATTTAATATTTTTTATGGATATTTTAAGCCACAGTAACAGTGAAAATTATATGTTCGAGTTCCATAAGACAAAAATTACCACTCTTATAGATGATCTGCTCAGAAGAAGCTATATGACCGCAATCATAGCAAAAGAAAAATTTAACCGTTATAAAATAGCCCAGCTTATTACATTTACTTCAACCTTTTTCTGGGTCTCAGGGACATGTATGTATTATTTTAAATGATACATCCGTGGTGTGTGACGCGTGATGGGTAAGTTTCACCAATACTTAAATAGTGAATAGTAAGTAAAATCCAGTTATTTTCACTATTCACTCAAAAGAATTACTTTCTTTCAGGCTTTATTATATCAGGAACTTTAAATTTCTTTGTCTTAATATCGAATTCTGTCTTTGACAGAAGCATTTTCACATCCATCGGTATTTTATTTTCCAGACCATGATAGGGGGCCATGGCGACTCCTCCTTCTATCATGTCATAAAAGTATTTATTTTTGAAATGACCTGCTGCAAGATCCATTATCATGCCTGAAATTGACGTGTCTACATTCAGCACTGTACTTGTAAGAACCGTATCAGGCGCAAGTTCGTTCTGATCCGCAATGCCCCCTATAGCATAGACTTTCTTCTCCTTGCAGGCCTGAATACATCCGAAACTTATACCGTCGCCGTTACAGTAAACCACATCTGCTCCCTGTTCTATCTGGGCAATTACTGCTTCTTTCCCTTTTGCCACATCATCCCATTCATTGAGGTATGTAATAAAAACCTTTATATCAGGTTTTACCGATTTTGCTCCGAGTTTATAAGCTTCCAGAGCCCTGACTACATCAGGTACATCAAAGCCGCCTGTAGCACCGATTTTATTGGTTTTTGACATAGAGGCGGCAAGCATGCCGGCAAGATATCCTGCCTGGTGGGCGGGCCAGTCGTAAATAGCAACATTTTCTTTGCTGTCAGTACCTGTAGCCCAGCCGAATTTTATGGAAGGGTAATCTTTTGCCACTTTTTTTACTGCATCACCGTAATTAAAACTGTGGGCAAGGATTAAATCATATCCCTGTGAAGCATAATCTCTTATGGCTGTTTCTGCATCTGTTACGGAAACATTTTCCGAATAGCTGAATTTAATACCAATATTTTTTTCAGCTTTTACAAGTCCGTTATACCCTGCGGCATTCCAGGAAACATCATTTATTTTTCCCGGCATTATCATAGCCACTTTCCATTGTTTTTTTCCCGATGTGCCGGTATCTGACGTTGGGGCCGGAGTTGCTGCAGAAACTGATACGGAATTCGGTTCTGCAGTAGGAACAGGATTTTCTCCTGTGGTATTTTTCTGGCATGAAGAAAAAATAACCAGAAATAGTAACAGTAAAAGATAAATATATTTTTTCATAAACTCCCCTTTCTGGTATAATAAGCATCCAGCTATCAGCAGTCAGCTTTTAGCGAAATTAAATAATGATTGCCGTTAAATATATGTTTAGCGTAATTTATAGAGTCAAAAACGGGTAAGTTTTAGCTGATAGAAGATAGCTAACTGCTGAACGCTTACAACAGTTAAAACTTTAAACTTTAACTTTTTTACTTACTCTTTGTAGCTACAGTTTTCCAGGAAATACCGCCTCTGGATTTGAAATTGCCTGTTACTTCAATCCATTGCGGTTTACAGGCTGCCCATAGATCTTCCATAATATTATTGGTTATAAATTCACCGAAATCTTTTTTATTTCTGTAGGACATAAGATAAATTTTAAGAGATTTTGCTTCTATTAAATGTTCATCCGGTATATATTTGATAATTATATCGGCGAAATCCGGCTGTCCTGTAACAGGGCAGATAGATGTAAATTCTCCTTCCTGATAAAATTCTACCATGAAATCATTATCATGGTATTTATTATGGAAAGTTTCCAGAATTTCTCTGGACGGTTCATGAGGATATTTTTCCACTACTGAGCCTAAAAGAGTCAGTTCCTTATATTCACCTGTTTTTTTCATAATAATTTATAGTATTACATTTATTTAATAGTGTCAATAGAAAAATTTTGTCTGTAAGATATTTCGTATGAACTTACTACCGCTAAAGGTAAATTAGTAACCATTTATCAGCTTCTACCTGACAGGCTCTGGAGAAGAAAAATAATTTGCCTTATTTAATTTGTTTTACAGACAATAAATTAGCCCTTATTTAATTTTTAATTCTGTATAAAAAACTAATTTTTCTTCTCCATAGCCCGCCAGGCAGAAGTTTTTTATGGATACCATTTTACCTGTTACGGTACTTACTATGAAATAAGGCTTTTATATAGGTTTATACAACATTTATGACACAGTCGAAATTTTTGCATGAAAGTTAACAAAATATTAACAATTTATATAACACATGTTGCAATTTTTGTTATATACTGTAAATGGATACGTTCAGGTGAAGGTACCTGACATTAATCTTCCGGAAATAACAGGGGATTTTTAGAAAAAATTCCTATTGGAGGTTTTAAATATGAAAGTTGGTTTTAACGATTTTAATTCTAACTGGGCACAAGTTTCAGAGAGGAAAAATCTTCCCAGAAAAAAGGAACTGTCAGAGGGAATTACTGAGACATTTATACCTTCGTCAGGGGAAGAAGTGGTGTTCCCGAAACAGATATCTATAAATCTGGGAAAGTTACGTACTGAAGGTGCAATCTGTCCGGGACTGGGAAAAATCGATGAAATTTGTCTGACATTCCCGGAAGAGATTAAACAGAATCATAAGACAGCTATTTCAGAAGGTATGATGGGAACAGGAACTTTAGGATGGGTCATTGCAAATGGTAATGATATCAAAGGAGGGTCTGAAGGGGTAAGACCGGCGAGTATTCAGACAATGTTTGACAGATACTGGGACGGAACGAGTAAAAATCATCAGATATCTTTAGTTCAGACAGGTGCAGGGCTACCGGGAGCAATCGCAGTTAACGACCTGCCGTGGGACATACCGGCTATGCCGGTAAAGGATATACCGCCATTCCCTGTAATGCCCCTTGAGTTGTAATTTATTAAATGGTAGAAAAATTTAATACTATTAATAAAGATTTTGGCCCCTTTGAATTTAAAGAAAAGGGGTCAAAATTTATTTCCTATTTATTTCCTGTTTCTACGGAAGAGGAAGCAGATAAAATATTAAATAGATTGAAAAAAGAATTTTACGACGCCACTCATATATGTTATTCCTATAGAATCGGCAGCGGAACAGAAGATTACGTCAGAATAAATGATGCAGGAGAACCTTCAGGCACTGCAGGGAGACCTATCTATCAGGAGATTATCAGGCGCGAGCTGTTCAATGTTCTTCTTGCCGTTATCAGATATTTTGGCGGTATTAAATTAGGGAAAGGAGGGTTACAGAGAGCTTATTCCGGTGCTTCGAGAAATGTAATAGATATATCTGATATAGTTATTTATGAGATAAGAAAAGAAGTTACTCTGTCCGTTCCTTTTAATCTTATCGGCGACATAATAAATATGGCAGGCAGATTCGGCATAAAAATATTGTCTCAGGAATATACACAGGAAGGAGTATCTATGTTTCTTTCTGTTCCTGCAGGAAAGGTAGAGGCATTTCAGTCACGATTAACAGAAAAAACAGCAGGAAAGATTCTTTTAGTGAATAGTGAAAAGTGAATATAATAAAATCTATACTTGCGCAGATTTTAGAAAAAGCCCTGAATTTATTAGGTTTTATGTTTCAACTGAAGTCAATAAAGTCAAAGGTTTTATAAAAAAGTGCGAAAGTATAGTAAGATATTAATTACTTTTCACTACTCACCACTCGCTAAATATTAACCTTTTTTAGTGATGGCATTTCACTTTCGGAATAATAAACAACCTTGACTATTGTACCATAATTTGTCGTCCAGTAAAAGAATTCAACAGGTTGACCCGGTTTAACATCTTTTATGGCATTCCAGAAATCTGTAAGAGATTTTACCTGATAATAGGTCATGTTTATGAGCATTCCTCTTATTGTTCCTTTATGTGCCCCCCAGGCTTCGCCTGAACTGCCTTCCAGAACATCACTTACATAAACGCAATCGGGAGATGCCCAGGAATAGGATGTTTCGTAAACAGTCGGACTGTTGGGCTGTATGACCATGCCGGCAAATGTAACATATTCTTTCGGTCTCAGAGAGCCTCTTTCCAGAACATCCAGATCAAGGTTGATTTGCTGTCCCATACGGCACAGGAGGAATGAGCATTTTTTACCGCCGAGATTTCTCATTGTAGATAAGAAATCTGCATTATCCATAGGTAATTTATTGTCAACAGACATGATTATATCACCCGGCATAAAACCGCTTTTTTCGGCAGGGCTTTCTTTGAGAACAGCTGTTACTAAAATAGATTTTCTTGGAATAAGGGAAGCAAATTTTGCTCCGAAATCTTCTATTGCTCTATCGGTATTTATTTCTTCAATTGTTGC
>JAKPQU010000146.1 GCA_029555925.1 Bacillota bacterium
AGTCTTCGTGACGCGTAACGCGTGACTCGTGACGGGTTTAATCCCTGCGCATCACGCATTACGCTTTACGCATTACGAGGTCATTATTTATGGATAGTTATGAAACTAACTATAACAGTCTCCTTCCACGCGTGACGCGTCACGCGTCACGATCCTATAAAACGAGGTATATAAAATGAAAATACTTCTCACAAATGATGATGGTTATGGAGCTAAAGGGCTTAAAGCTCTTATAAAAGAATTATCGAAATCACATAATCTTGTAGTAATAGCACCTGACAGAGAACAGAGCGGGGTAAGCCATTCCCTTACCTTTTTCGATCCTCTCAGGTTAAAAAAAATCAGAGGAACCGGTAAATGTAAAGTCTATTCTACAAATGGCACACCTACAGATTGTGTTATACTGGGTATAAAGCACATTATGAAAAAATCGAAGCCTGACCTCGTAATTTCAGGTATAAATCATGGTTCAAATCTGGGAGATGATATATCCTATTCCGGCACAGCAGCAGGTGCAAAAGAGGGAACTCTCCAGGGGATTCCGTCTATTGCAATATCTCTATGCAGTTTTGATAAGGAAGCAGATTTCACATTTGCAGCCAGATTTGCATCCCTTATGGCTGACAGACTTGCTAATTACAGGATGCCTGAGAGAATGTTCTTTAATATTAATGTGCCTGATATACCAGAAGAAGAAATAAAAGGTATTTCCATGACGGTTCAGGGCAAAAGCACATACAAAAGCTGGATAGAAAAAAATCTGGATCCAAGAAAAAGACCTATGTACTGGATAGGTGCCGAACTTCCGTCAGGGAATATGGACGAGAATACGGATTTTAAAGCTATAAGTGAAAATAAAGTATCCATTACACCTGTCAGGCTGGATCTTACCGATCGTGACTTTATAAAAAATCATGGAGAACTCTGCGAAAATCTTTTTAGATTAGAAAAACTATAAAGATTCTGGTAAAATAACATTTATGAAAAATATTAGAAAATTATTTTTAACTATTATTATTGCACTGACTTTATATTTCGTCATAGAAAATTTCATCTATTTTTATATAGACTGGTTATGGTACAAGGAAACAGGATATACAGATATGTTCCTTGTAATATTAAAATATAAACTCCTTACAGGGTTAATCATGGGAGCTGTATTTATTATCTTAATAGGAATTAACCTGTATGTAATAAGAAGGTTATCTCCCAGGATGGTAAGGTTTTCTCAGAGTAATATCATAGAAATACTGGACAGTGGCGTTTTTGAAGCACAATCGGTAAAACTTCTGATTGTAATAATAGGTATTACCGGTATTTTAATAGCCATGGAAGGTATGGAACACTGGCAGGAGTTATTATTCTATTTTTACGGCCACAATTTTAATATAAATGATCCTGTATTCGAAACAGATCTGGCCTTTTATTTATTTAAACTGCCTTTTCTTAAATATGTATATTCATGGCTTATATTTACATTTATAATAATATTTATAGCAATTATATCTATCTACCTGTTTTATAAACTGATAAGATATTCTCCGAGTAATATACTCACCCTGTCAGGGAAGGTAAAAATACATCTTTCCATACTGGGAAGCATTATATTCCTGTTGAAAGCCTGGGGTATTTATATTGCAAGATATGAATTACTTTATTCTACAAGAGGAGTAGTTTACGGAGCTTCCTATACGGATGTAAATGTTCAGATACCGGTAATGAACATAATGATCGTTATGGCTCTTATATGCAGTTTTATTATCCTTCTTAATCTTTATACAAAAAACTGGAAGACCATCTTCTGGTCAATAATTGTTTATATCATATTTTCTATTCTTGGAGGTTCCGTTTATCCCGGCCTGATACAGCAGTTTGTTGTAATTCCTAATGAAATCGGAAAAGAAAAAGAGTTTATTAAAAGAAATATTGAGTATACACTTAAAGGCTACGGCCTTGATAAAGTAGTAGAAAAGGAATTTCCTGCCAATGAAAGCCTGACAGCAGAAAGTATATATAAGAATGAAGGGACTGTGAAAAATATAAGGTTATGGGATGGACGTCCTCTGCTGGACACTTATGCACAGCTTCAGGAAATAAGACCATATTATGATTTCGTAGATGTAGACATAGACAGGTATACTATAGACGGAGATTACAGACAGGTTATGCTTTCTGCCAGAGAAATAGCCTATGATCAGCTATCAACCGGTGACTGGATTAATCAACATATAACCTACACTCATGGATACGGATTATGTCTGTCACCGGTAAACAGTATATCAAAAGAAGGATTACCGGAATTTTTCATAAAAGATATACCTCCTGTGTATACGACAAATCTAAGAATAGACAGACCTGAAATATATTATGGAGAAACAACTAAAAACTACTCCATAGTAAACACAAAATCCAGTGATAACATATCCCAGGAATTTGATTACCCTTCAGGAACAACAAATAAATACTGTACCTATCAGGGTACAGGAGGGATAGCACTTTCTTCTTTCTTAAGAAAACTTGCCTTTGCCAGACACATTAACTCGATGAAAATCCTTCTGAATAAAGATATAAAAGAAGACAGCAGAATAATGATTTATAAAGATCTGAACACCAGACTTAAAAAAGCTTTTCCACTGCTGATTTATTCAAATGATCCTTATATAATCATTGCAGACGGTAAACTCTTATGGATCTGTGACGCATACACAGTATCAGATAAATATCCTTATTCTATGCCATATAATTTTCGCGAAGACTATAAAATAAACTATATAAGAAATTCAGTAAAAGTCGTAGTAAATGCCTATAATGGAACTATTGATTTTTATAAAAACGACATGGACGATCCTGTAATAAATACGTATGAAAAAATCTTTCCCCATGTGTTTAAAGACATGTCGGAAATGCCTGAAACCATAAAAAGCCATATAAGGTATCCTGAAGAATTAATGGCCATACAGAGTAAAATATATTCTACATATCATATGAAGGAACCACAGGTATTTTATAACAAAGAGGATATGTGGAATATTCCGAAAGAAATTTCTGACACACAGGAAGAAGAAATCAAGCCTTATTATATTACAATGAGCCTTCCTGAAGAGAAAAAGGAAGAATTTATTCTCATGATACCCTTTACTCCTATGAAAAAAGACAATTTATCTGCCTGGATGTGTGCCAGATGTGACGGAGAAAATTACGGGAATATAATACTCTATCGTTTCCCAAAAAAGAAATTGGTCTATGGCCCCGGTCAAATAGAAGCCCGTATCAATCAGGACACAGAAATATCAAAACAGCTTTCATTATGGAATCAGGAGGGCTCAGGAGTAATAAAAGGTAATCTTCTTGTCATACCACTGGAAAATTCCCTTATATATGTAGAACCATTATATTTAAAAGCAGAAAAAGGGCAGTTACCTGAATTAAAAAAGGTCATATTAGTCTATGGAAGCCAGATAGTTATGGAAGATAATCTTGAAAAAGCAATAAAAATTATGTTTAATACCTCTGATAACCATTTAATTCCTGTTACTGAAAAAGAAAAAACTATCGAAGTAATGGCAGGAGAAGCACTGAAACATTATGAAAAAGCCAGAGAATATATGAAATCCGGGAACTGGGCAGGATACGGTGAAGAAATAGAACACCTTGGCAGCATATTATCAGGTATGGTTAAAGGAGAATTCAAAAAAGATATGAAAGAAAAGAAAGGAATTGGAGATGATAAAAAACAATAGATTTTTATGTCTAGTTCTATTAATGTGTATAATTTTTTTATGCGGATGTGAAACACCCTTTGACGGTATTGACACTTCAGAAGGCAACAAATCACCTGAAGCCAGAGTATCTGTAGATATAACAGAGGGCGGTGTAAACAGATACCTCAGCCTTATGAGTCTGAACTATACCGATACAGTTGTTTCCGGAAAATTTAATGACTGGCGGCCTGAAAGTAAATACAGATTAAAAGCAGGCTATCATAACGGATATGATTTTGCCGCACCGGCCGGCACAGAAGTGCCTGCAGGATGGGAAGGTAAAGTGACAGATATTATATACTGGGGATATGGAGAATTTGCCGTTAAGATAAAGAAAGATAAACAGATGACACAGTACGGTCATCTGAATAACCTCAGAGTCTGTATAGGACAGAAAGTAACGGCAGGTCAGACTATAGGAAAGATTGCAGTAGATCATGTAGATGTAAAAATGAAGATAAACGGATATTTTTACGATTTTGGGAAAAGTAGTGATTAGTGAAGAGTGAAAAGTGAAGAGTGAATGGAGACATAACTGGTAACTGGTCACCGGTAACCGGTCACTGAATTACTCTTCTACATCGGAGGAACAACCGTAAAGGAATCCTTTTCTGGTTCCTGCAAGGATATAGCCGGAAGATATGGCAGGGGAAGATAATATTTCCCCTTCCAGAGAGACTACATAATGTGTAACATTAAGGCCCTCTTCGGGGAGGAAATTTTTCGAGGAATCAAGTTCTATAGAATAAAGCTTTCCGTCACCTGCACCGATATATAGAGTACCGTTGGCATAAACAGGTGATGAACTGGATGCACTTTCTATATTATATTCACGAATTCTGTTGCCTTTCAGCATATCAATAGTGTATAAAGTTTTACCTCCTATTGACACATAGGCAAGGCCTTCACCTGCAGCAGGAGAAGCACATAACTGGTCGGGAGATTTAAATTCCCACATCAAAGTGCCCTGTTTTGAATGCCACGAATAAAGACTGTTTTCACAGACCAGTAAAACTGCATCCTGATATATTACAGGAGAAGATTTAACAGGACAACCCACGTCATAATCCCATATTTTCTTACCATCTTTAGCATCGAGTGCAAAAACCCTTTCATTTTTACTGCAGCAATAGACAATATCTTCACATACTGCAGGAGAATAACTGTTATTTCCCCTGGTAATATATTCCCATATTTTCTGGCCTGTTTTTACAGAGAGAGCATAAAATGTTCCGTCTGTGGAGCCGAAATATATGTGTCCATAGGCTATGGCAGGTGAAGAGGTTACAGGACTGGTGGCTTTAAATCTCCATATGAGAGTGCCATTATGTCTGTCCAGAGCATAAACATACTGACCACCGGTAAAAAACACCCAGTCTTTTGCCACTGCAGGAGTGGAGGCCAGAGGTATTCCTGTTTTAAAATCCCATAGCTTCTCACCATTCTCTATATTAACGGCATATAATGTACCATCAAGGGAACAGACATAAGAAATACCTTTGTAAATAGACGGTGAAGCGTTTATTGCCCCCCTGGTAACAAATTTCCACCTGATCTTCAAAGGAGGAAGTAATTCAGTTTCTTCATCATTAAATCCGTTATGAGTAAGTCCTCCCATAATCATAGGCCAGTCACTGGTAAAAAAATCAACAGAAAGATCTTCATTTATAGGGGATTCTCCTGATATTTCAACCTGCCCCTCTGGCTCAGAAGAAGGTCTGTCAAATCTTACAGCCTTTTTTAATCTGGCAAAGAGGCCTTTTTTCTTAAGAGTATGGAATGCAGGAGGTTCAGAGCTTTCTTCAGTTTTTATCTCTTCAGAAGAGGATATACTGGAAGAAGTCATCTGCTCTTCCGGCATATGTTCTGTAAGAAACTTCTCAACATCACCGTGGCTCAAAACAAGGGTTGATCGTTCTGTTGAAGGCCCATGTTCCATAAGTTGTTCAACTTCGGCTTTTTTCAGGGAAAGTTCTCTGTATTCTTCTTCCAGAAGCTTTTTTTCCTCTTCCAGGTTATTTAAATCAGCTTCAAATTTAATTCTATCCTCTTCCAGTTTCTTCCATTCCATTTCTAAATGAGACTGTAATTCCTCTAATTGTATATTACCATACTGTTCTGATAACTTTTCCTTCTCAATTTTTATAAATTTTCTCTGTTCTTCAAGCTCAATAAGGGAACTTTCCAGTTCCTCCTTTAAAATAGCTATTTGCATATCTTTATTTCTAATAGTATCAAGAAGACTATTTTCTGTATTCTGTTCTTCTTTTTTTGTTTCAATTTCCATCATTAGGGATTTCAAATGTTCCCTTTCTTCTGCCAGTTCAATCCATGCAGATTCAAGTTCTCTCTTTTCTGCCTCAAGTGTATCAATATCAATAGCTTTCAGTAATTCCCTATCTTTTTCCAGACTGGCCCTCTGGGCTTCCAGTTCTTCTTTATTCTGGGAAAGTTTTTCCCATTCTTCTTCCAGTTCTGTCATATTATTTTCTTCAGTCCTTCTGAGTTCATCCCATGCTTCTGCGATTTTCTGTTTTTCAAGGGAAATAAAGTCCTTATCTTCTTTACCTTTTAATTCCACGTCCTTCTCGCACATTGATATTTTTAACTGTTGAAGCTCTGAAGTTAAATCATTGATTATCCTATCTTTTTCTCTCTGTGCATCTTCAAATAGTTGTTTTTCTTTCTCGAGAACGTCAATTTTCTGCCTCAGGCTATCATCAAGTTCCTTCTCGCACATTGACGTTTTTAACTGTTGAAGTTCTGAAGATAAATCATTGATTATCGTGTCTTTTTCTCTCTTTAGCTCTTCAAATGATTCTTTCTCTTTCTCCAGAATTGCAACCTTCTGTTTAATATCATCAGTCACACTGCCGGCTTTGCTCCGCATTTCTTCAAGCTCTTTATCTTTCTCGGAAAGTTTAGATTTTAAGCCTTTTAAGAGTATAAGTATTTTAGATTTTTCTTTCACATAGGCATTTTTTTCCTGTTCCAGCGATTGTATTGCTTTCTTTCCGGCAAGGATATCTTTTTTGAGTGTTTCCAATTCCTCAAGACCGGTCTGAGCAGTAGTTCCCTCTGAAAGGGCCATTTTATCTGTCAATTCTGTGACAGTTCTTCTGGTTTTCTCCAGTTCATCTAAAACCCTGGCCAGTTCACTCTTATATGTTTCTTTTTCTTTCTGTAAATCTGTTAATTGTTCCCGGATTGAAAGTAAATCTTTATTCTGTGCTTCAAGTTCTTTAATTTTATCATTGCTCTCTTCCAGGCTTTCCATAAGATTGTTGTTACGGTTTTTAATCTCTAACAGTTCTGCCTCAAAAGCAGTCATATCAAATTCAGAACCGGTCCCTTTTTCATGCAATTCCTGATTGAGCCTGATTAATTCTTCTTTTTCCATTTCAAGAGATTGAATGGAAATAGTTATCTTTTTATTTTCCTCATTAAGACTGTTGGTCTTCTTAATAAGATCTATAATAGTATTTTTCTGTTTTTCATTATTTTTTACAAGTTCCTGTTTTTCCCTGTCTATATCTCTGAGCCTTTGGACGAGTTTATCTTTATCTTCACTTCCGGACTTACTCTGATATATCCTGTCTTCTGTTTCCCGGAGCTTTTTTTCCAGAGTATCTTTCACCAACAGAAATTCTTCTTTTTCTTTTTCCAGCTCAGAAACTTTCAATGTCAGTTGTTCTATCTGCAATAATGCATCAATGAGCTTTTGTGATCGTTTTTCATTATCATCTGCTGCTTTTTCAGAAAGAAATAATTCATGTTCTGCCTTTAAGGTGGTCAGTTCATTTTGAAGATTTTCATAATCGGCAAGTTTAATCTTTGCCTGAGTCATAAACTGTTTGGCGCCTGAAAATTCCTTGAGAATTCGCTCCAGTCTGTCTTCCAGACTGATTTTTTCTTTATTAATCTCTGCAACATTTGTCTGGAGTATCTTTTTTTCTTCTCTCAGTTCATTCAGCACAGAAAGGAGCTGTCTGATTTTTTGAGATTGTTTATCATTACTGCCAAGTAATTCTGTTTTTTCTTTTTCCAGCCGCTCAAGCCGTGCCTGTAAATCACCTGTTGTTTTATCGGAATGAACCAGTTTTTCTCTGAGTTCATTCACCAGATTAAGTAATGTTTCACCTTCTTCTTTGTTGGCCTGAACATCTTTCCTCATAGACAGAGACTCAGAACTTACTCTGTCAAGCTCATGAATAAGATCCATGTATTCCCTGTCTCTCGCTTCTTTCAAAGCAATCAATTCTCTGTTATGTTCTTCCATATCAGCCAGTCTGGCTTTATAATTATCAAGTTCATGACTGATATTTATATACTCCCTGTCTCCAGACTCTTTTATACTGAGAAGTTCTCTGTTTTGTTTTTCCAGGTCTTCCAGTCTGGATTTAATGGTATCTACATCTCTGGCTTTTTCTATAAATTTCTTTGCTTCATCCAGTTTGGATTTAAGCTCCTGCACAAGTTTAACAAGAGCATCCTTATTTTTACCGGCTGTAGCCAAATTCTTTTCCAGGTCATTTTTAGTTTTCACTAAATCTTTTAACTGTTTTTTTATCTCCCCTATTTCATGCTCTTTTTCTTCCTTGCTTTCTTCGGCATCATTTTTATTTTTTCTTAATTCCTCTGCTTCTGCTTCAAGTTCTGATATTTTCTTTTCTTTCTCATTATTTAATTCCTGCAATGATGCAAGTTTTTTAGAGAGGTTATCAAATTCATCAAGTTTCTGGAGTAATTTTTTATTTTCTTCATTCTTTTTCGTAAGTTCCTGGGCAAGCCTGGCGAGTGAATTATTTTTCTTATGGAGTTCTTTTAATTCTTTCTTTAAATGTTCGATTTCTTCTGTTTTATCTGTTTCTAGCTCACCGAGCTTTTCCATATATGATATGCTGTTACTCTGGGTTTCTTTTAATTTTTCTTCAAGTTCTTCGAGTTGTTCTTCAAGGAGAGAATTTCTACTTTTAGAGGAGGAAACTTCTTCCATAAGTTTCTGAATTTTTTTCTCGCCTGCTTCCCTGAGTTCTTCAAGGTCATTTATCTTATTATTAAGTAATTCTATCTCATCAGATTTCTCAATATCGGTACGTCTGACCATAGAATCTAATTTAACTTTAAGTTCCTTGAGAGACTTTTTTAATTTTACATTTTCTTTATCCTTTTCCACTACCTCTGTTTCAAGTTTTTCAGAGCTTTCTTTCAATATATCCCTTTCATGTTCAAGGGATTTGTTTTTCCTCTCCAGAGTTCTTATATGCTGACGTCTTTCTTCCAGATTTTTCAAGAGCAGTTGATGTTCTTCTTCAAGAAAATCAAGACTTTCTGCAAGTTCATTCTTATCCCGGGAAACAGGTTTTATTCTATCTATTTTTTCGGCAAATTTAACCCTTGTAGAATCCTCTATTACTTTCACGTCAGAAGGAGATAGTTCAAGAATTCTCTTTAATTCATCCAGATAAACCCTTTCATCTTCACCGAGGTGACCATCACTCCAGCATGCCTCCATGGCATATCTGTAGGAATTTCTTGCATATTTTTTTGTCTCCCCTGCTTTTTTTGCCTCTTCCTGAATTTTCTTTTGCTCATCTTTTTCCTGTACTATACCTCTCTGAGGTATTTTTCTGATACCTTTTTTGATATCCTTTTTGCGTTTTTCTTTCTGCCAGTCAAGAAGTTTTATAACAAGGTTAACCTTTTTTTCCGATGTAAATTTACGAAAGGATTTGATTAAATCTTTTACATAATCCTGAGAAGTAAATCTTACATCCCCCTGATAATTGGAATATTCGAGTGAACCGTCACCTGTTACTCTCCAGTATAAGAAAAGCTGATTGCCAAAACCTTTCTGGTATTCTCTGACTATAAAGAAAGGACTCAGATTTAAAACAGGGAAATTTTTATCTACGGTGGAACTCATATAAACCTTTTCCTGGGCAAAATAATTCTCGGAATAATATTCAGTTTCTTCAAGACTGAGAGCCCCCACACAATCAACAATTTCATGGCGAACCTTACCTTTTTCATAGGCTGCTTTTTTCACATAAAATAATTTATAGGCAATGAGGAACTTAAGACTGGAAATAATATTATCAACTACAGGAATAAAAAGTAATAATAAATCTTTTATCTGATTTATACTCAAATCCTCTCCGTGATTTTCTACAGCATCAATAAAATCAGGGACAAGGGCAAAAAATTCAGAAGGGGTCAGTTCCTCTTTGAGAATGTTTCCTTTAAAAAGGAAAAAATCATCTTCACATATTGCTTTATAGGCCTTCAAAGGAGCCTTCAATTCCGGGAAGGGAGAAAAGTAAAAATTATACAGTTCATTGACAAGTAATTTCTCACCTTTTTTATTATAAAGTTTCAGTATATCTTCCAGGAAAAGGAGCCATTCTTCTATACCGGGTTCAACAAGCCTCTCAAGATTTAGATTGACGTTTAAATCATCTATAGTATCCCTTATATACTGGGCCACTACAATAGAAGAGAAAAACCTTATAACCGTTTCCATAAGTCTGCAGACAGAGAGGAGAATATTTCGCGGTTCCCCTGAAGACTGCTGATTTATCTGCCAGTAAGCATTGGCAATAGGATAAGGGTATTGTTTATAAACCAGTTCTTTCGGGATATCAAGCGGTGCTATCCTTATCTGTTCAAGATAACCCTCTTTTACCTCAACTGTTTCAAAAAATCTTGCTTCAACAGATTTGAATATTTCCTGGGCTTTTTCTCCTGTTATATTAAATTTATTCTTATATAAATCAAGTCTCTCTATTTCCTGTTCCGAAAGAGGTCCATCGGAGAGGGCCATTTCCAGAGCTGTTTCATATATGGACTCTCCTGAAGTCATACCATCTTCCCTGGTTTTACCTTCAGAGCTTTTCTTCATAGAGACAGGAATTTCTTTAATATCTTCTTCAACACATGGGAGAGTAGAATGAAGATCCTGCAGATAACTCCTCGGGACAAAGTCATGGCCGCATTGAGAACTTATATAGTGAACAACACCATTTTTATTATCTTTGAGAAAAAAAATCTGTCCGCTGCTGCATAAAGGGCAATATTCCATCAAGAAAAACGGATACAGGGCCACAGCAGGAATCATTTTATTAAAACTGCACAGATACAGTTTATTTTTCTCTAAATCTTTTGCAGATCTTATACTCTGAACCATAATATCCTTGAAATTGGCTCCCATATAAGATTTAATAATATAATGTTTTTCAAGTTTTACAGGATCTTCTCCGACGACATAGGAGAGTTTATAACCTGTTAAAAAACTGAGGGTGCCAAGTATTTCTTCCATAGCAGGCTCCAGAAAAAGCACTCTTTCTTTGAGCTGTTTTTTCGAGAGTTTGGAATAAGTATTTTCCATAAAAGTGAAATGGTATTTAAGAAGTCTTGGGGCAAAATCATTAAAGGAAATCTGCGTTACATCTCTGCCTTCATCTTTCAATATGGATTTAAGCTCTTTATAGGCCTTTGCAACATGAACATATTCATCTTTTCTCTTATCAAAATAAAAATCGGCCATTTCAGGTACAAGAAGTTTTTTATTATTTTCCTTGTAATATTTCAATATCTTTTTTAGAACACTGTTCCACTGATCGAGGCTGCAGGTTCTGAGAGAAATGGCTGAGAGTAACTTATCAATATCTTTATCGTTATTTTCCTCCATAGTATACTGGCCTATAACAATAGAAGAAAGATATTTAATTATTACCTCTATCAGATTACCAAGAACAGCATGTTTCACTTCAATTGTATCATCTGAACTAGATAGAGTAATAAAATTTTTAAATGTCAAAGCAAGAGGATAAGGATAGGTAGAAACTATCTTCTGCTCTATATTCATAGAATATTTATATCCCTGTAAAAATTAAAATTTAAACCTATTATAACATAAGAGAATAGAAAAGAAAACTACATAGTTGCTAAAAGTAGGCAAAAGATGTATAATAAAATGCGTGATATATGATATATGATATATGATATGTGATATGTGATGCTATAACTCGTTCAAGTTAAAAATAAATTCTGGATTCTGGTTTTTTAAACTTCATAATCAGATAAAGGGTATCCTTTATACTTAAATTATGTAGCAAATCTATGGAAATAATTGCCTGTCATAACTGTACTGATTTTGATACCTTTGCCTCTATGGTAGCAGCGAAAAAGATCTATCCCGAGGCCAGTCTTGTTTTTTCAGGGATCTTTGATACAAATGTAAAGAAATTTATGACTTTACATAATGATCTTACTTCTTCTACAATTTCAATAAAAAATATAGATTTATCACAGATAAAAAAACTCATCATTGTAGACACCAGACTGCCGGACAGACTGGGGCCTTTAAAAAAGATACTGGATAACCATGACCTTGAAATACATGTATATGACCATCATCCTTACCATCAGGAGGATATAATAGGTAATGTAAATGTAATAAAAAGTGTCGGCTCTACAGCAACCCTTCTGGTAGAAATAATAAAGAAAAAAAACATAACTTTAATCCCCGGGGAAGCAACACTTTTTCTTCTTGGTATATACGAAGACACAGGTTCACTTACTTTTTCCACTACCAGAACCCTTGACATAGATATGGCATCCTATTTATTATCCAGAGGGGCAAATCTGGATATCGTAGCAAGATATATAAACAGGCCTCTTTCTGAAGATCAGAGATCTCTCCTCAATAAACTCATACTCTCCTGTGAGACTTATAATTTCAATGGTTTTCAGATAGTTATATCCATATCAGAGGTAGAAAAATATGTTCCCAAACTTGCTCTTCTCACGCATAAAATGATTGAACTTGAAAGGAAAGATGCTTTTTTCACGCTGGTAAGAATGAAAGAAAAAACCTACATAGTAGCAAGAAGTTTGAGTGAATCAATTGATGTAAATCTTATGCTCAGAGCCTTCGGAGGAGGAGGCCACATGGCAGCTGCGGCGGCGACAATAAAAGAAAAAGATATAAATAAAATAAAAGACCGTCTTCTGGAGATACTTGAACGAAATATCAAGCCTGCTCTTGTAGCACAGGACATTATGTCTTTCCCTGTTAAAACAGTAGAAAGCACTCTCAAGGTATGTGATGCAGTAGATATAATGAGAGAGCACGGACACAGCGGACTTATTATAGAACAGGAAGGAGAAATATGCGGCATAATTTCTTTAACAGATCTGAAAAAAGCTTCAGAACATGGACTGAGCCATGCCCCGCTGAAAGCTTATATGACAAGAGAGTTTATAACAGCTCCTCCGAACATGCCGGTATCGAAACTTCAGGAATTAATGGCAGAACAGCAGATAGGAAGAATCCCTGTAATGTCAGAGAATAAGCTGGTAGGAGTTGTAACAAGATCAGATATAATAAGAACAATTCACGGTTCAAGATTATGTACGCCCCACCAGTTTCCTACCAGGATAGATGACATGGCAAGACTCCCCCGTATCATTCAAACTATTTTAAGACAGGCAGGCCAGACAGGAGACAGAGAAAAAATTCCTGTCTATGCAGTAGGAGGTTTTGTAAGAGATCTATTACTTGGTATAGAAAATTTCGATCTCGATCTTGTAGTGGAAGGTGACGGTATAAATTATGCGCAAAAACTTGCATCATACACAGGAGGAGATTTACGGATTCATCATGCTTTCGGTACGGCAGAATTAAACATACCGCAGGGATATCGTATTGACATAGCCTCTGCCAGAGCGGAATTTTACAGCCAGCCGGGAGCTCTTCCAAAAATAAGATACTCTTCAATAAAACAGGATCTCATAAGAAGAGATTTCACAGTAAATGCTATGGCTCTCGGTCTTAACGGGGACAATTTCGGACAGATTATAGATTTTTTCAGAGGAGAAAAGGATCTTGAAAGCGGACTCATACGAGTACTTCACAATCTGAGTTTTATAGATGACCCTACGAGAATATTCAGAGCCATAAAATTTGAGCAGAGATATTACTTCACCATTGAACCTCATACAGAAAGACTTATAAAAAGTGCTATAAAAAATAATATACTCGAGAAGATATCTGCAGAAAGACTTCTTGATGAAATGGTAACCTTACTGAATGAAAAAAGGCCTATATCTTCCATAAAAAGAATGGATGAGCTGGGAATAATGAAAGCAATCCATGGTGATATAGACATAAACAGGGAAATACTTGAACTGCTCAATGAAATATACAAAAATTTAAGCAATAAAAATTATGTAAAAGATATAGAAATAACAGAGTGGCTGGTCTATTTTCTTGCTTTCACTAAAAATCTCTATCCGGAAGAAATAAAAAAAATTGGAAAAAAATTGAAAATCAGGCCTGAATTAATAGAAAAGCTTATATGGGAAGGCAATTATTGCATAAACCTGAGTAATCCGGACAGACTCAACCCCAGTATTATATGCAGAGAACTGTCCGGTCTGTCAATGGAATTTTTATTTTACATAATGTCAGAGATAAAAAATAAAATCGCCAGAAGAAGAATAATAAATTATCTTACCAGATGGAGACACGTAAAATCCACCGTATCAGGTTCAGATCTTATAGAAATGAATTATCAGCCCGGGCCTTACTTCCGTCAGGCAATTAACGAAGTAAAGGAAAAAGTAATGGATGGCATCATAAAAGGCAGAGAAGATGCCCTTGAACATGCCAGGAATTTCATGGAAACCATAGGAGCACCGAAGAAACAGTGAATTGTGAGTCGTGAGTCGTGAGTCGTGAGTCGTGAGTCGTGAGTCGTGAGTCGTGAGTCGTGAGATGTTAAATAAAGTTTGTAGTTGAAAGTTTAGAGTTGAAAGTTGAGGGTTGAAAGTTTAAAACTAAACTCTCAACTATGAACCTTAAACTATAAACTCTGGTCACCGGTCACTGCTCACTGGTCACTGAAAAAAAGGAGGTTCAACAAAATGTTCACCTTTGCAAATCCTGAAATATTATTTCTTATATTACCGGCTCTGGTTTTTTCAATAACGGTACATGAATTTTTTCATGCCTATACGGCATATCTTTTAGGTGATAGAACTGCCTGGAGTCAGGGGAGGGTTACATTAAACCCTGTTGCCCATTTCGATCCTTACGGTTTTTTATTCATAATATTAAGTATGGCTGCAGGTATAGGATTTGGCTGGGGTAAACCAGTGCCGGTAAATCCTTTGAGATTGAGAAACCCAAGGAGAGACATTATGTTTGTAACGGCAGCAGGCCCGCTGTCTAACTTCTTTATTGCCTTTACAGCTGCCTATATTCATAAAATTTTTTGCATATTTATGACAGTTCCTTCTGCACTGGAAATATTCCTGTCCTATCTTATCATACTGAATGTAGGCCTTGGCATATTCAATTGTGCACCCGTGCCGCCTCTGGATGGATTTACCATTCTTTCAGGCTTCCTTCCCTATGAACTGGCAAGAAATCTTGAAGGATTAAGAAGATATGGCATGATACCATTACTTATTTTTATATACAGTCCTCTTTACAGTCTCTGGATAGTTCCAATGCATAAGGTCATGAATTTTCTTTTGCTGGTAGGAAATTTTCCCGTTCATTTTTAATCGATGGAGAAAGAAGGTGCTCTATGTCAGATAATAACCATGCAATAATCTATGAAAATATGAGAAAAGTACTGGAAGATTTTTTTGAAAAATCAAATTTGCTGAAGCCTCTAGAAGAAAAATTTTTAACAGATAAATTAAGACAGGAAAACGAATCTTTAAAAGAAAAACTGGAAACAGCACTAACAGAAAATGAATTACTCAGAAAAGAAGTACAATTACTGGCAGGGCCGGAAGAACTGCAAATAAAAGAAAATACCATTTCACTGCTCAGATGTGAATTAGAGTATCAGCAGAAAAAATACCGAAAAGAAAATGAATCCATTCAAGAAGTGCTGATGGAAAATGCCAATAATTTAAAAGAACTGTTATCAGAGAAAGCAAAAATTGAAATGCAGATAAAAGCTCTGAATTCTACCATAAAGGAAAAGGAACGGGCACTGATAGATATTAGTGAACTACATAGCCAAGAGATAGAACGGTTAAAAGCACAGGGGGAAGAACTGAAAAAACAGGCAGAAGAAGAGAAAGCAAAAATAGCAGAGGAATGGCGTAAAAAATTAGAAGAATTGAAAAAACCATGGTGGAAATTTCAATAAAAGTGAGAAGTGAAAAGGGAAAAGCGAAAAGTAAAAAGGGAAAAGGGAGAAGTGAGAAGTGAAAAGGGAAAAGGGAGAAGTGAGAAGCGAGAAGTGAAAAGGGAAAAATGAAAAGTGAAAAATGCTATTCCTTATAAAGTTCTTTTTTAACTCCTGTAAGATAATTAAATTCAAGCAAAATCTGTCTGGCAATACTCCTCCACGGTGAGTCAACATTTGAATATTCTCTACATTTCTTTATCAACCATCCGTCAGAAGATATAAAACTGTGAATAAATAAAGAAAGAGGATTTATACCGAGATGGAGTTTTAATTTCAGAGATTTATGTTTTCTCCAGAATATGACGGCAGCTTTTCCTGTATCAATCTTTCTTATACAGTCCTCATCAAATGTTACAGGATGATAGTGGTAATTTATAGCATCGGGATTATAAATAATGGGAATATGTTTCTTTGCAATCCTGTATCCGAGTTCATAATCTTCACAGCCATAACCTTTAAAATCTTCATCAAACATACCTGTATCAACAAGCATCTTTTTCCCTATGGAAGCATTTCCCGTAACAAGATGATGCCATGGAAGTCTCTGACCTGCCACTTTATTATCACGTCTGAAACAAATTTTTCCCCTTTCCTCATAATGTTCAAGAGAAGGAACGATCATCTGACGCCCTACTATTACACTTCCCGGGTATTTACGGTAATAATTCATATGCTCTTCTATCAATTTCGGATGGGCAAGGACATCTCCGTCGGTAAGGAAAATAACCTCTCCCCTGGCTTTTTCTATTGCCATATTCCTTGCAGGAACTTTACCCGTATTTTCCTTCCTGTAATAATTAAAAAGAAAAGGAAATGTGGAATTTTTACACAGTTCTTCTGTGCCATCCGTAGAACTGCTATCTACAACAAGGACTTCCATCTTATCATGAGGAAAACTCTGAGTGGTGAATGTATTGAGTACATGAGAAAGAACTGGTCTCTGATTATAAGTTCCTATAACTACTGAAATATCTATCATAATATTGTAGTATATCACAATTAAATCAAACCATGCAATCGGAAAGAAGGATTTTAACGAATATAAACTAAAAGAGCAGTCTACAGGCAGACTGCTCTTTTAACAGAAGAGAGATTATCATTTAATTTCAATTTTCTTGGGCTGAACTTTTTCTTCCTTCGGAAGAACTATTTCGAGAATACCGTTCTTATAACTGGCATTTACCTTATCGGCCTGTATACCGCTTCCTATGGTAAAGGACCTGTAGAAAGAACCGTAAACTCTTTCCTGACGAATATAATTTTCACCCTTATCTTCCTTCTCGAATTTCCTCTCGCCCTTTATGGTAAGCTGATTATCCTCTAAATGTACATCAATATCCTTCTGTTCCATACCGGGAATTTCTGCCTTTACCACTATTTCATTCTCCTTCTCTATAACATCCACAGAAGGAGCCCAGCTTCTTGTTACAAATTCACCGGAACCGGTCACCTCTCTTTTCATAGTATCGGAGAATAATCTGTTAATCTCTCTCTGTAAAGAATTCATTTCTGAAAAAGGCTCCCATCTCATTAACATATCAAATCACCTCTTATATTATTTTAATTTTATCTGCTTGCATTATTATTATAATAGTTTAGTGCGTATATGTCAAGTATTTTTTAAAAGATTTTTTAAATTATTTACGGCTATTAAAAAACATGGATATATAAAAGGAAAAAGCTTTTTTCAGATCTAAAAATGATTTTCAGAAAAATCTTAAGGCTTTGCAGGAATTAATATAATTATAGAAGATACTCCAAATTTTACATCATAATAGTTGAGCCTTATAATATAAACTAATATAAATAATTAATATATAGGTTCAAGCCCCGGAGGAAACCATGCATAATCCCTCTCCACATAAGGTATTACCGTAAATTTCAGCTTCATGAAGGAAATGAACAGTCCAGGTAGAATTTTCTGAATTCTCAATGTTATTTTTAGAAAGGATTTTATAACCATGAAATTTAAAATGTTTCTTTTTATTCCCCTATTTGTGTATATTCTATTCAATTACTTCTGCTCAATTGCTACAGAAAAAGCCACTCTCACAGAGATCCGCTTCGGTTCAGACGCAGAAAAAACAAGACTGGCCTTCGATCTGAGTAAAAAAATTCCATACACTATATGCCGTCAGGGGAATCCTGATATTTTTACCATTGAATTTCCGGGAACGGAATTGAGAAAAAATATCAAAAAAAACTATAAACCAAATGATAATCTTATAGAGGAAATTACTTTTGAAAAAACCAGATATGACAGCGTTATATCCACAATAAAACTGAAATACAATCTTCCCACGGAAAACTATAAAGCTTTTAATATGGAAACTCCTGATAGACTCGTATTTGATTTTTACAAAAATTTTGATGAAAAATCAGTAACATATCTATCTGAAAGTGTAATATGGACTCATATAAGAAAAGGTTCAGAGAAAGGTGTTATCACGTTCAATGTAGTTCTTGCGGATCTGGAAAGAGAAAATATCAACCTGAAAGCCATACAGGCTAAAGATAACAATAAAAGCAGAGAAACCACGAGTTCTATGGCACAGAGAACAGGAAGTCTTGTATCAGTAAACGGAGGTTATTATAACAGGGATGGCGGCCCTCTGGGACTTGTTATAGTTGATGGTATACTTCAGAGCCCTCATGTGGCAAAAAGACCGCCAAGAACTGCTTTCGGCGTAAGATATGATAAAAAAATCCTTATAGACAGGGTAAAAGTTGTCGATAACAGGGTAATATCTCTTTCAGGAAAAGACTGGAGCAGGGTTATTTACGCCATTGGCGCAGGCCCCAATTTAATTACAGACGGAGCAATAAATATCACTGATAAAGAAGAAGAACTGGGACCGGGAGGAAATGATGTAACAAGAAGGGCAGGCCATACTGCACTGGGTATCACTAAAGACAATAAACTCGTATTATTCAGTGTTGATGACAGGAAATCAAAATCCACGGAAAGTCTCGGGATGAATCTCAAAGAAATAGCAGAATATCTACTTAAACTCAATGTAACAGATGCAATAAATATGGACGGAGGAGATTCTACAACAATGGTCATACAGGGAAAACTTATAAGCGAAACCTACAGCCCTGAAAGAAAAGTAGCAAACTGCTGGAGTCTTTTCGATACAGCTAATTCAGTAATTGCCCCGGCTTCTATAAATGTAAACCAGCTCGGTTACGATAATCTCACTTATTCCCTTGAGATTACAGTAACAGATGGTTCTGGCAATCCAGTTCCTGATGGTACAGGCATAAGAATAAATTCTTCTTACGGTGTAGCCAAACCGTCCTTTGCTGTTACTAAAAATGGGAAAGCTTCAATAAAATTTGCTTCAATGAAGGCCGGTTCAGCAGTTCTCTCTATTAGCTCAGGGACAGTTACTCAGGAATTTACCCTTGAATTCCAATAAGTCACTAGTTATATAAAATAAAAGAGGCTGTCCGAGACAGCCTCTTTTATCAGTTAAACATTAACCTCTTGTATATACAACACCACTTCTGGAAAAACCATTTGATATTACCTGATGGCCAGGTCTGTCATTATTGGAGCCAATAAGTGACACACCGCCTCTTCTGGCATCAAAACCCTGAACAAGTTCCGTATGGCCTCTGCTTGCATTTATCCATACATCGCCCGGTTTTGCCATATGAAGGGGAACAGGTCTGTATCCCTGTCTCAGAAGAGACATTTCCAGTTCTCTCACATTTACATGATGTCCTCTTATAAGGCCCTGACTCTCAAGACAGGAACTTACGAAATCAGCACAATTATTGGTCTGTCCACCGGCAGCAGTAAAGTGAGGAAGCTGTCCTTTAATACTCCATGACTCCCTTCCGAGGAACTGTCTGCCCATTGCTACGGCAGCAGAACCTGAACCGTTTGCAGCCACACCCTGAGGTATATAACCTCCGTAATTACCTGCATAGGCTCCTGCATAGGCTCCATAAGGTCCTACTCCCGCATAGGCTCCTGCGTAAGAACCTCCTCCGTAACCTCCGCCATAATTAACGGCAAAACCACCCATCATACCCATACCGCCCATCATACCCATACCCAGACCCATGTTCATACCGCCCATCATGCCCATACCGCCCATCATGGAAGATAGAGCCATAAAGAATGGCATTGCCATCGGCATACCGCCGAACATCATTCCTGCATTCATTCCCAGGCCCATTCCTCCCATCATGCCCATCATCATACCCATAGCCATTGTACTGAAAAGCTGCTGGGTGAACTGACTCAAATAAGGAGGACATCCTCCGCCGGGGAAGCCGGGATAAAACGGTGTTTGACCGCCCATCATTGAAGGCCCGGGTAAACTCGGGAAATTAACCGGAGGCGTATAGGACGGGAAAGAAGGCATGTAATTTCCGCCATAGTTGGGCTGATAATGGCCTACATTCTGAGGAGAACCCCAGTCTGAAGCCCAGTTATGCCTCAGATTAAAAATCTGTTCACTGCTGTTATCTAGTCTGTTATTCAGAGCAAGTCTTTCACCTGCCGTAAAAGTACTGGTTCCTGTTATCCAGTTATGGAAACCATTGGGACTTGCCTGCATTTTTCCATATTTAGTAGCTGTTTCTCCCTGATAATTCAGAGTATGAACAGCTTCACCTTCTGTAAGACTTCCGTCTGTAATCCCATCATAGGTTCTTGAAAGCTGATTCTGCATCCTTGCTTCAATTTCATTTTCAGGACCTTTAGTTACTGGATTAAAGTCCCCTCTACTGTACAGAGACATCATACGTTCATTATATTTATTTCTCTGTTCCAGTATCTGGCGCTCCTGCCAGGACATATTACCGTCTTTAAGGAATTTCCCCTCCATTTCCCTTGTTTCCTGATCATACTTGGCAAGAGCCATATACTCTGCTTTATTAAGCTGACCGCTCTTTGTTCCATCAACCAGCCTGTTTGTAAAAAGCCCCTGCTGTCTGTTTACAGCTCCCTGGTTCATCATATTAATCATTCCAAACATAGCTGTCTACCACCTTTCTAAAAAATTTACTTTCGCTAAAACATATCACAACAAAAAAATCTTTTCATCTCTTATATCACGCATTTTAAAAAAAAGTAAATAGTTTTTCCAAAAAAAGCTATTAGCTATTAGTTTTTTTTAAAGAAAAAACCAATAGCTAATTTTATTAATTGACCTTTCTATTACTAGTCATTATCTACATCTTTAAAACTTGCCACTACAGGCCTGTGATCTGATGTAACCCTTTCTCCTCTTACCACACCTGTAGTACCGGGGATATATTCTTCCAGAGAGCCTCCATTTACCGTGGTAACTCCTATCTGATCTATAAGCCTGTGTGTTACAGGATGGGACCATTCGTCTCTTATTGCAGCTTCAGAGGTAACCATATGTAAATCAGTGCCTTCACCGAGTTTTCTTGTAGTGGAGCTGTTCAGGGTATCATTGAAATCACCTGCAAAAATAATATCTTTATCTTCGCCGGCAGCCATTCTGTCTTTCGCCCATTTATTGATTACACTTACCTGGGCATCTCTTATCTGTTTGCAATCACCTTTCTGGCCTGCTTTAAGGTGCATGGCCACCATGGTAAAATCAAATCCTCCTTCTTTACTCTTGAATTTCGCAGCAAGAGGGGCTCTCAGATGTCCGTCTCCGGCAAGCTCAGGCACCTGTGCTTCCATAATTTCCGTTACGGAAGACTTATCGCATGTTATCTTTTCTCCATTATAAATAATCCCTACCATCTGGCTTTTACCGTCTTCTCTTTTTCCTGTAGTACCGAGTACATAATCATAACCGGGTAAATTACCTACAACTTTCTGGAGAGCTTTTTCATCGGATATTTCCTGCACTGCCATGACTTCGGCACCTGACTGTTTTATGGCATCTGCCATCTTCTGATAGTCCTGCTCTGTTCTCGGCTGGGCACCTGTAGGTTTCCCATTGAAAAACATTCTTGCTTCATCACAGCCAAGCCATTCCATATTAAAGGTTCCAACTTCAACAGTTTTTCCGTCTATATTTGTTTTAGACCTGTCCACACCTGTTTTTGCCTGCTCAGGAACCAGTCCGAGAGGGTCTACAAGTTTTTTCCTGGCTTCAAATACCCTGGGGTCTGAATTACCTGCACCTGTTCTGTTACCGCTCTCTACAGAAGTAAACTGTGAATTATCACCTCTGTAAAAATTTTCCATTGCTTTCATATGCTGATTTTTTACTTCAGGTAAAGATTTACTCTTACCAGAAGAAGCCGCACCTGCCTGCATAGGCCTCTGATTGGCCGTAGTACGGGATATCAGATAGCCGTCAGTCGTTTGATTGGTATTTATCATAACAGCTACGCTCCTTTGTTCGTGACGCGTCACGTGTGATGTGCGACCGGCATTTACCGGAACACTACATTATATATGTATATTATCAATTATTTTTTACGAAAAGTAAAGAGTAATTTATAAAAAATAACTTCATAGAAGAAGGATAAAGCAAATAATTTAAGAATTTATGACTTCAGTCAGTTACACGAAGGGAGAAAACTCAATCTTCGCGTGACGCGTGACGCGTCACGCGTCACGTACCATAATGGCATATAAAGATTTAAGAGAATTTATTTTAAAACTTGAAAAAAACAAAGAACTGGTAAGGATTAAAACAGAGGTCTCCCCTGTTCTTGAAATCACTGAGATTGCAGACAGAATCTCTAAAAGTCATGGCCCTGCCCTTTTATTTGAACATTTAAAAGGTTACAGTTTTCCAATTCTCATAAATGCTTTCGGTTCTTATAAACGTATGGCCATGGCACTGGAGGTTAACCATACAGACGAAATTGCAAAAAGAATAAAAGAAATGATGAAACCTCATATACCGGATGGCTTTTTCGGGAAACTGCAGATGCTTCCGAAATTAAAAGAAATTTCAGATTCTGTGCCTAAAATTGTCTCTCACGGTCCATGCCAGGAAGTTGTTCTGAAAGACGGCCCTATGCTCGACTCAATACCTGTTTTAACATGCTGGCCTCATGACGGAGGCCCTTTTATCACTCTTCCCATGGTATTTACAAAAGACAGTGAAACAGGACAGAGAAACTGTGGCATGTACCGAATGCAGGTCTATGACAGGGTCACATGCGGCATGCACTGGCATATACATAAAGACGGAAGAAGACATTATCTGAAACATGAAAAAAGCGGAAAACCAATGGAAGTAGCAGTTGCCATAGGAGGAGACCCGGCAGTTATCTATGCTGCTACTGCACCTCTTCCCCCTGACATCGATGAAATGATGTTTGCAGGATTTTTAAGAAAAAAACCTGTAGAACTGGTAAAATGTAAAACAGTAGATATAGAAGTTCCCGCCCATAGCGAGTTTATACTGGAAGGTGAAATAATGCCTGGAGAATTTCATGTAGAAGGCCCTTTCGGCGACCATACAGGCTTTTATTCCCCTGCAGATAACTATCCAGTAATGCACATAAAATGTATCACTCACAGGAAAGATGCCATATATCCTGCAACTATCGTAGGGAAACCTCCCATGGAAGATTGCTATATGGCAAAGGCTACGGAAAGAATCTTTCTTCCCATGCTTCAGATGATACTGCCGGAAATTGTAGATATAAACCTTCCCATTGAAGGGGTATTTCATAACTGTGCCATTATTTCCATAAAAAAAACCTATCCTGCACAGGGTAAAAAAGTCATCAATGCCCTCTGGGGCATGGGACAGATGATGAATACGAAATTCATCATAACAGTCGAAGACGATACAGATGTACAGAATATAAATGAAGTTGCCTGGAGAGCCTTTAATAATGTAGATCCAAAAAGGGATTTTGTATTTTCGGAAGGCCCTCTCGATGTTCTCGATCACTCTGCTTCATGGCCTCTATTCGGTAACAAACTCGGTATAGATGCAACAAGAAAAGGGCCACAGGAAGGTATGCAGAGGCCATGGCCTGAAGAAATCAAAATGAGCAAAGAAATTAAAGATCTGGTAGACAGAAAATGGAAAGAATATTTTGTGACAAATGATTAAAAAATTTATCGATCTCGTAAGATTCGAACAGACTATATTCGCTCTTCCCTTCGCTTATTTAGGAGTAATTGTGGCAGCAGGGAAAATACCTTCTTTCTCCGTATGGCTGTGGGTTACTCTTGCCATGTTCGGAGCAAGAACGGCAGGAATGTCTCTGAACCGCATCATAGACGTGGAAATAGACACTAAAAATCCGAGAACAAGAGATAGACTGCTGCCTTCAGGAAAAATAACAGGAAGCTCTGTGTGGCTTATTACCTTTATATCACTCGGTCTTCTGGTTTTCTCTTCCTGGATGTTAAATCCTCTCTGTTTCAAATTAAGTCCTCTTGCCGTGGCACTTCTATGGTTTTATTCATATTGTAAACGTTTTACATGGGCCACCCATTTAATTCTCGGACTGGTAGAATCTGCCGCTCCCATAGGAGGATGGCTTGCAGTTACAGGCACATGGAGTATAACTCCCTTTTTTCTCGGCGCAGCCATTATATTCTGGATGACAGGTCTTGATATAATCTATGCCTGCCAGGATTATGAATTTGACAGAAAAGAACATCTTTATTCAATACCGGCAGCATTCGGACTCAATAATGCTCTGATCATATCTTCCCTGTCTCATATACTCACCGTCTTCTTTTTACTCCTATTCGGTATTATGGCAAAAACAGGTATTATTTATTATGGAGGCCTTGCAGTCACGTCTTTACTGTTTATCTATGAACACAGCCTTGTAAACCCGAAGGATTTAACACATGTAGACAGGGCATTTTTTACCGTAAACGGATGGATTTCCTTTGTTATATTAATTTTCACAACAGGAGATGTTCTGCTATGATAATAGTAGGTATTACAGGTGCAAGCGGCGTAATTTACGGCAAAAGAATATGTGAGGAACTTGTCAGGCATGGCCATGAAGTAGCTCTTGTAGTTACGGAACATGCAAAGGGAGTTATATGCCAGGAACTGAAAATAAAATCCTATCAAAAAAACAAACTCTTTTCCGGGGAAATATCCGAAAAAATAAAAGAATTTTCCATCTCAAACATGAGTGCTTCCATCGCAAGCGGTTCTTTTAAAACATCCGGTATGGTAATCGCGCCATGTTCCATAAATTCTCTCGGCGCAATGGCAGCCGGCATATGTAACAATCTTCTTTTACGCTCCGCCCAGGTAACACTTAAAGAAAAAAGACCTCTTATTATTGTCCCCAGGGAATCACCTCTGGGACTGATTCAAATAAGAAACCTTCTTGCCCTCTCAGAATCAGGAGCCACCATAGTTCCTCCTTCTCCTGCCTTTTACAACGACCCGAAGACTGTTGACGATATTATCAATTTTACTGTATCAAGGGTTTTAAATTTACTCGGTATTGAAAATAATCTAATGAAACCATGGGGTTAAAGAGATTCCACGATAAAATCGCCCATCTTCAGGCCAGTAATCTTAACCCTGACTCCCTCTTTTATAAACTGTCCGTCACAGGAACATGCGGAAAAACTTTCTTCCTCTCCGTCTATTAAAATTTTCCCTGCAGGTCTCATAGGAGAAGTAACTGTTGCAAAATGTCCTATAAAAGATTCTTTACTCTTTTTCTCAATAAGAGGATTTTCTTTATTTTCTCTTTTCTTAATACGTAACACATTCATAAATATAACAGAAAAAAGAATCATAAAGGGGACAGCAAGTGCCAGCAAAAGCATGGCAGACAGACGGCCGGCTTCGTAACCAGGTAAAGGTATGGTGAGGGCATAAAAATTTCTGGCATTTAATATTACAAAAGGTATTGTTACAAGTATAAGAGCTTCCCAGTTAATGCCGGGAATAGATTTCATTTTTCTTATGACCATATAAAAAAGACCGGTAAAGAAAAACAGACCCAGTAAAGGCAAAAATACCGGCACGGAAGAAAGAACTGACGGGGAAACAATATCCAGAATCCACATGAAGATACTGCTTATACCGGCAGGTATAATACTCAGTAATTTCGCTCCGAAAAGATAAAAGAAAGAGGTTAAAATACCGGAAGGTAATAACATAAAAGCAAAGGTAAAAATAGTTCCCGTAACGGTATTTACAGATTTATTATCTTCCGGAGAAACAATAGCCTGTTTTTCTACATGTACAGGAAGTTTCTTTCGCCATACACCTTCAAAAGCTTTTCTGAAATCCGACATAGTACCGAATCTTTTTTCAGGCTCAGGAGAAAGACATTTTAATATAAGGCATCTCAAATCCGGCGTCAATTTGCCATTGTTTTCTATTTCTTTTCTTCCCTCAGGTAAATCAGGAACTTTACCTGTAAGCATATAATAGAGATTTGCTCCGAGACTGTATATATCGGAACGTTCATCGGTCTGCCCTCTACCGTACTGTTCAGGGGGACAGAAACCGGGAGTTCCCACAATTACAGTATCATATTGTTTGCTGTCTTTAAATATTCTGGCTATGCCGAAATCAATCAGTTTTATTTTAAAATCAGGTAGTATCATTATATTGGAAGGCTTCAAATCTCTAAAGATTATATGCTGCCCGTGAAGATATTCCAGAATATCACAGAGTTGATACATGATTTTTTCCACTGTCTCCATGTCTGCAGAATTATTTTCTATATAGTCCTTTACAGTCCGGCCCTTAATATAGTCCATTACAAGATAATAGCGATCTTTTTCCAGAAAATAATCTATAACTTTTGGTAGATTTGTATGATCCAGAGTATTTAACATATGGGCTTCCTGTTTAAATAATTCCATGAACAGCTTTTTTTCTTCTTCTTCAAGAAAAGAAGGAACCATCTCTTTCACTGCGCAATCATTTGATAGACGGACGTCATAAGCAAGGTAAACAGTTCCCATGGCACCTTTACCGATTATATTTTTTGTTGTATACCGTTCCTGAAGTTTAGTTCCGTCAGATAAATATTCCATAAGTCACCTCGAAAAAATGGTTATAATCAATCTACTGTTCATCAATCTCCGCTCCTGTGATTTGTATAAAAAAATTCTATAACTGCAAAAAGATTTCCTACTTTATAATTCTTGATATAATAAAAAATAAAAAATCCTGCAGGATTTTGTTAACATTATGTTAAAACATATTCGGATTATTATAGTTTATTTCATAGCTTAATGGAATTTATAATTAGGAATGGCAGTTAAATAAATGTCTCAAATATATTAATCGTGACGCGTAACGCGTAACGCGTGACGCGAGGAAAGAGACAATTAATAAATTTTCATTCCTTAGTACCGCTACAGGTAAAAGGGTATCCATAAAAAGCTTCTGCCTGGCAGGCTCTGGAGAAGAAAAATTCGTTTTTTCTATAGTATTAGAAATTAAATAAGGGCTAATTTATTGTCTGTAAAAAAAATTAAATAAGGCAAATTATTTTTCTTCGTAAGAGCCTGTCAGGCAGAAGCTGATAAATGGTTACGAATTTACCTGTTACGGTACTTAGTTTCATAACTATCCATAAATAATGACCTCGTAATGCGTAAAGCGTGATGAGCAGGGATTAAACCCTTCATGGGTCACGCGTTACGCGTCACGAGAGCAGTTATGTATTATTTATACTCACCTCAATAATTATAGATTGTTATGAAACTAGCTATATTCTATATTGAAAAATTAAAGGAGACAGAAACTATGGACAAAGCATTTATAACATCTCTGAAATCAGCCGGCATAAAATTTATCCGCATACTCTGGTGTGATAATGCCAACATAATCAGGGGGAAGGCAATACATATAGATACACTGGAAGATAACCTGGTTCATGGAGTCGGCATTTCTGCCGCACAGCAGGCAATTCCTGTCATGTATGATGCAGTGGTTCCCGGTGCAGGTCTTGGGCCTGTAGGTGAAGTAAGGCTTGTACCTGACTGGTCGAGTTTCAACACTATCCCCTATGCTCCTGCCCATGCCAGAGTAATGAGTGATATTAAACAAAAAGATAAAAACTGGCCCTATTGTCCCCGTCTCTTTCTCAAAAAAATGATCTCGGAAGCAGGGAAAGAAGGCATAGAGATTAAAACAGCTTTTGAAAATGAATTTTATCTCTTAAAAACAGGGACTGATGAAATCATACCTGCAGATTACACAGTTTTTGGTTCCACCCTGTCAATGGATATAAATCAGCATGTTATAAATGAAATAGCAGAAAATCTCATAGCCCAGGGTATGATTGTAGAACAGTACTATCCGGAATCAGGGCCGGGCCAGCAGGAAATATCAATATGCTATACAGACCCGTTAAAAGCAGCAGACAACCAGATTGCTTTTCGGGAAACAGTAAGAGCAGTTGCATCACATCACGGATTAAAAGCCTCTTTTCTGCCAAAAATCTTCCTGGATAAAGCAGGCAGCGGATGTCACATACATCTGAGCCTCTGGAAAAATCAAAAAAATCTTGTTCCTAAATCAAGAGAGCTTTACGGATTATCAAAAACAGCAAAATTTTTTATTGCAGGACTGCTACATCATATGCCTGCCCTTATGGCAATAACGACACCTTCCACAAATTCCTACAGAAGGATAAAACCCCATTACTGGAGCGGAGCTTTCCGATGCTGGGGTATAGATAACCGTGAAGCTGCCATAAGAGTTATAACAGATCCAGAAACAAATTCGTATAGACAATTTGAATTTAAGCCATCTGATGCAACGGCAAATCCATATCTCGCCATGGGAGCAATTATTGCAGCAGGACTTGACGGGATAAAACAGAAAATGGATATTCCTGCACCGGTAAATATAGATCCGGGCAATCTGTCTGAAGAAGAAAGAAAATCTGCCGGTATAGATAAACTGCCTGCAAATCTTGGTTCTGCCCTGGAATATCTTACAGCTAACAGAACCCTTCTGGATGCCCTCGGAGCAGAACTTTCAGGTGCCTACCTCGCAGTAAGAAGAAGTGAATGGGAAAACATGTCAGGATATGAACTGGCAGATGAAGTAGAATTATTAATGGAAAAATATTAATTATTTCGGCCTGGCTCAAAAGAAAATCAGGACAAATATGAGCCAGGCCATTATAATGAATAAAATTCCACAAAGAAAATAAAAATATAGTATATAATTTCAAAAAAAAGTGTTTTTTTATAAATATTATGTCTAAAATATATAAATACATGGTAAAATCTAATAGAGATTTTTTGTAATTTAACGGTACAGGAATTGTCATTTTTAATGGCGTAAAATAAAGCTTTAGATAAAAAATATGTAGAGGCAGTTTATCTAAATAATTTATCATATTTTTTCAATTAGAGGTAATTTATGAATAATTGTATAGAAAATAATAATCTTATAGAATATCTTTCAGATCCATTGATTAAAGATATTGCCAGAAAAGTCCTCTCGGAAGAAAGGATTACAAAAGAAGAGGGGATTTTCCTTTTTCAATATGAACATATATTTGAAACAGGTCTTCTTGCAGATTTTGTAAGAAGAAAAAAAGTCGGGGATATGGCTTTTTACGGAAACAATCTGAATATAAATCATACGAATATCTGTGAAATGAAATGTCCCATATGTGCTTTTTCAAAAGATGAAGGAGAGCAAGGAGCCTATATTATGTCCCTCAATGAAATTTTTGAAAAAGTTGAGAAATACAGAGACTCGGATATAGAAGAAATACATATAGTCGGAGGGGTGAATAAACACATAACTCTCACATATCTCGAAGAAATATTTTCAGGAATAAAGAAAATAAATGAAAAATTTCACATACAGGCCCTTACATGCGTAGAATATGACTATATATCCAGAAAAGAAGGAATTTCTTTAGACCATGTATTCAAGAGGCTGAAAAAAGCAGGACTCGGTTCCATCCCGGGCGGAGGAGCTGAAATATTCAACAGTGAAATAAGAAAAATTATAGCTCCGAACAAGATTTCAGGTGACAGGTGGCTGGAAGTATCAGAACAGGCACACAGGGAAGGTATAAGCACAAATGCCACTATGTTATACGGCCATATTGAATCATATGAAGACAGAATAGACCATATGATAAAATTAAGGGAACTTCAGGATGTAACGGGAGGATTTATGGCTTTTGTTCCTCTCACATTTCATCCTTATAATACAGAACTGAAACAGAGAGTAAAAGAAAAAACAGATATTTATGACATACTGAAAGTAATTGCCGTTTCCCGCCTTATGCTGGATAATTTTGACCATATAAAAGCACTCTGGATGTATACAGGGCAGGAATTTATAGAGATGGCTCTTCATATGGGAGCCGATGATCTGGGAAGTACATCAATAGAAGAACAGATTGTTAAATCTGCCGGCGGAGAAACTAAAGATATTATGAAAAACGAAGATTTTGAACATATCATTATAAAAAGCGGTTTTGTACCAAGAAGAGTGGTAAGTAATTATGGAATATAAATTATCGGATCTTATTGAAGTTCCAAAACTTCAAAATTTAATGGAACTTTTCTATAGAGTTTTACCTGTTTCTACATCTATTATCGATAAAGACGGCAATATTATTGTTACCACAGGATGTCAGGATATATGTAACAAATTCTATCTTGCCAATCCTCTTTCATGTAAAGAGTGCCGGGAAGCTCATAATAATATAAAACCATCTCTGCAAGCGAACAGACATATAGAATATAAATGTCAGAACGGTCTATGGAATCTGGCCTTACCCGTTATAATTATGGGAAAACATAAGGCTACCATTTCTATGGGACAGTTTTTTTATGAAGGTGAAGAACCAGACATGGATTTCTTCTGTTCCAGAACAAAGGAATTTGGTTTGCCTCATGACGAATATATGGCAGATGTAAAAAAAATACCTCATTTTACAAGAGAAACAATAAAAAAGGCCATGGAATATCTCAGGGAATTGATAAATTTTATTATAGATAGCAGTTCAAGCCATATAAAACAGATAAAAGCAGAAAACATCCTCAAAGAAAGTAAAGATCGTTTTCATTATCTCTTAGAATCCACAGGTGACTGTATATGGCAGACAAATGAAAAAAATGAATATACCTATGTAAGCCACAATATAAAAGATTTAATTGGCTATAGGCAGGAAGAAATACTTGGTACAACCCCATTGAATCACAGACCGACAGAAGAAGGAAAAAGAATAACAGAAATCTTTACTCCCATAGCAGAAGCAAAAAAATCTTTTAAAAATCTTGAAAATATGGTATTACATAAAGACGGTCATGAAGTTATTATAGAAACAAGCGGAGTACCTACCTTCGATGCAGAAGGAAATTACTCGGGCTACCTGGGTATAGCCCGTAATATTACAGATAGAAAAAAAGCAGAAAAAGCACTGATGGAAAGTGAACAGAGATACAGAGAATTGACTAATTTACTGCCTCAGACAGTGTTCGAGCTTGATCTCAAAGGGAATTTTATCTTTGTAAACCGTTATGCCTATGAAGCTACCGGTTATTCTCCGGAAGACGTAAAGAAAGGCTTCAATGTTCTTCAGATAATTTCACCGGAGGACAGAGAAAAAGCAATGAATAATATAAAAGAGGTGCTGACAACGGGCAGACAGAGCGGATGTGAATATACAATTCTGAGAAAAGACGGTACAACATTTCCCGTTATATCATATTCTTCTCCAATCATAATAGAAGGCAAACCTGCAGGTCTCAGGGGCATTGTCGTAGATATTACCGAGCAGAAAAAAGCAGAAGAAGAAAGAAGGAAGCTGGAATTGCAATTACAGCAGGCTCAAAAGCTTGAAAGTCTTGGTATACTGGCAGGAGGCATAGCCCATGATTTTAATAATATCCTCACAGGTATACTAGGATATGCAGATCTGGCCCTTATGGAAACAGCAAAAGATTCTCCTGCCAAAGACTATATTCAGCAGCTTGTAATATCATCCCGTCGTGCTGCCGATCTTACGAAACAAATGCTTGCCTATTCAGGTATGGGAAAATTTCTTATCAGACCGATCAATCTCTCTGAAGCCATAAAAAATATGACCAAGCTGCTGGAAGTTTCTGTGTCAAAAAAATGTTTATTAACGTATAATCTGCCTGAAGACCTTCCCATTATAGAAGGAGATATTGCACAGATACAGCAGATAATTATGAATCTGATTATAAATGCTTCAGAAGCTATAGGAGATAATAACGGTGAGATTAAAATAGAGACAGGCATAATAAACTACGACAGGATATGTGTTTCAGGTATTATGGCAGAAAATTTACAGAAAAAGGACTATGTATATCTGGAAATAAAAGATACGGGCAGTGGAATGACAGAAGAGCTTCAGAATAAAATCTTTGATCCTTTCTTTACGACAAAATTTACAGGACGGGGGCTGGGACTTGCTGCAGTACTCGGTATAGTAAGAGGCCATCATGGAACTATAACAGTATCGAGCAAAGTCGGTTCCGGTTCTGTTTTTACAGTGTTTTTCCCTGTTTCTGAAAAATTTGAGATTACCGGCACAGGCAGAGATAGAAATAATAACCATATAAATGACACTGTTATGGTTATAGATGATGAACAGACAGTATTAGCAGTGGCGGAAGCGATGTTAAAAAAACTTGATTTTAAAGTTTTAACGGAAAATGATAGCAGAAAAACCCTTGACCTCTTTAAGAATAATAAAGAGAAGATTTCTCTTGTTATTCTGGATATGACTATGCCATATATGGACGGTTCTGAAATATTTAAACAATTAAAAAAAATTAAACCAGATGTAAAGGTTATACTTACAAGTGGATATAATGAGCAGGCTGCTATAAACCATTTTACGGAAAAAGACCTGGCAGGTTTTATTCAAAAACCTTACACGTTAGAAGAACTAAAAAAAATCATAGAAAAGGTTACTCCAGCTTAGGCTCTAAGTACCGCTACAGGTAAATTAGTAACCATTTATCAGCTTCTGCCTGACAGGCTCT
>JAKPQU010000154.1 GCA_029555925.1 Bacillota bacterium
TCCTAATTACGGTAAAGCCTTATTCACTCCCTCCTCTGTGGATAAAACTACATTACCAGGAATGGTAATAAAGCCTGCTGCAGAAGGTAAACCATTACCACCGAGACCGGCAGGAGCCAGGGAACAGGAACCGGAGCAGAAGCAATGGGAACCGTTAGAAGATATATCTTTTAAGGATTTTATAGAAAAAAAGTATGAACCTATAAAATTTCTTGTAGAAGGTATTCTTCCGGAAGGATTGAGTATTTTAAGTGGAAGTCCGAAAATAGGTAAAACTTTTTTCGCTTTAAATATGGCCCTGTCTATTGCAACGGGGGAAAAAACATTAGGCCATTTATCGACTGAAAAGGTTGGAGTGGCTTATATTGCCATGGATGAAAAAGATCAGTATATACAAGAAAAACTTAACTGTATAAGAGAATTTCAACAAAGAAATGTTATACCGGATAATTTCAGATTCATATTTGAAATAAATAGACTGTCTGAAGGTGGATATGAGCAATTGTTAGATTATATAGATAGACATTCTGAGATAAAATTAATAGTCATTGATACTTTAGGCAGGTTCAGAAAACCTGCAGGAGGCAAGGGAAATGCTTATGAGGTAGATGTGGAATCTATAGGGCAAATTCAGGATATATGTAAAAAAAAGAATGTATCTATCCTACTCTTACATCATAATAAAAAAGGCAAGAGTGAAGATTATATAGAGAATTTATCCGGTTCTATGGGAATAAGCGGTACAGTAGATACCATTTTAGGATTAGAAAGAGCCAGGTTTGAAGATGAGGGAACCCTTAAGGTTACACCAAGAATAGGAGAAGGAAAAGACCTTTCGGTAAAATTCAACAAAGAGCTTTTATGCTGGGAAATACTGGGAGAAGCAGAAATATATTCACAGAGTAAAGAAAGAAGAGAAATCATTGATATACTTAAAAAAGAAAATTCTCCTATGAACAATAAGGATTTATCAGGATTACTAAATAAAAATTACAATGCTGTCAGATATTTAACTTGGAAAATGGAAAAAGAAAATATTCTTATAAAAACAGGGAAAAATTCTTATATAATTTCTCCTTATTATATTTTCAATAAAAGTACTTGCAGTACTAACATCACTAACAGTACTAACATCACTAACAGTACTTGCAATGTTAATACTGTTAGTGGTAATGCAAGTACTGCAAGTACTGATATTTTAACCCCTTGCAGTAAAAACCTTAATGATAGCAAGGAAAATAATACCATTGCAAGTACTGCAAGTACTGCAAGCACTATTGATCAAAAAATAAAATGTTCTGACTGTAAAAATTTTAATGGAGAAAATAAGACCTCTGTTTATATCTGTCCTGTGGTAAATGACCGGTATTATCCAATGCAAGAACACTGCTGTAAAGAATATCAGGATAAGACAGGCCCGGCAGAAGT
>JAKPQU010000165.1 GCA_029555925.1 Bacillota bacterium
ATTTGCCTTATTTAATTTGTTTTACAGACAATAAATTAGCCCTTATTTAATTTCTAATACTATAGAAAAAACGAATTTTTCTTCTCCAGAGCCTGCCAGTCAGAAGCTTTTTATGGATACCCTTTTACCTGTAGCGGTACTGAGTATAAGTATGTAATAAAAATTTTTCTCCTGTTGCATATATTTCAAACCCTTTTTCTTTTGCTATTTCCATTATTACATCTTTTAAATATTCTTCAACTTCTCTCGTAAGAACTTTTTTACGGTATTTATATGCGAATAATGAAGTTTGCAACTTCACTTGGGAAGGTTTAGAACGACCCCCATTCCTAAAAATATATGCTAATCTATATTTTGTGTCAAGTCCTGATAGAGAAAAAACCTTGCTAAGGAATAGTAAAAATGTTAGAATATTTTACGATCTCTTTAATTTTAGAGTAAGTACAAATTGTGAGTATGTAGAGAAACTTTATACTTTTATGCATAGATAATTGCATAAAAAATTCAGTCAAAATACAAACAATGATAAAATTTTCCCTGGTATTTTCATGATGCAATTGTCTTCAAAATTAAGTATAGGACGAAACTTTTTAGAACTATTCTAAGGTATAGGAATTTTCATTTTTGATGGCGTAAAATAAAGCTTTAGATGAAAATTATGTACAGGTAATTTAACTTTGAGGTGATTATATTGAAACTTGTCGAATGCGTTCCAAACTTTAGTGAAGGTAGAAATAAAACTGTAATAGGAGCTATAACAGATGAAATTGCCTCCGTCGCGGATGTAATGCTTTTAGATGTTGATCCCGGTGTAGATACAAATAGAACTGTAGTTACATTTATAGGCCCTCCGGAGCAGGTTAAAATTGCTGCCTTTAATGCCATAAAAAAAGCATCTGAATTGATAGATATGTCAAAACATAAAGGTGCTCATTCCAGAATAGGTGCTACCGATGTATGTCCTTTTATACCTGTAAGTGGTGTAACTATGGAAGAATGTGTGACCCTTTCGGAAGAACTTGGTGAGGAGGTATGGAGAGAGTTACATATACCTGTTTATTTATATGAAGAATCTGCACGATTACCGGAAAGAAAGAACCTTGCTTATATAAGAAAAGGGGAATATGAAGGACTTGAGGAAAGATTTAAAGATCCTGCATGGGCACCGGATTTTGGAGAGGCTGTCTTTAATGTCAGATCAGGGGCAACCGTAATAGGTTCAAGGGAATTTCTCATAGCTTATAATGTAAATTTGAATACAAAAAATAGAAAACTCGCAAATGAAATCGCCATGAATATAAGAGAAGCGGGGAGAGCAAAAAGGGATGAATATGGGAAGATATTAAAGGATGACGCCGGTAATACTATAAAAATACCCGGTAAATTAAAATGTTTAAAGGCAGTCGGATGGTATATAGAAGAATACGGTCAGTGTCAGGTCTCAATTAACCTTACCTCTTACAGGGTAACACCACCTCATATAGCATTTGAAGAAGTAAGAAAAGAAGCAGAAAAGCTCGGCGTGATTGTAACAGGGAGTGAACTTATAGGACTTATACCTAAAGAAGCGATGATTATGGCAGGCAGATATTTTCTTGAAAAACAGGGAGCCTGTCCCGGAATACCGGAAGAAGAAGTGATTAAAATAGCTGTAAAGTCTATGGGGCTTGATCAACTGTCTCCCTTTTCTCCTGAAAAGAAAATTATAGAATACAGAGTTTTAAAAGAGAAAACCATAACGGATCTGACAGTAAATAAATTCATAGATGAACTATCCAGTTCATCTCCGGCACCAGGAGGAGGCAGTGCCGCATCTTTATGTGGTGCTATAAGTGCTGCTCTCTCTTCTATGGTAGCAAATCTGACATTTGGTAAAAAGGGTTATGAAGAAAAATGGACTGAAATGAAACAATTATCCATAGATTCACAGGAATTAAAGGATAGCTTTCTGGAAGGCGTATATAAAGACACTGAAGTATTTAATCAGGTTATGGAGGTTATGGCTCTTCCGAAGAAAACAGAAGAAGAAAAAAAGGTCAGAGATGCTGCACTGGAGGAGGCTACTAAAAAAGCTACATTAATACCTGTGAGTATCTTAAAATACAGTCTCAGAGCTCTTGAATTAGCAAAAAAAGCTGCAATGGAAGGGAATATTAATTCCATAAGTGATGCAGGTGTTGCGGCACTGACGGCTTACGCGGCATCTGAAGGAGCCTATTATAATATAAAGATAAATTTGAAATCCATAAGAGATACAGATTTTACAGATAAAATAGAAAAAGAAGTAAACCAGATTCTGAATAAAATCAAAGATATGACAAGGGAAGTAAGAAAACTGGTGCTGGAAAAATTAAGCAAATCCTGATGTCTGTGTAATCAGACCTGCAGAAACGCAGGGCAGAAATGCTGACTGCTATTAGCTGAACGCTTACAAATAATTTAAAAATATAGAAATTTTCATTTTTAATGGCGTAAAATAAAACTTTAGATGAAAATTATATAGAAGCAATGTATCTAAATAATTTAATAAAGAAATGGAGAGTTATCTTATGGCAAAAAAAATAAAAAAGAAAGACAGTATAAAAGAAAAATCACAGGAAGAAAAGAAGGAAAAGAAATCGGAGCAAGATAAGGCAGAAAAGAAATCGGAGCAGGATAAGACAGAAAAGAAATCGGACAAGGATAAGACAGAAAAGAAATCGGAGCAGGATAAGACAGAAAAGAAATCGGAGCAGGATAAGACAGAAAAGAAATCGGACAAGGATAAGACAGAAAAGAAATCGGAGCAGGATAAGACAGAAAAGAAATCGGACAAGGATAAGACAGAAAAGAAATCGGACAAGGATAAGACAGAAAAGAAATCGGACAAGGATAAGACAGAAAAGAAATCGGAGCAGGATAAGGCAGAAAAGAAATCAGATCGGGATAAGAAGGACAGCGGGAAAGATATTACGGTCAAAGAAGAAAAAAAGAAAGACATAAAAAAAGAAAAAACAAAAGAGAAAAAAGAAAAAAAAGAGGAAGATGAATTTGAATTTGATGACATAGGTGTTGAAGATGAATTTGAATTTGACGATACAGGTATTGAGGATGATGAAGGTGAAGATGACGAATATTTAGATGATAAAGACGAAAATGAATATGATGAAGATATTGTGGATATTGAGTTAGAAGAGGAAGAAGACGAAGAAGAGGAAGAGGGAGAAGATGAAGAAGATGAAGAGGGAGAAGACGAAGAAGATGATGACGATGATGACGAATATGAAGATGACGAATATGAAGATGATGATGAATATGAAGATGATGATGAATATGAAGACGACGACGAATATGAAGACGACGACGAATATGAAGATGATGACGAATATGAAGATGATGACGATGAAATAGTTCCTGTACAAAAAACAAAAACTTTTGTTCCCGGGAGCTTCTCTCTGTCAGATGAAGATATAGAAAAAATTGTAGCAAAAATTGGCTCAATAAAACAGGATGGGAAACAGGGCATAAAAACCAGAGAATCTATAAATGAGCTGGCTTATGCTCATAGCCTTGAATTAATAAAAGTACTTATACCGACAGCAAATCTGGATAAGAAAAAACCTTTCCCTGATTATCTCATATGGCTTTATGAGAATCTGGCTGCCAGACTTGTTGAAGTATTTGAAAGACCAAAGCCGGAGAAACGTGATCCTCCTGAAGTAGTCAAAGGTTTTGATGCTCTGGTAAGTGATTATAAGGGCAAAAAAGAATAATAGAGGTAAAGGGTGAAGTGTGAATGGATACTGATTACAGCAACAGGTAAAAGAGTATCCAGAAGCTGATATAATAGTTGCTAATTTATCTGGATCGGTATTAACTCACATTTTACTTTTTGCCATTTACACCATGAAAATTTTCTTGACACTTAAAAAAAAGTATGTTTAAATAAAAATACCTTTGCTAATCTGAGCATAAGCATGTAATAAGAGTCTTTCTCCCGTCACGCCTTACGCGTCACGAGAGCAAATATGTATTATTTATGCTCACCGCAGCAAGAGAGGATATAAGATTATGAAATTCCTCATAGTAGATGATGAAATTACCAGTAGAAAGATTTTACAGAAAAGTCTTACACCCTACGGTACCTGTGATTTTGCTGTTAATGGTGCTGAAGCAATAATATCTTTTAAGAAGGCTCTTGAAGGAGATTGTCCATATGACCTAATCTGTATGGATATTATGATGCCAAATATAGATGGCCAGCAGGCAGTAAAAGAAATCAGGAAATTAGAAAAAGAGAAAGGTGTAAAACCGAAAAAAGAAGTAAAAATTATTATGGTAACAGCTCTGGGAGATCCCAAAAATGCTGTAGAAGCCTTCTACCTGGGGAGAGCCACTTCTTATCTTGTAAAACCTGTAAGTGTAGAAAAACTCATTGACGAGGTAAAGAAATTTGGATTAATACCTGGCCCATAATGTGCTGTTTATCAGACCACGGCTGTAGTCAGTGGGTAAATCCCCGGGAAAGTTCCCCCATAATTTAGACCGGTGGGGAGAGCAGTCACATATTTTAGAGGCGTTTAAAGAAAACGCCTCTGTTTAATCTGGTAAGAAACTTCAGAATTCTCAATCTATATTGCACAATGAAGTAATCAGGTGCAATCTAAATTTATACCTGACAGCCACATGTGATATAATACCTAACCACATAGTCTGAGGACTTCCGGCGCAATTTTTTCAAGGGGAAGAACTTTATCCACACCGCCTGATTTAATTGCTTCATTGGGCATACCGAAAACAACACATGTAGCTTCATCCTGTGCAATATTTATAGAACCGGCATCCTTCATTTCCTTCATACCATGAGCTCCGTCATCTCCCATGCCGGT
>JAKPQU010000183.1 GCA_029555925.1 Bacillota bacterium
AAATAATTTGCCTTATTTAATTTGTTTTACAGACAATAAATTAGCCCTTATTTAATTTTTAATTCTATATAAAAAACTAATTTTTCTTCTCCAGAGCCCGCCAGGCAGAAGCTTTTTACGGATACCATTTTACCTGTTACGATACTAAATTATAAAATTGATTGAAAATAAAATCAAGTACTTCTGCGACTGATATATTGAGGAGGGATTTTTATGAACATACAGGTTTCCATATTACTACCTGTAATGAGTCATTACGGATTAAGTGACCGGCAGAACTGAATGAATAAAAAATAAAACAAGGAGGTATCTATAAATATGGCAATGGATAACAGTACAGTCCGGCAGATTACAGGCAGTGTCGTAGAAACAGAAGACCTGTCCGGGAATACAGGAGATTTATGTTATATTATGCCGGAGGATAAAGACAAAAAGCCTGTAAGAGCAGAAATTATAGGTTTGGCAGAAAAGAGAGCGTTACTTATGCCTTTCGGCGAACTTACCGGTATAGTGCCTGGATGTGAAGTAAAGAGAACAGGCAATCTATTACAGGTGGAAGTAGGAGAACAGTTAATCGGACGTATTTTAAACAGTCTGGGAGAACCGATTGACGGTAAAGGGCCGGTAAATAGCGGTATTTTTTATCCTGTTTATAATGATGCTCCCGGTTCTTCTGTACGGCCTGTAAACAAACCTCTTTTTACAGGATGCAAGGTTATCGATAGTTTTCTTACCTTCGGTAAAGGTCAGAGTCTTGGTTTATTTGCAGGAGGAGGTGTGGGTAAAAGTACTACCCTGGGACTGATAGCCAGAGAAAATGCCGCCGACATCAATGTATTAATTCTGGTAGGAGAAAGGGTCCGTGAAGTCAGAGATTTAGTAGAACATGTATTGAAAGAAAAAGGTATGGCCCGCACAGTTATTGTAGTGACCACTTCAGACCGGCCGGCTATAGAAAGAATCAAATGCTGTTATACAGGTATGGCGATAGCAGAATATTTTAGAGATCAGGGTAAAGATGTAATGATGATGGTGGACACTCTTACACGTTTTGCCATGGCACAGAGAGAAATAGGTCTTGCAAGAGGAGAGAAACCTGAAACAAAAGGTTATACTCCTTCTGTATTTACCGTCCTTTCAAAATTATTGAACAGACCGGTATCTACCGGTACCGGCACTATTACATCTATTTACACGGTTTTAGTGGAAAGTGATGATGAAGAGCCGGTAGCAATCACTGTTCAATCCGCCATGGACGGCCACATTAAATTAAAAAGAAAGCTTGCCCATAAACAGATATTTCCCTGTATAGATATTATGGCCAGTGAAAGCCGTTTTTTCAACGAACTGACAACAGAGGAGCATAAAAAAGCGGCCCGTGCCTATAGAGAAGCATGGTCACTCTATGAAAATGCAGAAGATCTTATCAGCATCGGTGCCTATAAGGCGGGAGGAAATCAAAAACTGGACTGGGCAGTAAAGAATTTTGAGAGAATGGCGGAATTCAGAAAACAGAAACTGTCGGATATATGCCCCTTTGATACGACAATAAAGAATCTTATTGACCTTATGTCTTCCGATGAAAGTCCATGGTACGAAGAAAAAACAGATAAATAAATGGGAATTCATATTTTACTAAGTACCGCTCAAGGTAAAAAGGTATCCAAAAAAATTATGTATCATATTTATACATAACGTTTTTGCTCCCGTCACGCGTTACGCGTTACGCGTCACGATATATAAGATTTTGGTTACCAATTTACCTGTAGCGGTACTAAGTACCGTAACAGGTAAAAGGGTATCCATAAAAAGCTTCTGACCGGCAGGCTCTGGAGAAGAAAAATTAGTTTTTTCTATAGAATTAAAAATTAAATAAGGGCTAATTTATTGTCTGTAAAACAAATTAAATAAGGCAGATTATTTTTCTTCGTAAGAGCCTGTCAGGCAGAAGCTGATAATACGAAGTCATTATTTATGGATAGTTATGAAACTAACTATAATCTGGGATAGATTGCCTATACACAGGGCTAAAGAAGTAAAAAATTTCTTATCCAATGGAGCGACAAAACGCCTTCATATTGAACAATTACCAGCTTATGCACCTGAATTAAATCCTGATGAGGTTAATTTTACGTAAAAACCGTTTAAAAAGGAGGAATCCCTGCATAATTTCGAGAAAAAGAGTAAAACCATAGAAGTTTTTGATACCTGTTATTCTTTTAAAGACCTGTGGGACGTATCGGATGTATCTATGGCAAAATTGATGGAGAGATTTTACCAAAGAAATAATAATAAAGACCTGTCTCACCCATTCTTCCGGACACCTTTTGTTCTGACATGAGACTGGAGATAATACAAAACTATAGAAGAAAGAAGGTAACAATTATGAATAAAATTACT
>JAKPQU010000187.1 GCA_029555925.1 Bacillota bacterium
TTTGCCTTATTTAATTTGTTTTGCAGACAATAAATTAACCACTGGTTAATTTCTAATACTATAGAAAAAACTAATTTTTCTTCTCCAGAGCCTGCCAGTCAGAAGCTTTTTATGGATACCCTTTTACCTGTTACGGTACTATTGACCTGAGCATAAGCATGTAATAAAGGTTTTCCTCTGTTCACTACTCACTTCAGTATTTATGCTCAACTCAATAAAGTAATTATGGTATAATATATAAAAAATTTCCTGTAAAGAGAGGCCTGAATATGTATATTAATAAATTTCTTTTGACAAATCTGATTATTGTAATGTTACTTATCTGTCTCCTTCCTGCAGCAGCGGAAACGGCTCAGGAGTGGTTAAATAAAGGGCTGAAACTATATGATGAAGGTAATTATGAAGAAGCAATCCTGTGTTATGACAGGGCAATAGAACTTGAACCTGAGAATGATACGGCCTGGTATGACAAAGGGCTTGCACTGGACAATCAGGGAAACTATGACGAAGCAATAACATGTTATGACAGGGCAATGGAACTTAACAGTGGAAACCTGGATGCTCTGAATAATAAAGGGTTAATTATTTACAGACAGGGGAAATATGAGGAAGCACTTGATTGCTTTAACAGAATAATAGAAATGGCTCCTTCGTCTATCTACGGATGGACCAATAAAGGACTCATATTATACAATCAAAAACAATATGAAGAGGCCGCCCAATGTTTTATAAAGGCACTGGATATTGACCAGGGACACAGACCTTCCTGGATTAATCTTGGAAACTGTTTCTATGTTCAGGGCAATTACGATGATGCCATCAAATGCTATGAAAACGTTTTAACGATTGATCCCTCTTACAGTAAAGCATGGTATAACAGAGGGAATTGTTTTCAGGCACAGGGGAAAGATGTTGATGCAATAGAAAGTTATGACAGAGCACTGGAAATAAAACCTGATTATGTTGATGCGTGGAATAACAAAGGAGAAGTCTTATATTATCAGGGAAAATACGAAAAAGCCATTAAATGCTATGATACGGCAATAGAATTTGCTCCTGAATCTGTAACGGCATGGTACAATAAAGGACTCGCTTTACATGCTTTCGGCAAATATGATGAAGCTGTTAAATGTTACGATAAAACAATAGAACTCGCTCCGGAATCTATTTATGCCTGGAATAACAGAGGACTTGCCTTTTATTCTGAAGGCGATTATGAAGAAGCACTTAAATGTTACGATAAAGTAATTGACAGTGAACCATCATATGCAAAAACCTGGTATAACATGGGAAATGTCTTGAGAAAACAGAAAAAATACGAAGAGGCTATTAAATGTTACGACAAAGCCATAGAATGTGATCCTTCCTATGAAGAGGCCATGATTGGCAAAGGATATAGCCTTGGAATGCTGCGAAAATATAAGGAAGAAATTACCTGTTATGATAAACTGTTAAAAATCAATGATAAGAATAGAGATGCCCTTTATAACAGAGGCCTTGCCATGGAAGATCTGGGAGAGTATGAAGCAGCCATAGAATCTTATAATAAATTACTGGAAATAAATCCATCCGATCTTGATGCATGGAACAACAGAGGCTATACCCTCAGACTTACCGGTAAATATGATGAGGCCATGAAATGTTTTGATAAAATAATAGAAATTGAACCATCATATATACTGGCCTGGTATAACAGAGGGCTTACGTTAGAAAAGCTGGGTAAAGATGAGGAAGCAATTGAAAATTATGATAAAGCTTTAAAACTCGATCCGGAACATATATCTTCATGGCTTCAAAAAGCCATGGTTTTAACCGGAACCGGCAGATACAAAGAGGCTATGGAAGCTTATTATAAAGCTATAGAACTTGATCCAAAACGGGCCGACACATGGTATAACAGAGGATACTGCCTTTACTCTCAGGGAAAATATGAAGAAGCTATAAACTCTTTTAATAAAGCAATAGAACTTTCACCTGAATATTTTGAATGCTGGAACTCTAAAGGCAATGCTTTATATGGTACGGGTAAATACAGTGAAGCCATTAAATGCTATGAAAAAGCCATGGATATTAATCCTCTCTCTGTATATCCATGGTATAACACGGGACTCTCTCTGGAAAGTCAGGGGAATTATGGAGAGGCACTTAAATATTATGATAAAGCACTGGAAATAAATCCGAAATATGCGGAAGGATTGAACAGTAAAGGGAATTTATTATATGTTCTTCATAGATACGAAGAAGCTATCAGGTGTTATGACAGAATACTGGAAATCGAACAGAATAATCAGTCAGTATGGAATGATAAGGGTAATGCTCTTTATGCGGAAAGTAAATATGATGAAGCTATAGAATGTTATAAAAAAGCAGTCGAGATCAAACGTGACTATAAATATGCCTGGTATAATACGGGATTATGTCTGAGCAATCAAAAAAAATATGAAGAAGCAGCAAAATATTATGATAAAACCCTGGAGATTGATCCACTGTTCAATCAGGCCCTCTATTCGAAAGGATATGATTTAAACAGTCAGAAAAAATACGAAGAAGCTCTGCAATATCTCGATAAAGCAATAAAACAGGACAATAAATATATAGATGCCATTTACAGTAAAGCCTGGACTTTAACCTGTCTTGGCAGGCTGGATGAAGCAATAAAATGTTATGACAGAATAATAGAAATAAATCCTGAAGCTGTATATGCATGGTGTGACAGAGGAAACTTATTCTTTGAGAAAAAGCAATATGATGAGGCTATCCGTTGTTTTGATAAAGCAATAGAGATTGATGGCGATTACTCCGATGGGTGGAATGATAAGAGCTGGGCTCTTAAAGAAACCGGTAAATATAAAGAAGCTATGAAATGTATTGACAGAGCACTGGAACTTGACGGGGATAATTATGCTTACCGGGATACAAAAGGAGTCATTTTATTAAAAGAAGAACAATATGATGAAGCAATAAAATGGTTCGACAGGGCACTGGAACTTGAACCTGATTGTGTGGAAATAATAGTTAATAAAGGCCAGGCTTTATGCAGTTTAAAAAAATATGATGAAGCAATAAAATGTTTCGATAAAGCACTGAAACTTGAACCTGATTGTAAAGATGCGAAAGAGGGAAAGGAAAAAGCTTTGAAGGGTGAGCAGTGAAGGGTGAAGAGAGTTTATAGTTTAAGGTTTATAGTTGAGAGTTAACTGATTTTAAACTCTCAACCCTCAACTTTCAACTCTCAACTTTATGTTACGCATCACGGTACCACCCGTGACGCGTAACGCGTTACGCGTCACGTAAATTACGCATCACGATTTAAAGGCGTCACGAATTTAAAGGTATTTTTAAAAAAAACCATTGAGTTTATAAATATTATCTGTTATATTATTTTTATTCCAAATTAAAAAATAGGAGGTCAGTTATGTCTATAGTTACAAAAATCAATGATCATTTTAAAGAGATTCTCGGCAAAGGTGATCCGGTAAATGAAATGAAGAATCTTGCCATAGAAATGGCAAAATACGATATGACAATGAAGGGCAAGCCATTCCCTACCTTTTTAAAGCCCTATATGGTTTCTAAAGAAGCAAAGCCTTCTTTCAAGCATGCCACCAATAATATTATGTCTGCCATCGAAAAAGTAGCAGATGCATTTTTTACCGATCCGAAATTTAAAAATCTTCTCGAGCTAAAAGACCTTGTTGAAAAATATGCAAAAATGAATCAGGTTTATCCGAGAAGGCAGATAGTTTCACGTCTTGACGCATTTTATATGCCTGAAAACGGAGATATAAAATTCATAGAATTTAACTGTGACAGCCCGTCAGGTATGGGGTGGCATGACGTAATGGTTGACATGTTCAAAGAACTTCCGACCATGAAAAAAGCCGGAGAAACCTTCAAACTGGAAGCTGATAAATTCCTTGATACCCATACAAAAATGCTTCTTAAAAAATATCACGAATTCTGCAAAGCCAAAGGCGAAACACCTGTGTCAGATCCACTGTTCGCCATAGTATGTGCCAGTGACTCAACAATCCTTTCCGATGTAAAGGTAATAGTAGACACTCTGATACAGAAAGGCCATAAAGCCATATATGCAGATCCGAGGGATTTCGACTATGACGGAAAACATCTGACAAAAGACGGACAGGTTGTCCATGTAATATACCGTGATGCAGTTCAGGAATTCCTGGATGCACCTTACTACGGTCACACAGAAGCAGTCCTTAAAGCCTATGAAGACGGGAACATCTGTTTTGTGAATCCTTTCTGTTCCCGTGTGGGCGGATTGAAATCAGTTCTTGCCATCATGCATGACGACAGATTTTCCTATCTCTTTACGGAAGAGGAACTGGAAGTTATTAAAAAGTATATTCCCTTTACCCGCCTTGTAAGAGATCTTGAAACAGATTATCATGGAGAAAAAGTAAATATCATAGACTTAATAAAAAACAACAAAGAGAAGCTGGTGTTAAAGCCAAATTCCGGTTATGGCGGACATGGCGTAATGGTAGGCCCTGCAGTGACAGATGATGAATGGAAAGACACATTAAAGACTGCCATGGCGCCGGGCAACACCTATGTGGTACAGGAAATGGTTCCAATACCTTCTGATGATTTCCCTGTAGTAGAGGAAGGTAAATTCCTGGGATTCCAGGCAAAGAATGTAAATATCAATTTCTGGGCCTATGACGGAGAATTCGGAGGAGCCTATGTAAGAGCCGCTGCCGGCGCAATAATAAATGTTCACCAGGGCGGAGGCATGGTTCCCGTATTTTATGTAAGCTAGAACACCTAATGCGTAATGCGTGATGCGTAATGCGAGGTTATCGTTACACATCACGCATTATGTAATTAGCCCTCTACTACCCTCGGTTTACACAATTCATCTTCTTTTACTGCAGATCTGCCGCAGGCTTCACAGTAATAACTGATTTTTGTCAGTTTCGGTTTACAGAGATGCGCCTTTTGAGCAGCTTTTTCTCCGCAATAATCGCATACATATATTTTATTTGCTTCAACTGGTTCACAGAGATGTCCTGTATCAGGAGCAACAGCACCGCAGGTTTTGCATGTGTGTAATGCCATAATAACACCGCCTTTTTTTATTTCGTGACGCGTAACGCGTAACGCGAGGATTATATGTAATTTATTATGAACTACAATATAACTGACTACAATATACAATATTCAAAAGTTCTCAAATAAATCCTTCAGCAATTATATTTTTCCATGTTTATACTATTTAGCTTTAGACATAGTAGTCTGCCTGCCTGGTGCTCCGAAGAAAAAAATATCACGGCAGCACAGGTATATTTTATTGAATTATAATGTAAAGTAGCATGATATAAGCTGTAACTGTTATAAACGTTCCAGTTTAGATTTTTTTCGGAGGAGCATCAGGCAGGTAGACAGTATTTACCTATTATTCAAATTATTC
>JAKPQU010000198.1 GCA_029555925.1 Bacillota bacterium
ACCGCTCCGGTCATGTCTGTTGGTATTATATGATAAGGGTGAAGGGAGCATAGCTCATTGTTCTTCGTTGTGACCACATGGTCATAGCAGTTTTCGTCTGTGACTATACGGTCGGTCATGATTATCAGCAGAATCTCTGTGGCGAGGGTGTAATCCCCTCCATCTCCGTCATTGCCGCTTATCCAGGCAAGGGGTCCCTAAAGGATCGGCTACGGGTCGCCAGCATCGTGACCCTGGGTTCGAGTCCCCCATAGGCGGTCATTTATAATGAGTGGTGAATAGAACGAATTATTCTCACTCACCACTCACTAATTGAGCTTTATTTGCTCTCAAAAAATGTTTCCTGTAAGCTGCTGTCTCTTCAAGTATATGCTTTAATTCATATAAAAGTTCACCTGTATCATTACTGGCTTTTCCATTACCTTCACATATAAATATTTCATCGCCATCTGTCATGGAAATATTTATATAACCTTTCCGGGATAGCCATTCAAGTCCTTTTTTTACCGCTATTTCTCTGCTATTTGTAGCACCGGCCAGGAAAGGAATTTTTACTTTACCATGTTTTATGGCATATTTTACAAGACCTGAAAGAAGTTTAAGAAAAACGTCTTCCCTGTCTATAACTGAATTCACGCCAAAGAGATAAATCTTTGAAGGTTTCACTGTTTTTAAAACTGCCTTTACTTCTTCCGGCCCCGGCGGAACAGTCCATATAACGAGTATTTCGGAAGCTATCAGTTCATATCTGTTTTTTCCTGATACAGTCTTATCTGCCTCTGACCATATCTGTATGTCTTTAATATGTTCAAGAGATGACAGAACATTTATTCCGTCGTCTACGTGTCTGTAATCCACTATGTCTATAACAACAGGAGTAATAACCTGCTCAGTTGTTCTTACATCTATCCATTCTATCTGTAATTCTTTTACACCCTGATAATTAACACTTCTTACTCTATAGGCAAGGTCAAACCTTCCTTCAGGTAAAGAAGCGGATGCGCCCTGCCACCATGTTACCCTGTAATCCTGTCCTGTACCATCGTCAACTATTAAAACACGATGTTCGTTTTTTTTCCCCATTCTGCTCCATCCTTTAATAAAAACATCTCTGGCAACAAACACAGGGAGTTCATTGCCGGGGCCAAAAGGAGCCAGTCTCTGTAATTGATCTACAAGTCCGGTTGACAATTCACAGAGAGGAAGATAGGAGGATAAATAAAGGTTATCTATTCTTGTATCTGACATATCATCCAGCGTAACGGACAGGGCATGGCGAAAATCCTGGATATATTCAGGATTCATGGATAAACCTGCCGCCATAGTATGGCCTCCGAATCCTGTAAGTAAATCCTTCTGGGCACTTATTGCTTCATATATATTACATCCTTTTACAGAACGGGCAGAGCCTCTTGCAATATCTTTCAAAGCAGTGGATAACAGAATAACAGGTCTGCCATAAATATCAGCAAGCCTGTTTGCCACGATTCCTATTATACCGATAGGCCATGACTGGTGAGACATTACCAGAGCCGAATAATCCAGAAGTGTTCTGTCTCTTTCAATTTGGTCCATAGCTGCTTTCAGCACCTGGTCACACAGAACCTTTCTCCTTAAATTCAGACCTTCCAGCATACCTGCAAGAATTACAGCCCTTTCATGGTTATCTGTTATAAGTAGTTCCACTCCGAGATTGGCATCAGAGAGACGTCCTAGAGCATTCAGTCTCGGAGCAATAGCAAATCCTATATGTTCTTCAGAAATACGACTCCTGTTAAGTCCGGAATTTTCTATAATAACACCGAGTCCGGGGCGTTCTGTATTTCTTAAAACCTCAAGCCCTTTTTGAAGAAGATAACGTGTATCACCTGTCTGAACTGCTATATCGGCAACTATACCAAGAGCTACAAGATCAAGATATTTCCAGGTTTCACTCTCTCTTCCCTGTCTCCTGTAAAGTTCTTCAACTAATTTATAAGCACATCCCACACCGGGAAGTTCTCTCAGACCATGAGAAGAATCAAGTCTCTTCGGGTTAATTACAGCAAAAGCAGAAGGTAGAAGGTCAGGCAGATCATGATGATCGGTTACTATGACGTCTACACCATGACTCATTGCATAATCAATCTCTTTATGGCCTGTCACACCTGTATCACAGGTAACAAGCAGTTTTATATTACCGGCAATAACTCTCTCAAGAGCCGGCATATTCAATCCGTGAGATTCTCTGTCTCTAAAAGGAATATAATAAGTAACATTACCGCCCATTTCTCTGAAGGCAGATACAAGAAGAGCCGTTGAAGTCTGACCGTCTACATCGAAATCTCCCCAGACACATAGAGGCTCATTATGTCGAAAAGCCTCTTCAAGTCGCTCTACAGCAGGAATAAGATCGGGCAAATCACAAGAAGGAGAAGGTTTGAAACAGGCAGGCTCAAGAAAGGCTTTTGCATCTTCAATCAGAGTAAAGCCTTTTCTTATTAAAAGCTCTGAAACCAGTGGATGCCCTCCTATTGCATCATAAAAATCCTCCGGTACATTTATCTCTTCCGGTTCAATCCAGTTTTTCATAGAATACTTTCTAAATATCAGGTTTTTCTATAATATAAAACAGATTTTATTATATCTTTTTAAAAGCAAAGTGTCAAAATAATTTATATTACAAAAATTACTATTTAGGAAATATTTATATTAAAAACGAAAGGACTCATGAAAAACCTGATAAATTCTTGTATTTTATTGATTTTAACTATTGACAAAAGATTAGAAAATAAGTATAATACTATTTGAAAGGGTAATTGATTAAAATATGTTTACTCTATCGTTATTTGCTCTTCGTGGTTAAAGAAGAGGAATTCTTCTTAGAAAGAATGCTTTTTCGTAGAAAAGCTCGACAACAGAGTGAATGAAAAGATTTAGTTTTGAAGTCTCATTTTCGTAAGAGAAAATATGAGAGATTAATAAATTTAAAACTGGATTGGAGTAAGGATCTCTGGAGAAGGGTGACGCGGGAAATGCTTTTTCCTCTGTTTCTCTGACTGCAGAAGAGCAAAACCATTTTAAAGGACAAAAAAATGAAGGGGCCGAAAGGCCCCTTCATTTTTTCTCTATTTATACCATAATGGGACTTCTTACTATCTTCATCTTCCCATCTTCATAAGATGTATATCCTAAATAAGGCTTACCGTCTTTATCAAAGAAATCCTCATCTTTCATGGCAGCTCTTCTGGAAGGATCAACAAATTTTATCCTTCCCCCTTTTATCAATTTTTTCATATACTCCTTTGTTTTTGATATATCACTATCAGATACAATCCCCGGTGCAACAGAAGCAAGAAGACCTGTCTCTTTTGTACCCAGGTTTACTCCCCCCTCAATATCTATGACAGCACCGTCAAACATGCCGTATTCTGAACCATTAAGAGGAACCTCCACATTAAATCCTACATTAAAACGTTCGCTTCCGTCTTCATTTTTATTTACTTCCTGAAGAGAAAGAGGAACATCCTGATTTATTCCGAGAACTTCTCTATTTTTATCAACAAAATCAATTATACTCGACGGACTGCTGGAATTAAGAAATGTATAGGCTCTCGTATTATCAAAAGCAGTAAGTTTCGGCAAATCATCATCGGTAAGGATTTTTCGTTCTTTAAATATATCTGTAAGGAGATCTACATGTTTTCCTCTTTCACCCATCTGATCTACCTTTATCATTGCCAGAGCAAGATCTTTATAGGTAGCGTTGGAAGGAGGAGCGACATCAATACCTTTGTCAAGGAGTTTGCCACCTATTTCTCTTGTCTTTAAAAGAGCATCTTTCTGTGACATACCCTGAGATTCATAGGAATGAAATATTGCTCCAAGGATATCGTAAAAAGCTCCTACAAAAAGTGGTGCAAAATAATGAGCTTCTCCGCCAAGCTGATCAGGACTTGGTGGAATCTCAGGTAATGACTCGGGTGGAGTATAAGTAAAATTATTTATGGCATTTCTAAGGTATGGTCTTCCATAGGCAGACATACCGAATTCTTCACCCATATTGGCAATAATATTTGCTTTTTTGAAATCTCCACCTGTTTGCTGGAGAAACATTTCTAAATTATTATCATCATGAAGAGCATCGATCATGGCACCACAATCAGCACATGCTTCATGAACTGCCCCTGTCTCCGGATTCCATCCCATCCATCCCGGATGAACTCCGTCAATCTTGGCATGGCGACCTTCATGATTAACTATTTCAGCAGACTTTCCCGTATATATAATCTGTCCTGTTTTCTTATCTTTAAAATGGAAAAAATTCAAAGAACAATCCTGACGGCTGTAATAGGCATTTCTCATCTCACCTTTATCAGGATTGACAGTAATCTTTGAGCGGCCACCATAAAATTTAACTTTTCTTCCAAGGTATTTCTCAGACGTTTCTATAGATTTCTCTATACAGGCAAACACCTGGGCATTTATAAAAGCAGGATCGGCAGGTTCAAAAATTAAATTACCGTCTGCATTTGGCTTAACATTACCATTTGTATCTATATGTTCACTGTCAGGGCCGGCAGTTACGCCATTACCATTAATAGTAGTTATTACAGGTTTACCGACATAAGGATCCTGAGGATAATAACTTACAAGCATATCTTTTCTGGATAGATCTTCAACAACACCTGCCCCGCCAGTCTGTCTTTTTCCACCTATCTGCTTTATGTTCTGGTCTGTCTGGAGATTATAATTTGAGCCTATTTTCATAGTTTATTGCAAGAAACTTCTTTTCAGAAGCTCTTTACCCCTTTCCATTTTAAGATTTCAGCGGTATATACAGTTTTCTTTTACACATAAAGAATAGCATATTTTCATAAACTTTTGTGAAAACTTATAGAGATATTTGTTAAAATTTTGTTAACTTTTGGATAAAACAGAACAGGATTTACTCATTCTTCATAGATACCATATATCAACGCACAATCCTCCAGAATACAGGTTGAAGCTGAACATGTCCCGAATAGTTACAATTTAATACCCTTGCAAGATGGGGATTATAGGTAATAGAGAGTTTATAATTCTTATTTGCGCCGCTATTTTTTAATATAATACCATCTTTCGTATTTGGATCACCGTTTTGAACCAGAATCAAACCTTCCATTTTTATGGCATTATTGTCAGACATGTCACTGGACTTATTATCAAGTACAAATTTACCGTTTTTTACATAAATAACACCTCGAAATATATTACCTCCAGCGGGAGGCAATTTAACAGAAGGGGTCTCAATAATAAAATCTTTTCCTGAAAATATAGCAACACCTCTGTTATTGGTAGGTTCCTCTATACGAAATCTGGTTTCCTTAAAGGTAATACTGCCTTTACTTGCGAGGGTAAAAAAAGGAGCATTCAGATACATATTGTTAGCTTCAAGATTACCATTTGTAAAAAGCCCTGTATTTACATTCGGATCAACCTGAATATTAATATCTGTAAATGAAAGCCCTGCATTTGGGTCACTATCGTCACATGTGTAAGAATACTTTTTATCTTCGACGATCTTAATAGTACTGTTTGGCCCGTCCCAGATCATGCCATCAGGAGTAAAATCTCCGAACGTATTATTCAGTGGAACCCATTGTTCACCAAGAAGTGGAAGTTCACACAATGCTACAAGTTGTCCGGAACCATTTTTTTTCAGCTTTCCTTTAAATGTAACCATGGAAGGCACCTTAGCAGCTATTTCTACAGTATTACTGGGCTCCACATCTTCATAACTCACTTCCGGCATATTTTTTGCGGGAGAATTGGCTACTACACCACTGGCATGTGAAATCTTACTCTGTGCAGCGAGAGTTACATTACCCGGTGTAGAGAAGGTTGCTCCCTTTACAGATAAATTTGGATCACCTATAATATCAAAAGCTATATTATTTGGATCGGCAGAATTATTATAATTAGAATGAAGCTTTCCTTCAAAACCTGGAATTGCGTTTAATTCAAAGACAAAATTGCCATAAGATGTATTGGTAGGATCATTCGGATCTCCTATCACCATTCTGGCATTACTTAAACCGGCCTGAGATATTATTTGATACGAGAGAGCTACTTCGACAGTTTTACGAAACTTCCCTGCAACAGTTCCTGTTGACCTTAACCATATAGAATTTGCAGGAATCTCAGGATTACCTCCTGCGGCAGGTGCTGGCTCAGAACCTGACAAATTGTTACCAACTACCTGTACCGTATAACTTCCATTTCCCAGATCCTCTGTTGCAGTGCTCCAGCTGAGATTATTTTCCAGTTCATAAATAGCCCTCTGAACACCTGCTTCAGCCAGAATAAGAGCTTCCGTATCAGAATTATATTTGGAAGCTCTTCTCATTTGAGAGTAGCTATCCATTACAAGCACAGTACCAAGCCCCAGTAACACCAGGCATACCCCCAGGACTGTTATTATAGCAACACCTTTTTCTGAAATATTTTTTTTATTCACAGAAATCAATCCTTTCTTTTACTCTGGCTGCTTGATAGTATTCCTCATTATAACAGTAGTTACATACGATGATCTTGTCTCTTCGGTTCTCATACCTCTGGCTCTTATATCTATTTTCAGGGTACAGGAATTTTTATGTAGATCCCGGCTTACAAGCTCCAGAGAATAAATATTTCTTGCTACGATTCTATTATTTACTGTTGTATTTATATTCGCGTCACATAAAGCTTTAACATCAGTGACCTGCAATGATTGAGGTATAAATTTTTTAAAAGCATAGCTATAGGTAACATTGTTAACATAAGTTCTTCTTATAAGGAGATACTTCGGATATGATTTTATAACTGAAGGATTGTTCGGGTCTCTATAACGATATATATTGCTTGCATCCCTGCAGAGATAATATAAGATAAAATATTTCCATTCAGGGGAAGTTATCTTATCGGTATATTTCATCTCTGTACTGGTCTCATCTTCACAGCTGAGAAAACTTATAGATATCGGTATAAAAGTCGGGGGAGCAGCAATATTATAAAATTTTTCAGCCACATATAATGACTCGGAACTGGTCTGCTTTAAATCATTAAGCAGCCATGAAAGGCTTTTAATCGCTTCATTTCCTGTAGTTCCCTTACCTTTTTGTTCTCTCGACACACTGAAAGCCCAGATCAAAATCTGAGAACAAATTCCAAGTAAAAATGCAAGTATAGTAAGAGTAATAAGTACCTCTATCACCGACATACCGGATATTCTTTTTATAGTTAATGCTATTTTATTCATAATCTATTGCCTGGTTGCAGAAGGATCAAATAAGTACTGAGGTGAGCATAAATAATACATATATGCTCTCGTGACGCGTGACGCGTGACGCGTGACGGGAGGAAAACTTTTATTACATGCTTATGCTCAGGTCAGTAAAGATAATTATTTATATAAGTAGTAAAGAACATTTTCTTTTTTAACGGCATACCTTCAGAACTTTTTTCATACCAGTAGAGAGTAACAGTAATTTTCTTCAGACGATTTGTAGTCTCAGTGCCTATTTGCTGAAAGGATACCCATTTTTCCTGTATTTTCATTGTATCCAGAACTTCCTGACCGGTTATTTTATAACATTTACCATTGTCATAGAGGCTGTTATCAAAATCATACAGCACATCCTGGGAATATTGATCAAGAGTGGATTGAATGGTGTTGGTAGCAATTATAAGATTTGAACTCTTCTTCATCCCGACTATTCCACCGATAAACATAGCTATAATTACAATGACAATTGTTCCGAGGATTACTATAGCCATACATAATTCAGGTAAATTAAATCCGAAACTGGACAAAAAAACGCTTTTCTTATTTGTTTTATTATATATATTTTTGCCTGTTTCAATTTGCATAATTATATTATAACAAAAATAAAATTAAGTAGCAATTATATTTTTTATAACATGAAAATAATCTGATTACCGTAACAGGTAAAAGGGTATCCATAAAAAGCTTCTGCCTGGCGGGCTCTGGAGAAAAAAAATTAGTTTTTTATATAGAATTAAAAATTAAATAAGGGCTAATTTATTGTCTGTAAAACAAATTAAATAAGGCAAATTATTTTTCTTCTCCAGAGCCTGTCAGGCAGAAGCTGATAAATGGTTACTAATTTACCTGTAGCGGTAATGAGGAACCATTACAGTTACTGGGGTGAGCATAAATATATAAAAGAATAAAAACAAACGAATCTTAATCTATCTGCCAGTATAGCGGTTGAAGATTAAGTTTCCCTCTGTAATCAATAATAGAGCTTGCTACAAAGGGATTATATTTAAGGTTCACACTGAAATTCGGATCGCCCATATTTTTAACCTTGAGACATGGAACAACAGTATCCCCTGGATTATCGTCAGGATTTATTATAAGACCTTCCAGCTGGCATTTACTATTATTGGGATCTACAGGGCCATCAGCACCATACATGTTTGTAAGATCAACATTTCCGCCATTTGCATAAACAATACCTTTAAACCTGTTCCCTCCTGGAGGAGATTTAGTCCGATGTGTAGTGATTTTGAGCTCTTTTGTATATACAGCAACTCCATTTGCAGTGTTAGGAGCTGTTACATTTAACCTGGCATCAGTAAGGGTAATAGTCTTATCCTTTGAAGCAAGACTAAAGGCATCGGCAGTAATTTCTATATTCTCTCCCGTAATATTTCCATTTACAAACAGTCCCGAACCTTTCTTACCTTCAACCCTAATATTTACATCTACTAATTTAAGATCGCCATCATATTTATAATTTCTTCCTTCTTCTATTACTAATGTTCCCGTACTCTTCTCCCAGTGCATTCCATCAGGTGTAAAATCTACTTCAAACAATCCGAAATCATACTTCAATGGTATTTCACCAAGTCCACTGACTTTTGCTTTAAGTTCACCATCATCATTCACAAGTTTTCCTTTAAATTTAAAAGGCCATGGTACTTTATCGCCCAGCTCAATACATTCAGATTCCGAATTTGCTTTGTTTAAAAGCTTATCATAGTCCGTTTCAATAAATTTTTTCTTTGACGCATCGCTGACTGCTTTACCTCCGTGAGCATTAATCTTTTCCGTAGCTTCATAACCCACTTTTCCGCTCGAAGACAGCGTGCCTCCATCTACAATAAGAGAAACATGTCTATTGGGCTCATTAATAGAACATCTGTATGTAGCGTCTGTTCCATCATAATTTGAATGCATATTACCTTTAAATCCCTCGACAGCATCTACTTTTACACTGAAAGATTTCAATAAGTTCTTCGGCGGGTCTGCAGGGTCTGTCGTAATAGGATCTACACCGACGTCTTCATTATAACCTATGTTCATTCTTACAGTGCCTTCACTGCATACAGTGTAAGGCACCAGTTGATTCCCGACAACTGTTTTCACAGTTTTTTTATAAGTTCTATTACCTACACTGACAGTTCCTATAGATTCTACGCCTATGCAATACCGGGGAATATTAAGGCCTTTCCATTTACGGCCATTTGGATCTGCCATGTTAATAGCCCTGCTTACGGCAAAATTACCGTTACCGAAAATAACAGAGCTGCTTGTATCGGTTATATGTTCAAAATCTATCTGTTCCATCCGATATATTTCATAATTCACTCCCGCTTCGGCAATATCAAGGGCCTCTGTTTCATAATGAAGCCTTGTGGCCATATTCATATGGGCATAACTGTTAATCATCAAAACAGTGCCAAGAGCAAGCAATACAAAACATACTCCGAGAGATGTCATTAATGCAATACCTTTTTTAATCAAAAACCTCTTCATTATTACACCCTCCTTATCAGTGAGCCTGCAAATTACTATTTCTCATCAATATTCTTGTGCTATAAAGAGTCCTCATTTCTCCTCCCCGTGGTTCCTTATCTCTTGTTTCTACAGTCAAGACAATATAATCCTGTTCCTTTTCAATCACATTAATTTTGTAAATATTTCTTGCTATTGTATCGGGACGATGTTTATCTGAGTCTGACAATATAGCCCATTTATTGAGCAATGTTGCCAGGTCGAAATCCTGCAGCTCTTTTGATGAAGACATGTATGGATTAAATACATCACTATAATAAGAATTAGAGAATATAGTATTATAGTAAGAATCTGACGGCCCGACACGCTTTGCTCTTTTCAGTAAATACTTCTGCGTGGCCTCTGCAGTAGCCGGATGGGTTACATCCGGCACCAGATAATAAACAACATAACCATACCAACGTGGAGATGCTATGACCTGAGTGCCATTCGGATCTTTAGAAGTAGTCCCTGTACCGCTCAAAACATTTTCCTGGTTTGTCAAACAGCTCATTGCCAGAGACACATTTATAACGGGATCTACTTTATAAGAAAAGGAAGCACTATTAGTTCTTCTTAAATCATTATTTAACCAGTTTATGGCTTTTATTGCTTCTTTTCTTATAAAAGCAAGGCCTCTTTCTTCTCTTGAAATCCTCAGACTCTGATACATAATTTCCGAAGAAATGCTCATAAGGATTAATAATATTAAAGCACTTATCAATACTTCAAGTACAGAAAAGCCAGAGTGTATTTTTTTTACTCTTATCATGGTGTAGAGTTTGGACATGGATAATCAAGATAATTATTTATATAGGTAGAAAGTTTCATTTCTGAAGGTTTAACCCATGTCTTTCCTTCCATATTTTTCTCATACCAGTATACACTTATAGCAACATATTTAAGCTGATTTGTTTCTGTGACTTTAAAATTTTTTACAGACATCTTTCTTTCAAATTTTACGCCATCACTTTCTTCATTCAGCAGTTTATAAGGACTATTTGCTTCACTATAGTCATCAAAATGATTCCGAATCTCATCTTCATATAATTCCATTGTAGACTGAGCAAGATTTAAAGCCAGAATACTATTATCCCCTTTTTTCATACCCATTATTCCGGCCATAAACATACCTATTATAGTCATAACGGCAAGAGACATTACCACTATGGCTACAATCAATTCAGCCAGATTTAGTCCATAAATACTCCTAAAAAATTTCATAGAAACCGCATCACCTTTAATTAATCTTTCCTTACATATTAATTTTTTACAGTATTTTTTAAATAAACATATAACTTTTTGTAATTATACCAAAAAAAACATTCAAAGACAAGAGATACAATTGGGAGTTTATACCAACAGACATGACCGGAGCGGTCACAACCAGATATGAAAATCAACATCCAGTGAAGTTGCAAACTTCATCATTTTCATATAAAATTACTTTAATTAAACCGAATAATTCGAACAATAGGTAAATACAATCTGCCTGCCTGATGCTCCTCTGAAAAAAATCTAAACTGGAACGTTTATAACAGTTATAGCTTATATCATGCTACTTTACATTATAATTCAATAAAATATACCTGTGCTGCCGTGATATTTTTTCTCCTGATCACCAGGCATGCAGACTACTATGTCTAAAGCTAAATAGTATTATATAAATTCTCTTGACTCATGCACAAATTTCCATTATAATTCCTTAAAAAAAGGTTGATTTTTATTGAACATTGGAAATATCTTTTTAAAAAATCCTGTCATAGCTGCACCTCTTGCAGGGATAAGTGATAGAGCATACAGGGAAATAGCAAAAACCTTCGGCTGCGGTCTTATATATTCCGAAATGTTAAGCAGTATGGCTCTTGTATACCAGAACAGTAAAACAAAAGACATGCTTGCTTTTTCAGAGTCTGAAAGACCGATAAATATTCAGCTCGTAGGATGGAGACCGGATATCATGGCAGAGGCTGCAAGAATCGTTGAAGCATCAGGTGCTGAAATGGTGGACATAAATGCAGGATGTTCCGTAAGGAAAGTCATTCAGAACCGGGAGGGTGCAGATCTACTGAGAGATCTTCCAAGGGCAAGAGAAATTATCAGTTCTGTCGTAAAAAGTGTAAAAATACCTGTTACTCTTAAAATGAGAAAAGCCTGGTCAGGAGATTACGAAGAAACTCTGAACTTTGCCAGAATGGCACAGGAAGAAGGAGTAAGTGCTATAGCAATTCATGGCAGAACTCCACAGCAGCATTTCAGCGGGACTGCAGACCGGGAAATAATAAAATTACTTAAAAGCAAACTTTCCATACCTGTAATAGGTAACGGAGATATTAAAAACTATGAAGACGCAAGAAATCTTATCTCAATGACAGGCTGTGACGGTATTATGATAGGCAGAGCATCTATGGGTAACCCGTGGATATTTTCTACAGTAACGGCAGGACTGAAAAGTGAGGAAATACCTACTCCACCTTCCGTGAGAGAAAGAATGGACACTGCATTAAAACATGCCGCTCTGCTTATAGAATACAGAGGAGAACTTATAGGTTTTAAACACATAAGAAAACATCTTGCCTGGTATATCAAAGGTCTCAGAGGAGCAACCAGGTTAAGGGAACATATATTCCATACAGATAATTATACTTCACTTCTTCAATTAATAAATGAATATTTAGACTACCATGCAGAATATGACAGTTGTGTCATATTATAACGTACCGGGATTGCAATCATCTGAGAACAGAGAAGGGAAAGAGGGTATTCTGTCGAAAATTCTGTCGAAAAACAGGAGTTTATTATGAATTCTAAAGAAATTATTAATGAAACGATTAAAAACTATCAGCATTTTCACAACCCTTCTCTTGCAAGGCTTTATAAATTTGCAGGCTATAATTCTGTTGAATGGACCGGCGAAGGGATTTACATCAGGGATATAGACGGGAAATCTTATATAGACTGTGCAGGAGGATATGGTGTATTTTCTCTCGGCCACAGACATCCTGAAGTTATTCAGGCTGTTAAAGAGCAACTGGATAAAATGGCTATGTCATCAAAACTGTTCTTTTCCAGACCACTCGCTGAGCTTTGCAGATTACTTGCAGAAATTACTCCCGGCGATCTTACCTTTTCTTTCTTATGTAACAGCGGCGCAGAAGCAGTTGAAGGTGCACTGAAAATTGCCAGGCTTGCTACAGGAAAAACTCAGGTCATATCCGCTATAAATGCTTTTCATGGCATGGGAGTTACAGGAAAAACAGGTTTAAAAAAAGAAGATAAACCACTTGTATATATCCCCTTCGGCGATACGGAAGCTTTAGAAAAAACTATAAATGAACATACTGCAGCACTTATCCTGGAACCTATACAGGGAGAAGGAGGTATTATAGTACCGCCTGATGATTACTGGCCTTCTATAAGAAAAATATGCACCGAAAGAAATATTCTCCTCATAGCAGATGAAGTTCAAACAGGTCTCGGAAGGACGGGAAAAATGTTTGCAGTAGATCATTACGGGGTTGTACCTGACATAATGACTGTAGCAAAAGCTCTCGGGGGAGGAGTAATTCCCACAGGCGCTTTCATTGCAAAACCTCATGTATGGAATTGCTTTAAAACCGATCCTCTTATCCATACTTCAACCTTCGGAGGAAGCCCTCTGGCATGTGTTGCAGCCATAAAAACAATAGAAATACTTAAAAGAGACAGACTGCCTGAAAAAGCGGCAGTTACAGGAGCATATCTCTTAAATAAACTCCTGGCACTCAAACATATATATCCTGAAGTGATACATTCAGTAAGAGGCAAAGGATTACTCATAGGTGTAGAACTCACAAAAGAAGGTATAGGAGGAGCACTTATACCTGCCCTGGTAAAAAGAGGAGTAACAGCAGGATATACATTGAATATGCCAAAGGTCATAAGGTTTGAACCTCCTCTTATTATAACGGAGGAAGAAATAGATAAAGTCATAGTCATATTGGAAGAAGCTATAAAGGAAGCCAAAAAGACACTTTCGATATAGTGAGTCGTGAAAGAGGTGAATACCTGAAAAAGGTCTGAATTTTGCCTTACGTTGAAACATCAATAATTATAAAATCAAGGCCTGAAGCGGTATATAAGCTGGCCTGTAATATGGAAAAATATCCTGACTACATGAGAGATGTTTCTTCTGTCACCGTAATAGAAAGAAAAGAAAATCAAACTATTACCGACTGGGAAACAAATGTAGACGGAACACCTATATACTGGAAAGAAATAGATTATTTTGACACGGAAGGCCTGACTATTACCTACAAACTTATAGAAGGAGATCTGGACAAATTTGAAGGTCAGTGGATCTTCAAACCTGTACCGGAAGGAACGGAAGTTATACTGGGAGTTGATTTTGATTTCGGCATTCCAGCCCTGGAGGAACTCATTGGCCCCACTTTAATAGTTAAAGTTAGAGAAAATTCTCTTATGATGCTCGAAGGAATGAAAAAAGCAATCGAAGAAGGACAGATTTAGTGGAAAATTTCGCATTCATTATACATCCTATAGATCTTCAGGATGTAATACGTGTAGAACCAAAAGCAGCAAATAAAAGAATTGAACTTATTGAAAAAATGCTTGAATGGATGCCTCCCTACGAAGCATCTCATATTACCGGCATAAAATCAGCTACAGGAGTGGAGGCAGAAGGATGGTTCCTCACATGTCCCCTCTTCCCCGGCCAGTTTCTTTCCCTTCCGAGAGAAAAAGTATATCAGAAAATAATAGAAACAGGTCATATAGCCGAAGATTTAGGGGCCGGAATACTTGGTCTGGGAGCTTATACATCTGTTGTTGGAGACGCCGGAGAAACAGTTTCCAGAAACCTGTCAATTCCTGTTACAAGCGGCAACAGTTTAACAATTGCCATGGCAATCGAAGGAACATTGAAAGCTGCAGAATTAATGAATATTGATGTAAAAAATTCGACAGCTTCCGTTATAGGTGCAACAGGTTCCATAGGCAGCGCCTGTTCATACATACTTTCTGATAAAGTAGGAGAATTGATACTTGTAGCAAGAAGCACCAAAAGAATGGAACAACAGTCCGATGTTATTAAAGAACAGAAAAATATCCATGTTACCTTCTCTACAGATGTTCACAACAGCGTAAAGAGAAGTGATATAGTTATTTCTGCAACAAACAGTCTTCATGGAATAATACATCCACAGGACCCAAAATCCGGTTCTGTTATATGTGACGTGGCACTCCCCCATGATGTATGCAGAGAAGTGGCAACTTTCAGACCGGACGTGCTGGTTATAGAAGGAGGCCTTGTACAGGTGCCGGGCCATGTAGATTTCGGGTATGATTTCGGTTACCCTCAAGGGGTTGCCCTTGCATGCATGTCAGAAACGATACTCCTGGCTCTTGAAAAAAGATATGAATGTTATAGTCTCGGAAGAAAGATTTCAATAGAAAAAATAGAAGAAATAGGAAAACTGGCAAAAAAACATGGATTTAAACTGGCAGGTTTCAGAAGTTTTGACCGTTCCATAGGAGAAGCAGAAATTAAACAAATCTGTGATAAGGTGAGAGGTGAAAAGTAAAAAGTGAGAGGTGAAAAGTGAATATATTTCACTTTTCACTTTTCACTTTTCACTATTTTAATGAAAAAAATAGTAAGTGTAAGTCTCGGTTCATCTAAAAGAGACCACCATGTAAAGAGTAGATTTTTAAATATAGATTTTGATATAAGTCGTATAGGTACAGACGGAGATTTTAAAACGGCTCTCACTGTTTTAAAAGAGCTTGACGGCAATGTTGATGCCATAGGCCTGGGTGGAATAGATATATATCTTTACTCCAAAACCAGACGATATGCATTAAGAGATGGCCTGAGACTTAAAGAAGCAGTAAAAAGAACCCCTGTTTTAGACGGAAGCAGCCTCAAAAATTCTCTTGAAAGAGAAACAATTATATACCTGGTCAGAGAAAATATTATAAATATTAAAGATAAAAAAGTACTTATGGTATGTGCCATGGACAGGTTCGGCATGGCATCTTCTCTCGTAGAATGCGGAGCAAATGTAACCTTCGGAGATATGATGTTTACTCTTGATGTGGATAAACCTGTCTATTCCCTTGAAGAGCTTGAAATTCAGGCTGACAGAATACTACCGGAGGTATGTAAACTACCTATAAGTATGATCTATCCTGTAGGGAAAAAACAGGACTCAGAACCGGTAAAAAAATACCATAAATACTACGAGGAATCATCCATTATTGCCGGAGACTATCATTTCATCAGAAAATATATGCCATCATCTCTTTCAGGCAAGATAATAATAACAAACACCATAACACCTGCCGATATAGAGGAACTTAGGAAAAGACAGGTGTCAAAATTAATTACCACAACACCTGATATAGAAGGACGCTCTTTTGGCACCAATGTTCTAGAAGCAATTCTTCTGGTATTGAGCGAAAAACCACAGGAAAACATAACAGATGAAGATTATCTTCGCCTGATAAAAGAACTTCATATTCTACCAAGGATAGAAGAATTTGTATATTAGCTATCAGCTATCAGCTATCAGCTATCAGCTAAAACATAAGACTTTTGTTATTGCTGACTGCTGACCGCTGACTGCTGAACGCTACTTAACTAAATATTCAAATTCCTCTCTGAATTTATCAGGAGACACATGAGCTATTTGAGCGAGTTTTGCCAGTTGTTCTTCATCTTCAAAATCGCTCTTTTCAAGTCTTATCATATATTCAGTAGCTATCTTGAAGGACAGTGAATTTACGTCTACATATCTGACCCTGGTTTTTTTAGTTTCAGGATCAAATATTTCTTTAAACGGCATAGGAACTATTTGATCACCCTGAATGGAAATAAGGGCATTTTTGCCTCCGCTTCTCAGGAAATCAAAAGCAGCATATCCGAGATTACGGGTATATTCTATATCGAAAGCACATGGATTAACGCATCTGAGTTCATAACCGAATTCCTGATCTACAAGACGTATTTTTATACCGAACTCTTTGAGTCTGTTTTTAACTGCTGTTTTTATAATATCTGAAAAATTAAGTTCAGAGAGTCTTATATGTCCGTATTCATCTCTTTCCAGAGATTCATGAGACGTAAGCAATGCTTCCAGTTCTTTTATGTCTATAAATTCTAAAAATCCCTCCGCCAGGAGCGCCACACCATATCCTGCATCAACTGCGAGTCTTTTAATTATAGAACATGTAATATGATCTACCAGAAGTTTCAAAGTTATTCTGCCGTTAAATTCTTCAGGTATAAGAGTAATGGTAGCACCTGCTGATTTACCTATTCCCAGGGCAAGATGTCCTGCTTTTCTGCCCATACAGATTACAACATACCATCTTCCTGAAGTTCTTGCATCTTCTGCAAGAATAGATGCAAGTCTTGCACCTTCTGCTCTGGCTGTTTCAAATCCAAAGGTAGGTATACCAGCAGGAAGAGGTAAATCATTATCTATTGTTTTCGGTACATGGGCAACCCTGAGATCATACCCCATATATTCAGCCATCTCGGAAACCTTCATGGCACCAAAGGCAGTATCGTCGCCGCCTATGGTAACAAGATAATTCAGTTCCATATCTTTAAGGGTTTCCACGACGTTTTTAAGACGATCTTCACTTCTGGTAGGATTTGTCCTTGAAGTTTTCAGTATACTCCCGCCTGTGAGATGAATTCTGCTGACCTTTGGAATATTAAGAAATTCAATAACTTTTTTTCCCTGTTCAAGATATTTAAATCCCTCGTATATGCCGATAACACTGTAACCATTGTTTATAGCTTCTATTGTTGCAGCACTTATAACAGAGTTTATTCCTGGCGCGGGGCCTCCTCCTACTAAAATTCCCAGTTTTTTACTTTTTTGCATAAATCACACCCCTAAAAAAAATTCATTTGCCGTTAATTATACATGATTGACACGGTAAAAGCAATAAGGATAGCTTTTTTTTCGACTAGATTCATTTTTACTGAAAAATTCACCTCGAACAGAGTTTTTATTTATCTTTAAGACTTTCGCCTGCCAAGCCTAATCTGTATATTTCTTTGCCACCAGTATGGCATTTACTCCGCCAAAACCGAAGGAATTACTCATGGCAATATGTACATTCTGCTCTCTCGCTTTATTTGGAACATAATCAAGATCGCAATCAGGATCAGGTTCTTCATAATTAATAGTAGGAGGTATTATATTTTCCTTCAGGGTAAGCAATGTAGCTGCAAATTCGATTGCTCCTGCTGCACCCATTGTATGACCGATCATTGATTTATTCGAACTTACTGCCAGTTTATCGGCATGAGAGCCAAAAACCTGTTTTATGGCATAGGACTCAATACGATCATTGTATGGCGTTGATGTACCATGAGCATTTATATAATCAACCTGTTCCGGCCTTATATTCCCATCGTGAAGGGCAAGTTTCATAGCTCTTTGTGCGCCTTTCCCTTCCGGGTCAGGGGCAGTAATATGATGACCGTCGGCATTCATTCCGAAACCTATTATTTCTCCATATACAGGAGCATTTCTTCTCTTTGCAGATTCCAGGGATTCTATAATAAGAATTCCTGCACCTTCTGCCATTATAAAACCATCTCTGCCCTTATCAAAAGGTCTGCATGCTTTCTTCGGCTCACTGTTTCTGCCTGTAAGTGCCTTCATATTACCAAAACCTGCCATGATTAAAGGATGAACTACTGTGTCAGTACCTCCTGCAACCATTATATCCACTACACCTTCTCTGATAAGACGAAAACTTTCACCAATACAATGAGCGCCTGTGGCACATGCAGAAGCTATGCTGTAATTGGGGCCTTTTATATTAAAATTTATACTTATCTGTCCGGGAGCCATGTTGTTTATCAACATAGGTATAAAGAAAGGACTTATTCTGGAAGCACCTTTTTCGATAAATTTTTGATACTGTTCGTAAAAGGTTATCATACCTCCGAAACAGCTTCCTATAAGAACACCTGTAGATGTACTTATATCGTCTGTAACTGTAAGATGTGCATCTTCCAGAGCCATTTGGGCAGCACAGAGGGAAAAGTGATTGAAACGACCCATTCTTTTTGCTTCTTTACTGTCCATAAAATCTGCAGGATTAAAGTCCCGGGCTTCTCCTGCAACCTGGCTGTAAAGAGAAGAAGGATCGAAGGATGTAATTCTATCAATATTTGACACACCTTCTTTAAGACTCTTCCAAAATATATCTTTTCCCACTCCATTACAGCATATTGTTCCAATCCCTGTTACAACAACTCTTCTGTTTTTCATAGTTCACCTACCTCATAATGTTAAAATTTTGTGACATATGACATAAATTATTTATATAAACTTCCTTTATTCAGAGCAAAAATGCTTTTCACAGCCGGCAAAAGTTCTCTATGGGATTCTATAATAATATAGGGAGATGCTTTTTCAAGTATCTCAGCAGAATTCCATCCGCATGAAAGGGCAATACATTTTATCCCCAGTTTTTCCGCACTTACAATATCCATAACTGTATCACCTATCATAACACATTTATCAGGAGAAAAATTAAAATAATCCATAACTTTTTTTATTTTCATTTCCTTTTCACTTATGCCGTCATCTCCTCCCGAAATTATGGAAAAAATATTATACAGATTCTCCTGCTCGAGTTTTTTTCTTATTTTTTCTTCCGCTGTAGTTGAAGCAATACCCATATAATAATCCTTATTTAACTCCAGGAGAATTTCTTTCATATTATCAAATAACGTAAGGTCATCATAATTTACAATTTTATTCTCATAATCCAGAATATCCGGTATATCTTTCTCTGTAAACCCGAGTCTGTAAAAGTTATTCTCCCATTTCGAATCATACCAGTTACGAAATTCTTCCAGTGTTTTTACAGGAAACTTTTTGTTATATTTAGTACATATCTTATCATATATTTCTATATAATGGGGAGCGGAATCAACTATTACTCCATCACAGTCAAAAATAATCAAACATTTTTTCTCTAAAGACATTGTTGCACCATCTTTTTATAGTGTATTTCATAACTTATTAGAATTCAAGTCGTCGTGACGCGTAACGCGTGACGGGTTTAATCCCTGCGCATCACGCATTACGCATTACGAGGTCATTATTTATGGATAGTTATGAAACTAACTATAATAAATTATCGTATAATATTAGATTCAGAAAAAAATTATAACACAGGCATATTTTCCAAGTCAAGACGATTGCGTTTATTACATGCTTATGCACGGGTCAGTAAATACAATCCGTAATTATCTGTTTTTTTTCAATTCATTCAGTAACAGAGATATATTCTTATCTGCTGTTTTTATCTGTTTCTCTATATCCTGCATCAGCTCTTTATAGCTCATGGATTGTTCAACTTTAATCTTTGTATACATATTTCCGGAATAGGTCGTAATCTCAGCGTAAACAATTATATTTTCTATTATATTTTTATTTATATCTTTATATTCATCAGGCGGAGTAAAACTATCTATTTCTCTTTTCAATCCCATAAACTTATCGCTGTAACCCCATAATTCCATAGGCTGAGCCTGATTTATAACAGATCCTTCCTTTACATATATTTTCTCCAGATTATTCTTAAAATCACTTACATATTGATTTTTCTTGTTCATAATAGAAGTAATCTTTTCTCTGTAAAGTTCTTTTGTAAGCTGTGGTTTCGTAAAGGAGAAACTTGTTGTTCCAAGTAAAAGTTTTATTAAAAAAGGAAGGGTCAGTAAAAAAACTGCTACAACTATTACTTTCCAGTTTGTAATAAAGGTTGTAATCTTATTTACATTATTGGACAGTTCTTTCTTCTTTTCCTCATCAGTTTTCTCTACCTTTACATCTATATCAGGGAAAGCCCTGGCGAAAGCAAGTTTCAACTGTCTTTTAAGTTCTACATCTTCTGTAGTTTCAATCAAATGTTTAAATGGCTCCAGTGCTCTCGGATCTCTGAACTCTCCCAGAGCCCATATAGCTTTAAGAACTATTTTTTTCTCAGAAGATTTAAGAGCTTCTATAACAGTACCTATACTGTCAGGATCTTTTAATATTCCGAGAGCACCTATGGCTTTTTCCTTTACAATTAAAGATCTATCCTTTTGCAGAGCTTCTATAATAGGTAGAGTTTTGTTTACATCAGGCAATAGAAGCAAACTTTCTATAGCTCCTGCTCTCCTGTATTCATCACTGTCTTCAGAGATTATTTTCAAAAGAACCTTGAACGCCAGATCTTTTTTAGGTCCTTTAAGTTCCTTTTTAGCTCCGTCGCGGATTGCAAACATTGGAGATTTTAATTTTTCAACAAGTGAAAGTATTTCTATTACTTCTTTATCTCCTGTATCCATTTAACTCATCCTTTCTGTTCCTTAATTTAGCCGGTATATAAGAACAAAATGGTTCTTCACCCATATAATCTCCACATTCTCCATATGCCCTGGCACGGCACCCCATGCAGATATGTCTGAATTCACAGGCAAGACACTTACCCTTCAGGTTATCCGGATTTCTGAGTTCTCTGAATATGTTGCTATGTTTCCATATTTCCTCTATTTTTTTCTCTCTTATATTTCCTGCGCTTACAGGAAGATAGCCACATGGCCTTACATCTCCTGTAGAAGATATAAACATGATACCACTTCCGGCAAGACAGCCTTTAGTCATAGCTGACATACCATGGCCTCTATTATCTCTTTTCACTCCTTCTTTTCCTCTCTGAGCCATAATACGAAAATAATGAGGAGCACAGGTAGCTTTTAATTGCACAGAAGATTTTTCTGATTGTTCATAAAACCAGTTGAGAATATCCTCATATTCATCAGGTGTTATCTGGTGTTCTTTTGAAAGCTCCACACCACATCCGACAGGGACGAGGAGAAATACGTGAAGAGCATCTGCCCCGAGGTTCACAGCCATATTTAAAATATCCGGTATTTCTCTGAAGTTATGCCTTGTTATGGTGGTGTTGAACTGAATACTCATACCAAGTTTTTTCAGATTATTGAATCCTTTCATAGTATCCTGAAAAGAGCCGGCAATTCCCCGAAATCCGTCATGAGTCGCAGGAGATGCACCGTCTATACTTATACTTACCCTTCTTATTCCTGAAGATACGATTTTATCTGCCATAGCCTCATCTATAAGGGTACCGTTTGTAGCAAGAGCAACAGGGAAATTCATCTTTATCCCGTAATCTATTATGTCAAATATATCACTTCTGTAAAGAGGCTCTCCTCCCGTAAGAACCATTACCGGCTTCCCGAAGACAGCCAGCTCGTCTATTACTTTTTTTATTTCTTCTCCTGTTAATTCCCCCGGCAGAGGGTACGGACTTACAGAAGCCCGGCAATGAACACATCGAAGATTACATCTCTGTGTCAGTTCCCAGAAGATAAGCCTCGGTGAAATTATGTCCTGTAACTTGTTTATATAAAAGCCCCCTTTATTGAGGTAAGCATAAATAATGCATATATGCTATCGTGACACGTAACGCGTAACGCGTAACGAGTGGTTTCGTAATGCGTGATGCATTATAATCGTGATGCGTAATGCGTAATGCGTGATGCGTATCCACTCACTACTCACCCTTCACTACTCACTTTTCACTTTTCCTCACAGATTTAAAAAATTCCCATATAACCTGACTGCCGTTAATATCCCTGCATGTCTTACCTATCTTATCTTCAGACATATATTGAAGACCTCCCGGCCATGTATGTCCTCCGCCTTCAATGGCATAAAGAATTACCTGACTTCCATTGGTACCTCCGGCATAAATCTCACATCTGACCTTTGTTCCATCCTTAGGAGCTTTATCTTCCAGATATCTGACAGAAGGTTTTTGTGAACAGTGATTGTGATTAACCCAGAATTTTACTGTATCCTCTACAGATTTTGCCTTTCCAACCTTCATTCTGGAAAAAAGTGTAATTTCACCGCCTTCCCAGTGTACAAGAGGATCTTCTGTTCCGTCCATTATCAATACTGGAACAGACACCGGAGGGGAAAAATTATTATACTGATAGTCTGTCATAGTAGCACCGACAGGAGCAATGGCAGCAATCTTATCGGACAGATTACTGGCAAGATAGATACACATAAAACCACCGTTTGACATACCTGTAGCATAAACCCTGTTTCTGTCTATATTTAAAACGGTAGAAATATTATCTATGAGAGATGATATGAACTGAAGATCACTCTGTTTATTCAATCTACCATCACACTTCCACATCTTCATTATACCGTCGGGATACACTGCAATAAAACCTTCTTTATCAGACACATCGTTAAATCCTGTCAGTTTATTCATACCTTTACCGGTTCCTCCGAGGCCATGAAGTGCTATTACAAGGGGAACTGCCACGGCTTTATCATATGAAGGCGGTATGTGAAGACAATAGGTTCTTTCTATGCCATCACAATTCATTGAACAGTTATAACTGCCGGGAGCGGAAGGGACAGATGTTTCCTGACCACGGCAATCTACAAACATGGTAAAGGTAAATATTAAAAGCAGTAAAATCATTCTTTTTTTTAGCTTCAATTAAATCATCCCCTTTATATGAATCAGTAAAAAACGAACAGTGGATAATGTCATCTTCTTTTCACTGCAAAGTAAATTTTACTGATCTGACCATAAGCATTTAATAAATATTTAAATAATTACTTGCCCATCTCCCCTTTTCCATGCTTTGCCTCTTTCGTGGCAAGAACAGCTATCTGAAGACTGGTAATGCCGTCTTCTAATTTAGTTCTGAGGGAATGTCCCGGCTCTTCAATTGCTTTGATAAGATCAGCCATTACGGCGCAGACACAGTTAGAATAAACTTCACTTTTTTGAAGACCTATATAAAAACTTCCTGAAATCATTTCTTCCACATAATATTCCACACCACTGCAATATATTTTATTTGATTTCACAGGTATGGAACTCTGAATTTTAAATCCCGGCAACAGGGAAAGTTTTTCTTTTGTTTCTTTATTTACAAGAGCGCTTATCTTTCCCCATAGAGGAATCCATCCTTCTACATGTATTCTGGCAAGATCAAAGGCAAACAGGATTGTTGTAATCTCAAAAAAATCAGGACATGCAAAAGAATGATAATGAGTGGCAATAAGCCCCCTGTCATAAAGAACATTTCCCATAACCTGATCTTCCTGTTTTTCATTTCTGTAAAAAGACATACCATGAACAGAAGTGAATTTCTGATCTGTAAGACTGTTTACCAGATCTATAAAATGAACGCCATGTTCTATAAGGATACCGCCTGATATATTACTGTTCCAGAACCAGTGATCACATGGAAGAGAGCTGTCCTGAGCATAATTCTCCACATTTACCCTTCTCAGGTTTCCAAGAAAACCTCCATGACTTAAAGCCCCGAGGGCTTCTACGACAGGGTTAAATCTCATTATATAATCAACTGTCGCAATTCTGCCTGTTTCATTTCTCTTTTCTATAATCTTTCTGCCATCTTCAATTGTTATGGCAAGAGGTTTTTCTATTAATATATGCTTTCCCTTTTCCATAGCCTCACAGGCTATTTCAGCATGAGAAGACGGAGGTGTTACAATTGAAACTATATCTATATCATTATCATTTAACAGGTCATGCCAGTTATTATAGAATCTTTCTATTTTATCACTTTTCAATGAAATATTCTGATCCGATACTGCAAGGACTTTTACATTTGAAAGTTTTTCCCAGGAAAAATGAAGAAATTTTCCGAAGCCTCCGTAACCTATTATTCCTATATTGTAAGTTTTCATATTGTTCACCTCTTTATACAAATTCAGTTTTTCCTTTAATCTCTTACATATCGGCACAGATAAGCATAAAAAACAGTCTGATTTTAGGACAGAGGGGTCTGACAGACATCAAACCCCTCTGCAGTATTTTTAAAAATCAATCTTATTCAGTTGCGCCGTATTTTTTCAGTAATTCCACCATATCACTGCCGGCTTTTTCCGTTGCCACTTTCATAGGAGTAACATTATTCTTATCTTTTATATTTACCTCTGCACCTTTAGTTACAAGGAAATCAACTATCTCTATACGTCCGTACTGTACGGCATAAAAAAGTGGAGTTCTCAGGGAATTATCTTTGAAATTAACATCAGAACCTTTAGATACAAGAAACTCAACTACTTCTGCCGACCCGTTCTGACAGGCCCAGAAAAGGGGAGTTTTTCCGGCAGTATCTTTACTATCAATTTCGGCACCTCTGGACAGAAGTAAATCTGACACATCTTTACGGCTGTTCTGTGCGGAAAGATGAAGAGGAGTCTTTCCTTCACTGTCTTTGGAATTTATATCTCCCCCTTTTGATAAAAGGTAATCCACTACTTCCATTGCACCATTCTGAGCTGCAAGATGAAGGGGAGTTTTTCCAGAATTATCCCTCATATGTATATCAGAACCTTTAGATAATAAAAAATCTACATTTTCCATCCTACAGTTCTGAGCAGAAAGATGAAGAGGAGTTTTTCCCTCACTATCTCTGACCTTTATATCTGCACCTTTTGATAAAAGATAATCAACTATTTCTTTTGCACCGTTCTGAGCAGAAAGATGAAGAGGGGTTTTCCCGGCATTATCTCTCCAGTTTATGTCAGAGCCTCCGGATAAAAGCAATTCAACAACTTCTTTTCTGCAATTCTGGCACGACAGATGGAAAGGAGTCTTTCCTTCATTATCTCTGACCTTTATATCTGCATCTTTTGATAAAAGTAATTCAACTATTTCTCTTGCACCGTTCTGAGAAGCAAGATGAAGAGGAGTTTTTCCGGAATTATCTCTGCAATTTACGTCTCCTCCTTTTGATAAAATCAGTTCGGCAACACCTTTTCTGCAACTCTGACAGGATAGATGAAGAGGGGTTTTTCCTTCATTATCTTTAACTTTTATATCTCCATTTTTTGATAAAAGAAAATCTACCGTATCTGTATAACCGTTCTGAGATGCAAGATGGAGCGGAGTTCTATCGGAATTATCCCTCCAGTTTACATCGGCACCTTTAGATAAAAGTAATTCTACAACTTCTTTACGGCCGTTATTGGCAGCAAGATGAAGAGGGGTTTTCCCTTCAAAATCCCTGGCATCCAGTATTCCGCCTTTACCTATGAGTAATTCGGATATCTCTTTTCGTCCCTGCTGTGAAGACATATGAAGTGGTGTTTTACCTGAATTATCTTTCACATTAACTTCTGCGCCTGAAGATATAAGTAATTCCACTATTTCTTTACGATTATTCTGTATTGCCCAGAAAAGAGGGGTTTTGCCTTCATTATCTCTTGAATTAATAAGAGCTCCTTTTGACAGAAGTAAATCAACAATAACATCTGCTACTTCTTTTCTGGCATTTCCTGCCGCTTCATGCAAAGGAGTTCTGTTGTCTTCCAGAATATTTACTGTTTCCGGTTTTTTTCCAAGTATTAATTTTATTTTTGTAATTTCACCGCTTTTTATGGCATCAAACATCTCAGACGCATTTACAATCATTGTGGACAGGAGAAATATTAACAAAAAGAACACAATTAATCTCTTATAATTCATAATCATACCTCCGCTTATATTTATAATCGTGACGCGTGACGCGTGACGCGTGACGCGAGGACAATAGCCATAATTTACCAGATTCTTACAGCCCCTGCTTCACAGCAGGCTCTGACTGATTAAGCCGTTCATCTCCCTTGCTTTTCTCTTCCATATCCCTGCTTTTCTCCTCCATATCTGCTTTAAATTCATCTAAATGTTCGCCGATAATGGCAAGAGCTTTATACATTTTCCTTACATTTTCCGGGTTTTGAAGAGCATAAACTGTTTTTTCTTCTTCATTGCTCATATTAATTCCTCCAATCTTTACAATCGTGACGCGTGACGCGTGACGCGAGGATAATTCTAACCATCTGATATGGCTATTCATTAAGCTTTATAATACAGGATTTTTTATAACCATTACATATTTGCTCCCGTCACGCGTTACGACGGATACTCACAGAAGCGTTTGCATCTGTCGTCGTCTAAATATTAGGCACATCTCCTTTTACCGGTATAGGAGTAATACCTTCTCCTCTTAAGTCTACTACATTTATTATCACATAATCTGTGCCTTCCTTTAATTTTGCCAGTTCCTGGAAATTTTCATATCCTGCATCGACAGCTTCCTGAAAGGTAGAACCTCCAAGCATAGTTGTTTCTATATAATAGGCATCCTGACTGCCTGATGCAGATTTTACACCTAAATATACATGGTCTGACGTAACAACAAGGAGGGGTTCTAATCCCAGATTTTCATAAACCGATGCAAGAAGAACTGTTCCGTCAGCACAGTTTGCAGACTTTTCTCTGATACTTTCTCTTGGAAGTCTTACCCTCTGAGTATAACCTGCGCCAAAGGATACAGTACTGGAAACATAGGAAATGCCGAGATCCTGCACTGCTTTCCATACTGCATCCATTTCAGCAAGCAGGTCTTCTGCTGATTCTCTCTGATAACCGCTGAGTGTTCTATCGGGCATTTTTTCTTTTGCTCTTTTCAAAATCTCCCCTATTACAGGGTCTCTGGGGGTAACCCAGGCAGCGAGCAAAAAAGACATATCAAAATCAGTATCTATGCCCCAGATCAACTCATCTGTGGCGAGAAGAGTCATTTCTTTAGTTTCTTCATATATTACATCATTGCCCTTAACAATTTTAAATGTTGCGGAACAGAGTTTTTGTTCCGGAAGATCGAGGATTTTATCATTGAATACAGGGAACTGCCCTACAGTTTTAACCTCTCCCGGTTTCAGTGTTACCATCTGAGTTGCAGGGTTACTGTAATCCATAACCTGACTCATAACTTTTATAGTTTCTTCTTTTTTTCCCGTATTTTTTATCTGCCACACAAAAAGCCCGTCACCTTCAGCAAAGATTTTGCTTCCGAGTACACAGTAGACAGGGAATATTTCCGGCAGATAATCGATGTTTACAACAGTAATCTCTGCAGATACAGAAAAACCTGACAGACACAGGATAAAAAAGATACTGAAAAATAAAGATAGATACGTTTTTTTCATAAAATGCCCTCCTGGTATATCGCGACAGCGTCACGCGACTCTTCGACAAAAATATTATTTTCTTCCGTAATCAGCCCTGATTTCCCCCCACGCTTTTGTTTCCCATTTCAATATTTTATTGCTGTAACTGTTTTCTGAGAGCCATTTTTCTGCTCTGTCTACAAGATCAAATAATTTATCGTTTTTTCGACTCCTTTCCATTCTGGTATTTGCCCGTTTATTTTTAACCCATCCTATGGCAGTAATACTGTCACTGTAGACAGGTATGGTGCTGTTAGTCTTTTTCAGATAGGCAAGACCGTGGACTATGGCAAGAAATTCTCCTATATTATTTGTTCCTCCTTCAAAAGGCCCCTGTTTGAAGATAATATGGCCTGTTTCTGTGTCTACTCCCCTGTATTCTACAATGTCATCATTTTCTGCCGCATCAACAGAAATACTCTTCAGAACGGGCTCACCAATCCTGAGTTTCTCCTGCTCCGATAGTTCACACACATGTTTCCCTATAAAATCTTTACTGTCACCGTAAAAGGCTTCTCTTGCCAGTTCTATGGTTTCGAAAGATTTATATTTTGCGCCTGTAAAACCCAGAACAAGATCTTTACATTCATCCCATGAGGTAAAGATACCTGTTTTTTTCCCTTTCCATATTACATAAAATTTCTTTTTTCCCATTTATTTACAGCTCCTGACGAGACGAAACCCGAAAACAAAACCATCATAACGGTCTCCCGGGGCATGGGGCATTCCGACAGAAGCAGATGCCGGGGTTAGAATGTCCGGGATTCCGCTGCTGCAGGTAGAAGCAACAGTATAAAGATAGACTGCTGCAATAAGACCTGCCATTAACACTTATTTCTTCCCTTATATCGTCCCCAAATATCACTCCTTCAGGTGTATTTTCCATATAAAGTATTATACCAGAAAAGAGATTATATGAATATATAGTAAAACAATAAAAAACGTAAGAGGGTGACGGGTGAAGGGTGAAAAAGAAATCGTGAGTCGTGAGTCGTGAGTCGTGAAATACGATTCTCATATAAATAAGTCAGGAACCATCCGGATACCCGGTGGTACGGAGAAAAAATATCACAATGACAGGCCTGTTGTCCGTCATTATAAAATAATCTTTGACAGAAGTGATATCCTTGGAAATCCCCGCGACGGTTCTTTATCTATATTAACATGTAAAGAAAATACATTATAAATATTTTCTTCCGTAATAACATCGGAAGGAGACCCCGAAGCGTAAACAGAACCTTTACTGAGTAATAAGAGTCTGTCACTGTACTGGCATGCCAGATTAATATCATGGGCAACCATGATTACAGTAATATGTTCATCTCTATTTAATAATTTAATAGTGTCCAGAATGTCAATCTGATAATTTATATCAAGGCTCGATGTAGGTTCATCAAGGATTAAGACAGAAGGTTTTTGCGCCAGAGCTTTTGCAATCATGACCCTCTGACGTTCTCCTCCTGAGAGCTCTGTTACAGGTCTTTCGGACATGTTTAAAATACCTGTTTTTTCCATAGCAGTATTTACTATATTCTTATCATCTTTACTTTCATTCTGAAATGTCCCAAGGAACGGAAATCTTCCCATATTAACTATTTCTCTTACGGTATAGGGAAAATTTATAAAAGAATCCTGTAAAACAAAGGCCATGTGCTTTGCAAGTTCAGACTGATCGAAGGTATCCAGGTTATGTCCCATAAATGTTACAGAACCTTCGGAAGGCTTCAAAAAACCTGACATGATACGAAGTAACGTAGATTTACCTGTCCCGTTGGGACCTGTAATAGATAAAAATTCCCCTTCCGAAATATGAAAGGTAAGTTTTTTCAGGATCAAATCCTTTCTGTATCCGAAAGTCACTTCGTTTATTTCAAATATATTCATCTGTAAAACCTCATGGTTCGTAACGCGTGACGGGTGAGCGTGACGCGAAGATTATACTATGTAAGAAAATATTGAGTATTCCTGTATTTCAGAAGAAAGAAAATTTTCTTTTTCTTAAAAGATAACAGAAAAAAGGTGCTCCCAGTAAAGCGGTAATTATACCTACAGGCAGTTCTACAGGAGAGAGAAGAGTTCTGGCTATAGTATCGGAAAAAACCAGAAGTATGGCACCTGTTATAGCAGAAACAGGTATGAGAATACGATTATCCGGGCCGAAAATCATCCTTACCATATGAGGAACAATAAGTCCTACAAAGCCTATTATACCGCTTACGGAAACAGCAGAAGCAGTCATCAGGGATGCGGCACCTATAAGGATTAATTTTGTTCTTTCCACATTCAAACCCAGGTAATGGGCTGATTCGTCGCCAAGGGCCATAATATTAAGACTTCTAGAATTAACCCAGACTGTTACACTCCCTGCCGCTAAATAAGGAAGGATCAATAAAATATGAGACCATTCTTTTTCCGACAGACTTCCCATCATCCAGAATATTAATTTATGGAGATCTTCATTTGTTAAAAACATAATAAATGATACAAGAGCCCAGAAAAAAGAACCTACTATGACACCGGCAAGCAAAAAAGTATCTACAGGAACTCTTCCTCTTACAAGAGACAGTTGATATACAAGAAATACTGTAAATACTGCTCCCATAAAAGCACAGAAAGGTGTGGGAGAAATAAAAAATCTGTCCAGTTTAAAAAGAAAAGAACACCCTGCACCTACGGCAGCACCGGCGGAAACGCCTACTATATATGGATCTGCCAGGGGATTACGTAGAAATCCCTGGAAGGTTGCTCCTGAAATGGCAAGGGCTGCACCTACAAGACAGGCAAGTAAAATCCTGGGAAGTCTTATGAGAAACACTATATTCCAGTGTCCTTCCGAAAAATTTCTCTCTCTGCCGGAACCTATTGATATAAACATATTGATTAATTCATAGACACCTATCTTTACTGAACCCAGGGATATTGAAATGATGATGAGTGTAAGGAGTATAAAAATAAGGATAGATATATAAACAAGTTTTTTCATTCCTTAAAAATCCTCTCCGTTAAGCCAGAGGGATATCTGTCTTATTGCCATAATAATACGCGGCGTTGGCCGGACAAAAATATCAGGATCTATTTCATAAACATGTTTTTCTCTTATTGCAGATATTTGCTGCCAGGCAGTTCTGGACATTACCCTGTCTCTTGTTCCCGGCGTCGAAACTATAATAACCTTGGGATCTTTCTCCACTACCCATTCACTGCTTATCTGTATGTCATTTTTTTCCATATCACCTGCTATATTTATTCCTCCTGCAAGGGCTACAATATCATTTATGAAACTTTTAGCTCCTACGGTCATAAGAGGCTCAGGCCATATCTCCACAAAAACCTTTATTTTATTACGGGGAACTTTTTTTCTTATGTTTTCTATCTGTTCTTTTAATGAAACAACAAGCTGATTACTCACTTTTGTTTCACCTGTAGCTTTTCCCAGAAGAATTATGGAATTAAATATACCATCCATATCCGTTGAATCTAAAAATAAAACATTTGCCCCGAGAGAATCCGAACAGGAGAGTAAATTATCAGAAAGCCCGTTATCTGCAACAATTAAATCAGGATGAAATTCAATAAGTTTTTCCATATTCAGATTTACATCTCCTACCTTCGGTTTTTTTAATGCACAGGGAGGATAGTCACAATGCCCTGCCACGGCCACCACTTTTTCAGAAAGACCGAGATAAAAGAGTAACTCAGTAATGCTCGGGCTCAGGGAAACAATCCTCCGGGGCTGTGATTGAACAGTAATTTTCCGGTTCGAACTGTCTGTTACAGTCACAGGGAACAGGTCCTTTCCCGGGCATAACGTAACGGAAAAAATAAATAATATGGATACTATCAGAATGATTTTCTTCATAAAATCTACCTTTCTATAGAATAAAAAAACCCCATCTTCTTTGAGACGGGGTTTCCCTCATTTCCCTTTTCTCCGAAGGTAATCAAGAGTTTTTCTACCGGCCAGGTTTCCTGACTCTCAGATCATCATATCTCTGCGCCTTCCCCTCTATGGAGAGTGGCATATTGCAGGGACACTCCCTGATCACAGTGGCGGGAACCGTGTCAGCTTTAACTGAACTTCCCTGTACCGATAAAACTTTATATAATTATTACACTTTATCAGCTTCTGCCTGACAGGCTCTTACGAAGAAAAATAATTTGCCTTATTTAATTTGTTTTACAAACAATAAATTAGCCCTTATTTAATTTTTAATTCTATATAAAAAACTAATTTTTCTTCTCCAGAGCCCGCCAGGCAGAAGCTTTTTAAGGATACCATTTTACCTGTTACGGTACTTACCGTTATAAGCACTTAACATGAGCTATTATTCCTTTCCCATGCCTTTTTCCTTCAGTTCATCTTCATTTCCGCCTCTTCCGAGGAATTCTTCGAGTTTCTTCTTTACTCCGTCTTCAACCTTCTGTCCAATTCTTTCATTATGCTCCGGTATACCATAAATCTGATCTGGCTTTAAAAGCTGCTGCATATCTCTTCTGGCAACCTTTGATATTTCTCCTATATTCTCATCATTGACCTGATTGATGCTGAATCCTGCTTCTTCTGCTGCTCTGTTTATATTTGTTATACCTCTGAGATGAATTTCTTCCATCATCATTTGTATTTTTTGCTGTTCCTGCTGAGGGTCTGTTTCATCAATGCCCTTTTGTTCACCTTTTATTTCTTCATTGCCTTTTCCCTGATTAATCTGAGCATTCTCAGGTTTTGTAACCTTTGCCGGTTCATTTTCCTTTGTATTATTTACCTTTTTATCATCAGTCCCTCTGCCGGCTTCTTTTGTTTTATCTGTTTCTTTAGATTTATCGGCTTCATGTAATTTATCCTTATCTCCAGGCCTATTCTGTTCCTTTACCGATTTGTCTTCTCCCCCGTCCTTTATATCCTTTGTTTTTTCAGTTCCTGCATGTTTATTCAGAGTTTCCTTTAAAGCATTTACCTTTTCTTCCATGTCATTGGCTTTTGACACATTTTTCCCCTGGAGGTTTTCCTTTATGGCAGACACATTACCGGTCAGTTCGTTTATAGAACCTGTCTGGCCACCCTGTTTTATACCGTCTACCTTATTGGCCATATTGCCTCCTATTTCGGAGATCTTACCCTGCTGGCCACCCTGCTGCACACCCTGAACGTGATGGACACCCTGTCCTCCTCCCATTGATGCAGCACCAGAAGATTTCTGGTTTTCTTCAGCCTTACCGCCCGGCTGTGTAACCTCATCTATAGATTTTTTCACATCATTAACTCTGTTATCTACATCACTGTCCTGAACATTCTGAACCTTATTCTCTGCCTGTGCATCTATAGATAAATCAGTCTTATCTTTTGTATCTATAGCTGGAGTCTTTTCCCGCGGCTGTTCCTGACTTTTATCCCCTTTTTTATCAACATTCTGTTTATTTTCGTCTTTATCTTTTATAATCTTCGTTGTATTTTGAGATACATTCACATTTGTAATATTAGATGAATAAAATCTGTAATCACCTGTTCTTTCAATCTGCATAATCTATCCCTCCGGTCAAAGATTCTATCTATCTATATTTATCACGAACATTTCTAAAAAGTAAAGGCTTAACTATATTTCTTTCTTATCACTACTTCCGGACAATCCTATAGTAGGAACCATTTCTCTGAATTTTCTGATTAAATCATTAAAAGACTGTTTATTTAAAAAAATTTCTATATCCTGTATATCCTTTATTACTCTATCTCTGTCCAGAGAAGCTGTTTTTACGGATAGTATTTTAGAATTTGAAGTTTTAACAAGTTCTTCTTCTTCATCATAAAGTCTTTCAGTTAATTTTTCTCCAGGACGAAGACCTGAAAAAACTATGGGAATATCATGTTCCGGATCATATCCGGAAAGTTCAATAAGATTTCTGGCCAGGGTAAGAATATTTACAGGACGTCCCATATCAAGTATGAAGATTTCTCCTCCATGCCCCATAGAAGCAGCCTGCAATATGAGCAAAACTGCTTCAGGAGCAGTCATAAAATAACGGGTCATATCAGGATGGGTAACGGTAACCGGCCCTCCAAGGCTTATCTGATGTTTAAAGGTATGTACAACACTTCCTCTCGTACCCAGTACATTTCCAAAACGAACTATTATAAACTTTGTCGCAGAATTTACTGCATATGCTCTGACTATTTTTTCAGCAATTTTTTTTGTTCCTCCCATAATACTGGAAGGCATTACAGCTTTATCTGTTGATACCATGACAAAATGCTTTACGCCATATCTATCAGAAGCATCCACCAGATTTCTTGTACCGAAAATATTATTTGCTATTGCTTCATCAGGATGGTCTTCCATAAGAGGAACATGCTTATGAGCTGCAGCATGGAAAACAACGGTAAAATGATATTTTTCAAATATTTTATAAATTTTTTCTTTATTTTGAATATCACATATTATTTGTTTCAATTTTACAGAAGATCCTCTTGACATAAGCTCAAGATAGCTTTCGTGAATACTGTTTTCACCATGACCTAAAAGATAAAGACTTTCCGGTTTAAAATTAATTATCTGCCGGCAGAGTTCTCTCCCTATAGAACCTCCTGCTCCTGTTACAAGGATATTCTGTCCTTTTATAAACTCGGCAATCTCAGGGTTATCAAATTTAACAGGTTCTCTGCCCAGTAAATCTTCTATTCTTATTTCTCTGCTCTGAGTTAAGGATACTTTGCCATCCAGTATTTCTGAAACGGATGGTATAATAGAGATATCGACGGCCATCTGTCTCCCCATAGAAAGAATCTTATTTATAAGCTGCCGCGAAATTACAGGGATGGCAATTGTTATTTTCTCAATCTTATACCTGGAAATAAGTAAAGGAATATCATCAATTACTCCAAGAACAGGAACACCATGAATCTTCACATTTTTCTTTCTAGTATCTTCATCTACAAAAGCTACAGGCCTGTATTCCAGATCCTTCTGACGAAGAATTTCTCTTGCATATCCTTCTGCTTCATCACCTGTTCCCACTATAAGCAGATTTCTGGATGAACCTCTGAATGTCTGCCGTAAACTTACCCATTTCAGGAGCATTCTGATACCGCCTACAAGGCTGAGACATATAATCCAGGCAATTATTATAACACTCCTGGGATAAAAAGTTCCTCCCGTAACAAAAACAGGTATGGCAAATAAAATAAAGCATAAAGAAACACCGTTAAAAATTGAAACAACTTCAGATACACCTGCATAACGCCATACTTTTCCATAAAGACCGAAAAAGTAAAAGATAGTTATGCAGAATAAAACAAAAATAATAATCTTTACTAATTCTATACCTGAAACCCATTTTAACATCAGATAAAGACCGTCGTCTTCTTCAAAAAATCTGAGTAAAAATGCCAGAAAAATACCCGAAGGTATAAGAATTATATCCAGTATAATTAAAAAAAATTGTTCCTGCCAGTTAAACATTTTTAAATATTTTTAATGTCATCCCTTGCTTCATAAATATTATATATAACAGTCGAAACAGTTTTTATCGTATCATCAGTCATAGATGAATAAATAGGAAGACAGATTACTTTTTCCGATACTTCATCCGTAAACGGCAGTTTACAGTTCATATCTATATTTCTGAGGGCTTTTTGACGATGATTGGGATAAAAATATTTCCTTGTAGTTACTCCTTCTGCCTCAAGGGCTTTATAAAGTAAATCTCTGGAGAGACCGAAAGAAGGTTCTATTAATATAGCAAAATCCTTATAAGAACTCTTACCAGAAGGATTGATTTTCTGAAAAGAAATACCCGGTATATGGGAAAGATATTTCTTATAAAGTGAAACCAGATGATTTCTCAATGCTGCATTTTCATTCAGACGTTTTAGAGAATAAATACCTGTTAAAGAGTTAAATTCTGCAAGTCTGGCATTAAGTCCTTTAAAGAGACAGTCATAATCACCGGGATTCCCGTATTCAATACCTGTCCTTATTTTTTCTGCCAGTTCTCCGTCTTCAGTGGTTATTACGCCGCCTTCTCCTGTGACTAAAAGCTTGGTAGGACTTGTAGAGAAAACCTCTGCATTACCACATTTTCCAAGGGTCTTACCCTTAAGTTCGCTTCCGAATCCATGGGCACTGTCAAAAATTAACTTTAAATCATAACGTATGGCAATATCTTCCAGTGCTTCAACTTCACATGGATTTCCGAATATATGTACTGCCATGACGGCAGATGTCTGTGAAGTAATGGCTTCTTCCACTTTAGAAGGTATTACATTGAATGTTTCTGGATCGCAATCTACAAATACAGGTTTCAGATTATTCCACATAATGGCATGAACTGTTGAAGGGAAGGTAAAACTTGGTACAATCACTTCACCTTTCAAATCCATAGCATGAAGAACCATTACCAGTCCCAGAGTGCAGCTTGAGACTCCTATAGCATTACTTACAGAAAGATATTCTTTTAAATTTCCTTCATATTCTTTAAGATACTTACCTTTAGTAAGCATACCTGATGAAAACATATCTTTCAATTGTGGTTCCATATCTTCATAGACAGGAAGTAATGGTTTAACGAATGGTAATGGAGGTGAAAATGTAGGAGTACCTCCTAAAATTGCAGGTCTGTTCATAAAATGTTAATCTCCTTTTTAAATCAGTTATAACCGGTGTTTCGTGATGCGTGACGCGTGACGCGTGGCTTCGTGATGAGTGATGTATTATAATCGTGATGCGTGATGCGTGATGCGTATCCACTCACGACTCACAAGGCACGATTTCTTTTTCACCCTTCACTATTCACTTTTCACCACTCACGACTCACGACTCACAACTCACTTTTCTACTCTTTCTAAAATACTCTATAGTATTCCTGAGTCCTTCTTCTATGTCTACGACAGGTTCCCATCCCAGCAATTCTCTGGCCCTTGAAATATCAGGACGCCTGACCTTCGGATCGTCCTGAGGCAGTTCTTTGAAAATTATCTTTCTGTTGCTGTCCATTAATTTCAAAATCAAACGGGCAAAATCCAGAACTGTTCTTTCTTCAGGATTACCAATATTGACAGGATTGACTTCATCTGAAAGAAGTAATCTGTATATTCCTTCAATAAGATCTGTAACATAACAGAAACTCCTCGTCTGTAATCCATCGCCAAAAACTGTCACATCTTCTCCGTCAAGTATCTGATTTATAAAGGTAGGAACAACTCTGCCGTCTGAAGCTCTCATCCTTGGGCCATAGGTATTAAATATACGAACTATTCTGGTATTCACTCCATGATAACGGTTATAAGCCATAGTCATGGCTTCGGCAAATCTTTTAGCCTCATCATAAACACCTCTTGGCCCTACAGGGTTTACATTTCCCCAGTACGTTTCTTCCTGAGGATTAACAAGAGGATCACCATATATTTCAGATGTAGAAGCAAGCAAAAAAGTAGCTTTTTTCTCTTTTGCAAGACCCAGAGCCTTATGAGTTCCCAGGGAACCGACTTTCAGAGTCTGTATTGGAAAGGTAAGATAATCTATCGGGCTTGCAGGTGATGCAAAATGAAGTATATAATCTATCTTACCATCTACATGGATAAAATTTGTAACATCATGTTTTATAAATTTAAATCTGTCATTCCCGAAAAGATGGGCAATATTATCCAGATTACCGGTAATCAGGTTATCCATACATATAACGTCATAACCTCTCATAAGAAAAAGATCACAAAGATTGGAGCCAAGAAAACCGGCTCCTCCTGTAATAAGAACTCTTTTATTCATAAATAATATCCTTTCTGCAGCAATTCAGCAATTCAGCAATTCAGCAATTCAGCTTTTCAGCTTTTCAGATTATTTATCTGACCTGCTGACCGCTACTTAAAATCCTTTATTTCCGTCTTTTCCATAAATATCTTTCGGGAAAAGAACAACGGAAAAAGTTCTGAAAAATATCTTCATATCAAGCCATAATGAATAATTATCTATATACTCTATATCTTTTTCTATCCTCTCAGGCCATGTAAGAGCATTTCTTCCACTGACCTGTGCAAGACCTGTAATGCCCGGTTTTACTTCGAGTCTTCTCATCTGTCTTTCCGTATATTTTTCTACCTGAGAGCGAACGGTAGGTCTTGGGCCGATAAAACTCATTTCACCTTTTAATATATTTATAAATTGAGGAAATTCGTCCAGACTTGTCATGCGTAACAGATTTCCAACATGTGTTATTCTCGGATCGTTCTTTTCGATTTCCAGACCTTTTCCTTTATGTTCGGCACCTTCTACCATGGTTCTGAATTTATACATCAAAAAATCTTTACCATCTTTCCCTACTCTCACCTGATTAAAAAACACAGGTCCCCTGCTTTCCAGCTTTATCAGTACAGAAATAAGCAGAGATGGCAAAAAAAATATAGAGAGAGCTACTATGGAGATCGATAGATCAAACAATCTTTTTATAAACTTATCTGTTAAAGACATAAAAAACTATAAATATAGTCTATTTCATAACTTATTAGAATTTAATTTATCGTACGCGTAACGGGTTTAATCCATGCTCATCACGCATTACGCATTACGAGGTTATTAATTATACAATGTTATGAAAGTAACTATAATTCCTTCCGTCAGAACTTAACACTTTCCAGGCGAGTTATCCGGGGGTTGAAGGTTGATAATTAAAATTAAACTCTCAACTCTCAACCATGTTAATTAACTATTTTTCCCCGAGTAAATATTTCAGAACAGAGTTATCAGGTTCCATAGAAAGACCTTTTTTCCATAATTTTCTGGCAAGTTCAATCTGGCCTTCATCTCTGTAAAACTGTCCGAGTTCGATATAAGCAGGAACAAAATCTCTTTTAAATGCAAGAGAAAGTTCCATATACTTCTTTGCTTCCATGTAATTTTTTTCTTTGCTCTTACATATACCAAGTAAATAATAAATTTCAGGATGTTCATTAATTCCGCTGCCGGCAATTTCATTTTTATAAATATACTCAAATATAATTCTGTTTAATCTCTGTATTTCCGAATGGTCTGATATAGGTTTTTCCATAATTCTTTTCCCTTCGTCACCTATATCTAAATTACCGAAAGCATTTCTATCATAAAAATCCTTTCTTTTAATAATCTCATTTAAAGCAGCAAGGAGTAATAACTGGCTGTCATTATCAGGATAATCAACTGCTCTGGCAATAGTTTTCCTCATCTCAGGTTTAAGAAACATATATATACGATTTACAGCAGGAGTTTTATGCTCATTAAGGCTCTTAAGAAGACCTTTCCAGTTTAAAATCTCGTTTTTTTGTAACAGAGACGATGCACCAAGACAATCAAAAAGATAGGCTTCCGCCTGTTTATAATTATCCTGTGAAAAGAAGGTAAGTGCCATACTATATAAAGCATCGCTGTTATCCGGAGCAATTTCAAGAACTCTGGAATAATATATTCTTGCAGAATCAAATTTTTTAACAGTCAGGTAAAGATCGGCAAGACTGGAATTAGCTGTTAATATCTGGTCTCTGAATGTATCTTTTCTAAAAGACCATAATCTGTTTATATCTTTCAGATCTTTCATGATGCTGGCACCTTTTATCAGAGTTTTTTCGGCTTCATCATGGTTACCCTTTAAAAGATATATCTGTGCAAGAGATATATAAAACTGAGGATAATTAACCGGATCATTTTCTATTGCAGATTTAAACTGTGCCATAGCTTTATCCAGAAATTCCTTATTGGACATGTAATATTTTTCTATATAATAATGGCCAAGGTCACTGTGATAGGCCGCTTTATAAGGATCCAGAGATACACTCTCTTCAAGTCCAGCTATGGCATAATTGAGATATTCCTGTTTGGAATTAGACTTGTAGAGATAAAAAATAAGTTTTCCTCTGCTTCTATGATATTCAGGGTTTAAAGGATCCCATCTGATAGCTCTATCAAGACATGAGAGTGTTTCGGTAATATTCCCTTCTTCCTGCAATCCTGTAGCTCTGTCTTCTTCTATCTCGCCTTTCCAGAAACATAGATATATAAACACTGAACAGATTAAACATATAACAGTAATAACTCTGGTAAGAGACGGGATAAACCGGCTGTTACTTAAAAAATTATATGTTTTTTCAGGAAGCATGGATGAGATAAAAACAAAAAACATACCTGACTCAATCCAGAACAATTGAGGTATGGCAGGAAAATTCCAGTCAACATCAATAAAAGAATGCATCATAGAGCCTAATAATCCTGCAAAAAGGCCGAGAGCTATAATATAATAATTTTTTTCTACATAAAATAATACTGTTTCTATTTGTTCATTTGTAAAATTAAATTTATCAAGTTCTTTAATAAAATCCTCTCTTTTAAATTCTATATATTTCAGAGACTGTAATCCTGCCAGTTTAGAAGGTTCTACAGGCATAGAAGCTGCTAAAGAAGCAAGATTTCCCGTATCTATTTCATAATAACTCATTAATTCGCCTTTTAAAATCAGTTTAAATCCCCAGAAGAGTATAGTACATATGACAAGCATGAAAAAAATAAAACCTGCTATTCCTGTTTCAGCAGCAATCTGAGCATAATAATTATGGGTATAATGAGAAAAATATAAAACATTCTGCTGAAATCTGGGGTAAACACGTCCAAAATTCCCCAGGCCGACACCTGCGACAGGATTGGCAAAAGCAATCTTTACAGCACCGACCCAGAATTGAAATCTTGCAGTTACGGAAGAGTGTTCCAGATTGGTTATAGTTCCCGCTCTGTCAATAACAGCACTTATAGGAGCATTACAGGTAACAGACGGGAAAAAATAAACAAATATAATAGCAGAAATTATATAAAAGGATAATCTAAAAAGAACCAGTCCCAATCCATGTTTTCTTAAACCTGCAATCAGGACAAGAAGGACTGCAATAACTGCTATCCATCCGCCACGTGACTGGGTAAGAAAAAGAGAACTTAAAAATATTACACTCAAAACCATAAGAAAAACTTTTGGCCAGAAAGACACTTTACCATTCGATATAGATATTGTCAGAGGCAAAAGGATGAGTAAATAACCGGCAAGAGCATCACTTTGATAAAAAGTAGAATACATTCTTGCATCCTGAGCACCGGGGAATAATAAAAAAATAATACCAAGAAAAGAGACTATAGCCCCTGTAATTATAATAACTGTAATTACAGATTTTAATAATATTTTATCATTGATACTCGCCACTAACCATGCGAGTATCATATAATCCATCAGTCTGATAAGTTCTTCTACACTGGGTCTTGTACATATGGAAAAACAGACGGATACAAACATCCAGAAAACAAAGAGGAATATAAAGGGAGCCATATAGGGGGTTTTATATAAATTATTTCTATGTTTAAAAAATATTACAAGAACAAATAAGAAAAAAACAAGAATATGAACAATCGTAGCAGCCCTCATATGACGGCCACCCCAGTCAAGAGGGGCATAGAGCAGGATAGAACTAATAACAATAAATAGAGGTACTCTCAACTTATTAATCAGAATAC
>JAKPQU010000229.1 GCA_029555925.1 Bacillota bacterium
TCACTGACCGTTGATTTTCATATCTGGTTGTGACCGCTCCGGTCATGTCTGTTGGTATTACTATTGTTCTGCCCATGGGTATATGATGGAAATATTTTCCTGTCACGTGTTATGCGTTACGAAGAATTATTTATATGAATAATCAGTATTGAAGAACTTATATTCAATGATGGCGATTTTGAAACTCTTCATCTTAAAATGTGGCGGGCTGTCGCAAATCCGGGACAATTAAGCAGATTTTTGAGAGGACATAAGTAGTGAACGGTGAGTCGTGAGTCGTGAATTTTCACTCACGACTCACGACTCACGATTTACTTATTATCCAGATAGTTAAAAGGAGAATATGGAATACCAGTATTATCAAAAGGAGTATAATTTGTTGCAGGTGCATTATAAGGTGAATAGGGAGGGTTTGCAGCAGTATAGGGAGTGTAATTCTGTACAGGTGCAGTGTAGGGAGTATAATTTGGCACAGGTGCCGTATAGGGCGCGTAACTGGGTGTCTGAGCAGTATATGGTGAATAGGGAGAATAGTTATAAGTCGGCGGTTGAGGTGTCGCATCATATGGAGAATAAGGATTGGTAGAATAGTAGTTTGATGAATAAACATACTGGTTATATGTATCGTATTTTGCCTGTTCTGCCGGGAAAGTTAATTTCGCATGCTGACCTTTAGCCAGTATTACTTTTCTACTCCATGTATATTTATTTACTATGACAAAATAATAATAACCGCTGGCAGGATTGTACGTTATAGGGCCGTTCTCTGCATTGGCATAACCCGGTTCTACCAGGTAATCTCCCGGCGGGAGATTTGAAAATGTGAATAGCCCATTGGAAGTAAGCTGTACTGTTGATACAACCCTTGTTTTCGGTATGCGGGCTTCATTCAGATAATTTTCTGACAGTGACACAGAACCACTATCAAATTTTTCCTTTATTATGACCTCTCCCGAAATAGAGCCCAGATCAGGATTCCTGCTGTTAGGATCAATGCATGAAGCGTTAGGGTCTACAGGAATTGTTGTAGTGCCGCTCACTGCAGGTAATAAGGTTAAAAAATTTTCCTGTCTTTCTATAACAGATGAACATCTTGCTTCTGTTGTTAATATCAATAACCCCAGGAAACATATAAAAATGCTTTTAAACATATGGCACCTCCCAGTTATAAGTCGGGAAATAAAACAGGCTTATGTGTTATTTATCAAGAGCTTTCATGGCTTTTTCTCTGGCGCTTTTTGCATCTACATCGTCAGGAGAAGTTTCCAGAATTTTATCATAACATTCAACGGCTTCTTTATATTTTCCCACTTCATATAAAGCTTTTCCTTTATATAACCATGCTGTTGTAAACCCCTGGTTAAGTGTTAAAGCTTTATCAAAATATTTAAGGGATTCATCATATCTTTTCAGTTCATATAAAGAAATTCCTCTGTCACAGAATAATTCAGGTATTGCCGCATTACGTGCTATATCTTTATCATACCATGTAATAGCTTCTTCATGTTTTCCCTGTTTTGCCAGGATGAGTCCTTTATTGTGGCAGAAACCAGTAGAATCCGGTTTGAGTTCTATGGCTTTATCCATACATTTAAGTGCTTCTTCGTATTTCCCCTGTTCAGAAAGACTAAGTCCCTTCAAAAACCAGGCATATTCCACATCCGGTTCGAGTTTTATAGCTGCGTCATAACATTTAATACCTTCTTCGTATTTTCCGTCTACTGTCAGAAGCCATCCTTTATATATCAGAGCACCTGTATATTCAGGATCAATTTCCAGGGCTTTATCGAACATTCTAATTGCTTCATCCTTTTTGCCCCGGTCATAAGCAGCCAGACCTTTACAATACCATGCACTTGCAGTATTCGGATTGATTTCCAGAATTCTGTCTATACATTTTATGGATTCTTCTGTCCTGTCAAGCTGTGCCAGTATAAGGCTTTTGGCAGCCAGTGCCTCAATATAGTCCGGTTTGCCTTCAATAGCTCTGTCAAAACATTTTATAGCAAGTTCATATTTATCCATCCCCTGGGAATATAAGATAAGCCCTCTGAGATACCATCCCTCTGAAGTTTCTGCATTGGCAGGTAATTTGACTGTTACTATGAATAAGATTAATGCGATGAACAGGAATTTTTTGAAAAACATATTATTACCTCACTTCCTTATAATTTTTGACTGTAAAATCATAACGTAAAGTGGAACATAAGTCAATACAGATAGGATTGTGTTTAAAAATTACGGTGATTTTATATACAAAAGAAATTTATCACAGAATATTCAGAGTGAAAAGTGAATAGTGAAAAGTGAAAAAAATTGGATTTTCCTCACTTTTCACTGTTCACTAATTAATAGATTTGCAAAATTAAGTACAATTTTCAGTAGAAGTGAAGCTACCTGCCGTAAAAAACGCAATTGAAAAAGCTTCACTGGCCACAGACATGAACTGTGACCCGTGCAAAAAACGGGACATCAGCAATTCTTCAGCAGGGAATGTTATATCCTGTCGGATGTATTCCCATATTGAAAAGGAAGTTTATCAACCTTCCCCCATCTATATTTTGCAGTTCTTCTTCCGACAGATCTTTTGTTGCTTTTTTTACATCTTCGGAAGTAAAACTGAAACCTGCTTCTTTCATCAATTGCAACAGTTCATCTTTATCTTTAGACCTTTCTAATTTTTCTTTAAACTCCCTGTCTCTTTCAAACCTTTCCAGGAAATCATGAGCTAATTTAAAGGACACGTTACTTCACCTCTTATAAATTATCTGTCTTTATATATTATTATCGGTATCATGAGGAGAAAAATTTATAAATCCTGTTAAAAAAAATTTTTTTGACTGCATAAATTCCATAGCAGTTCTGTCAGTACTGTTTTACTCACAGTACAGGACATTTTTTTTACATATTTTTTTATACGTGCCCCGGCATTTCTGTTTCCTTCAATAGAAAATATTCCCACAGGACATCCTCCTCCGCAGAGAAATCTGTAGCCACATGTTCTGCAATCACTCCGATTATTTACATTTACCGTATCAAGCATATAAGAGATTACATCCTGTGCCGGATAATCGCCTGAACAGATATGGCCTAACCGGTATTTTTTATTCCCTACAAGATAGATACAGGAAAAGATCTCACCTGAAGCTGTAATTACAGGGGTATTACCGAAAGGGGCACCGCATCCCCATTGATTTCTGTAGAGAGGTTGCAGTCTTCCCATATATTCATTAAAAGGATATAGATCTTTTATTGGCCAGATGTTTGAATGAAATACCTCTTTAAGTCCTGCTGCAAATTTTTTCGGTGACGGACAGAGTGAAATGGGTAATATATTATCATCGGAGTCCACCGGGTTGAGGGGGACAAATGCACAGCTTTCCCCTCCGAGTTCTTTATGTGTCTTCGCTATATCCATCATAAAACTGTCGTTGTGAGATGTTATTGTTGCCCTCAATGAAACCTTTATGCCTGATTCTGCAAGTTTACGAATATTCTCTGACGTTCTTTTAAAACTGCCCCTTCCATCTATAAAAGGTCTGGTTTTATTATGAATTTCTTCGGGACCGTCAATGTCAACAAGAAAGGTCATTTTACATTTTTTTGCCGTTTCTATAAGATCGTCGGGGAAAACGGTGAGATTGGTTGTGAGATGATAGGCTATGGATTTATCCGGATGTTCCGGAAGAATGTTGTTTTCACAGTGATTTATTATTTTTTTTGCCAGTTCCCAGTTGAGAAGGGGTTCACCTCCGAAAAATACTATTTCCAGTCTGTCCGAGACAGTTTTAAATGTTTCTTTTATGGCTTTGAATGCTATTTCTTCTGTCATCATAATATGTCTGTCTCTGTTATAGCTATTTATGCCATTGAAACAGTATATACATGACTGATTGCAGGAATGACTCAATAATAAGTAGAGGCTCTTCTGACCGGAATGAGTCTGGCCACATTCATTACAGTTATGTTCTGTTTTACCTGCATCATCGGGAATGAGAAGGGAATGAAAAACTAAAAAGTCAAATAATTCATTGCTGCAGAACTGTGGCGGAGAGGTGAGAGGCTCTGATGATTTAAGTTCATTCAGAATCTTTAAAATTCTGTTTCCGCCGCGGGGAAAATAAATCGGGTTGACCAGTTCCGCATTAAATATTATTTTTTCTCTGCCATGCTTTAAAACTACTATTTCTCTGGCAACTTTCATTATATGCTTAAGAATCGTGACGCGTGACGCGCAATGTCATTAAGTTAAGAAAAAAGATTTTATAAATTAATATTACCCTTATGGAATAACGTCTTATTTCCCTCCCTTGAGGGAGGGATTAAGGGAGGGTGTCTTTTAAGTTCATAATAACGTAATTATAACAGGA
>JAKPQU010000230.1 GCA_029555925.1 Bacillota bacterium
CGTGACGCGTGACGCGAGGACAGATTTTCTTAACCCAGTCTTGCTTTTGTTTTAATATGGGCTCCGCCTATGGAAACTATTACATCTTCTTTATATCTTTTGGCACAGGTTCCCGGAATACTTCCGAAGGTATTTCCTACATGGGAAATTTCTTTGAGCAAATCGGGGACGAAACCTGTCATGGTTATAGGAGAATATACTTTTCCTGTATATTTACCGCCTTTTATTTCCCTTCCTATTCTGGAATTAACCTGTAATCCCCATCCTTTCGGGTCTTCCATACCGAAGTAACCATTATCCATGAAAATACCATAGTCTGTACTTTCAATTATTTCTTCGAGTGTATATTTCCCGGGAACAAAAAATGTATTGGACATTCTGGCATAAGGTTTTCTGGCCACACTTTCGCGGCGGCCATTGGCAGTTCTGGGAAGGTGAGGTAAATAGAGAGATGTGTAAAAATCGGAAATACCTCTTTTGAATACGCCGTTTTCTATGATATAAGTGGGTTTTGCAAGCTCTCCTTCGTCATCAAAGAAATAACAGCCATACTCTCCTTCCAGTGTGGGATCATCTATAATATTTACATATTCTGGGGCAAGTTTTTTCCCTATATATTGTTGTGCCAGTGCACCATCTTTAAGATAAAGATCCATTTCAACTCCATGACCGAATGTTTCATGTGCTATTATTCCGCTTACATCGGGACAGGTTATTACATCATAATAACCCGGTTCGATTTTTGTGGCACCCAGCATTTCTATTGTTTCTTTTTTTATTCTTTCCAGCAATGAGTTGTCAATATTTTTTAAGAGTTCTACTCCCTGTGTTCTCCCTAAAATCTCCATATTATTAACAACTTTGTTACCATCTGACATAAACAGGGATAATACTACACTGCCTCTTATAATTGTCTGAGTAAAATTTTTATATCTGTTTACAAATATCTGATCCTTAATCTGTTCCTTGTAAGCAACCCAGGCATTGACCACCCTTGGATCCAGCTTGAGAAGCCTGTTCTGCAGATCTTCTACTATCTCTATTTTTTCTGACAATTCTACCTGCATGGGAGCTATAATAGTCTTTGTATAAAATTCCCTGTATCCTCCCGGCCCCGGATCTATAACCATGTCATTATCTCTTACCGTTATTCTTTCTAAAAGATCTTTTACAGTATTATAGAGATTATCCTGTGAACAGTTGGTTACAGATGCTTCTTCGAAGAATTCTCCGTTAAAGGCACTGAATACTACACCGTTTATGGCAGGTATTTCGTTAACATAAACTCCCTGTTTGTCTTTTCTTATTGTTAACCCTCTATGATAATCAGTCATTGCATATGCATAGGGGACTTTTTTTTCCATCATTTCTACCAGTTCCGGTAGCAATTTTCTCATTCTCAAAAAACGTCAACTCTCTTTCACTGATTTATATGAGAATAATGAAGTTTGCGACTTCACTGGATACTGATTCTCATATTTGGTTGTGACCGCTCCGGTCATATCTGTTAGTGAATAGTGAATGGTAGGTAGTGTCTTATTCTATTCACTTTTCACTGTTCACTCTAAATATTCTATAATAAATTTCTTTTTCCATTCCGAAAATTCCATGTCATTTTTAAACTTACTCTATCATATTATGTATTATTTTCAGTCTTCATTTCATATAGCTCTTTACGTCTATCCTGAAAACATGGTATTTTTTTTCTTACTTTATTTATTGTATTTATTTCAAATTCTCCATATATGACTTCTTCTCCTTCTCCTGCCTCAGAAAGTATTTCTCCCCATGGATCGATTATCATTGAATGGCCGAAATAATTACCTGTTCTGTCAGAGCCTACTCTATTTACAGCTACTGCATAAAGTTGATTTTCTATAGCTCTGGCCTGGAGTAAAATCCTCCAGTGATTGAGACGGGGTCTGGGAAAAGCTGCCGGAATAGATAGTAATTCAGCTCCTTTAATAGCAAGGGCTCTTGCTATTTCAGGAAAACGAATGTCATAGCATATCATCGGGCCGATTGTACATTCTTCCAGCTTTACTACTGATATACTGTTACCATGGTTAAAACATCTGTCTTCTCCCATAAGAGGGAAAAGATGTGTTTTACAGTAATATCCGGCAATATGTCCTTTTGAATTAATAATATAACTTTTATTAAAAACCTGGGAATTGTTTTTTTCAGCTATACTTCCTGCCAGAATATTTACATTATATTCTCTGGCTGTTGACATCAGTATTTTTATGGTTTCTCCGTTTTCTTCTGCCAGATTATGCATTTCTTCAGGTATATAGCCGGTATTGAATAGTTCGGAAAGACATATTATATTGGCCTTTTGATTAACGGCTTCTTTAATGTTTTTTATAACAGTAGATAAATTTTTTTCTTTATTTCCAGGCTCTATATCCATCTGTATGGCTGCAATTTTTATCATAACTTCTTTATATTAGAACATTGACCGCCATTAGTCAACTAGGATAGTGTTTTTTTATAGCAGGTAGCTTCACTTTTACTGGAAATTGTAATTGATTTCATAAATCTATTAATTAGTGAAAATTGAGTGGTGAAAAGTGAAAAGTAAGTAAAATCTAGTTTTTTTTCACTTTTCACTTTTTACTTTTCACTCTGAATATTCTGTAACAAATTTCTTTTTCCATTGTATATAAAATCACCTGTCATTTTTAAACGCAATCAACCCTTGCAAATATCTGACAATTCTAGTATACTCATAACAAATCTCTTTTTTATAAAAAATAATTTTTATTTCATAATATCCTTGCGTCGCGCGTCACGCGTCACTACTTATAACAGGGGAGGTGAAGTATATGGGCAGTGGAATGGGCGGTGGTATTGAAAAACAGCAGCATTATTATACTCAGCCCGGGAAAGTTGCTGTTCACCAGCAGCAGATGCAAAAATCAACGGGACTGGCAGGTCTTACAGGAGGTAAATCTCAAAAAGCTGACGAATCGAAATCCAAAAGCGAAGATAAATTTGTAGGTGGCGGAGAGGGAGAGGCAACGGAAGGCGGAAAAGAAGCATCTGCACAGCATGGAGGTGCCCTGGTCGGTGGCTTCCTTAAGACAGGCTCAAAGGAAAGAAAGACAACTGTTGGTAGAAAAATGGCTTCTGACGATACAGAAGTGGAAGAAGATAGTGAAGTTTCCGAGAGCTCATCTACTTCATCTGTCAATAAAACCAGAATGACCGGTACAAGAGCGGCAGGTGACGTGAGAGTTAAAGGAGTTTCCGGAGGCAGGAGACATTCGGATTCCGGTGATCTCACAGTTGATTTTATAAATGACTGGCTCAGAATAAAAAAATCTCCCGGAGCCAAACTATCCCTTGGAGAGATCATGGCTGAATGCGGGCATGAACAGAATGTAGAGCCATTTATTTTACTTGCCATTTCAGCTACCGAGACTGAATATGGGAAAAAAGGTGCCGGTCTGGATGGACTTATGGGCATAGAGGATATTGAAGGGCCGGAAGAACAGATCGTTGAAGGAGCAAAGCTCTTCAGTCAATTAAGAGAAAATGACGAATCAGATGAGGATGCTCCTGTAGCCAATCAACTAATATCTGTAAACAGGGCCGGATGGTGTGATGATCTTAACTGGCATAAATCAGTGTTTAAATATTATCAGGAAATAAAAAGGGCATGGGAACGTTACTCTGAAATGAAATCTTAACTCTAAGGACCGTAACAGGTAAAATGGTATCTGTAAAAAACTTCTGCCTGGCTGGCTCTGGAGAAGAAAAATTAGTTTTTTATATAGAATTAAAAATTAAATAAGGGCTAATTTATTGTCTGTAAAACAAATTAAATAAGGCAAATTATTTTTCTTCGTAAGAGCCTGTAAGGCAGAAGCTGATAAATGGTTACTAACAGACATGACCAGAGCGGTCACAACCAAATATGAAAATCAACATCCAGTGAAGGTGCAAACTTCATCATTTTCATATAAATTTACCTGTAGCGGTACTAAGGTTTTTTTATAACTGGTACGATTTTATAAAAATTGCTGTTAAAGAGGTACTATTCTGTGGAACAGGAGCATAATGTTCAGAGAAGTTTATATAGAGGTTATAAATTACATTCCAGATATGAAATAATATCCAGTATAAAAAGAGGTGGTATGTCAAAGGTTTATCTCGCCAAGGATTGCAATCTGAATTCACTGTGTGCCGTAAAAGAATTATTTGTTCATATACTTTTTTCAGGTACGGAAAAAGATCATATAGTGAAGCGCTTCAAGGAAGAAGCCGAATATCTTGCCAAATTGCGTCATCCTTCTTTACCTGTCGTAACTGATTATTTTGAGGAAAATTCCTATTATTATATTATTATGGAATATATAATAGGTAATGATCTTGAGTCCCTGTTGAGAGAGAAAGGAAATCCAGGACTGCCGGAAGTTGATGTTTTAAACTGGTCATTGAGTATAGCAGATGTTCTGCAATATCTTCATTCCCAGAGCCCTCCCATTGTTTACAGCGATCTGAAACCATCCAACCTGATGTTAAGAGCTAAAGACAGTAAAATTGTGCTGGTTGATTTCGGTTCTGCCAGGGTTCTGCCTCATGATAAGTCCAGGCTGACGGGTATCGGTACAGAAGGTTATGCACCTCCGGAACAATATGTAGGAGAACAGGATCCCAGAAGTGATATATATTCTTTCGGTGCTACTATACATCATCTTCTGACAGGTAAAGGCCCTTACATACCTTTTGAATTTCAGCCTGTTAGAAGTGTGGTGCCTTCTATGAGTCAGAAAATTGAGCAGATTGTCATTAAATCACTTAAAAGGGATAAAAACAAAAGATATCAGACTGCCGAAGAGATGACAAAAGATCTAAAAGAGCTTTACAATCAGATTTATGCTCCCAGACATCAGGGTGTAACAATCTCTTCTTTTATTAAATCCCGGGCAGATGTAATAAAGAAAAGTTTTAAATATCTTATGAATCTCATAAAAAAATCGCCTGACACAGACCATGAGAAGATATCTGTAATGGTTGTTGACGATGAATTTGATCTCAGAGATACTTCAGTGGAAATACTTTCATCATTCAATGATATACAGGTTATAGAGACAGCAGAAAATGGTATGCAGGCCTTTGAGAAATACAAAACCATGGCAGCGAAGCCTGATGTTATAGTAATGGATGTATATATGCCGGAAATGGATGGTATTTCTGCTACGGAGAAAATTACAAAGTTTGATCCATCCTGTAAAATTGTTATGTTAACAGCTCTTTCCAATCAGGAAACAGTTCTCAGAGCTTTTAAAGCAGGGGCAGTAGGATATATAGTCAAAGGAAGCAGAATGGAATTTCTTTCAGAAGCCGTGAGAGAGGCCTACAGAGGCGGTTCTCCTATAGTGCCTGAAATTGCCAAGGTACTGTTAAATGAATTTTTTCCGTCAGATCTGGATGAAGAGAAAAAGAAGAAAATAAAACTTCTGGAATATGAAAAAGCAGAACCTGAAAAGATAGAATTGAATACTACCAGTTTACAGGCAGGTAATTTCTGTGATTTTTTGACGGAAATGTCTTTGAGTAAATTTACAGGAAAATTGAATCTGGTTTATAAGAGTTATGATGGATTTATTTGTTTTGATAAAGGTGAAATAATTCAGGCAGGTCTCGGGACTCTGAAAGATGAAAAGGCCATATACAGTTTCCCTTTATGGAGTGACATGACAGTAAAGATTGAACCGGTTCTGAAGACAAAAGAAGTTTCAGTCAGGGAATCTACAAATGAGCTTTTAATAAACTCTTTATCTGTATGGGAAGAATGGAATAAAATGAAAGATATTATAACGTCTCCTGAGAGTATTTTTAAAATTTCCCTCTCGAAAAATTATCAGGTAGTATCACTGTCATCAAAAGAACTGGAAGTTCTGGCCCAGTTAAAGGGCAATACATCACTTATGGAAGTTGCCCACAGAATAAATAAGAGTTATTTTGAAACATCTGAAATAATTTATAATCTCTGCCTGATGGGTATAATGGACAAAGTCGAGTAAGGGGGGCGGTCGCGAACCGCCCCTGCACCCTGCAGGTTATTTATATGCTCTCCCTTTCATAAAAGCTTTCAGGTTTAAGTCCACTGTCTTTGCCGGCACAGAAGACTTCAGTACTTCTTCCCATAACGCTTGCTCAAAAGAAAGATAATTTGATAAAACACCGAGCATAATGGAATTCATTGTTTTTATATTCCCGATGGATTTTGCATCTTCCATGGCATTTACAGGGATAACTTTATGTAACGTACTTTTTAAATTATCTAAAATTCCTTTCGGATATTCTTCAAGTCCTGCAAGGATGGTGCTTGATAGAATTTCCTGTGTGCTGACTATTATAAGGCCGTCTTTTTTCAATTTATTTATATACCGCAGTGCTTCTACTGCTTCAAAAGACATGACAATATCTGCTCCCCCTTCCGGTATAAGAGGAGAATAGACTTTTTTCCCGTATCTCACTTCTGAAATAACACTTCCTCCTCTTTGAGACATACCGTGGACTTCACTTTTCTTTACATCATAACCGGCGGAGAGGGCAAGTTTTGATATAATATTGCTGGCAAGGATAATTCCCTGTCCCCCCACTCCTGTTATACAGATGCTTGTAACTTCACTCATAGGAAAAACCTGCCTTTCATAATTTTTGACTTTCTTTGCTTATAGCTTCTTTAGGACATACCATAGCACATACGCCGCACTCTCTGCAGAGTAACGGATCTATAAATGAAGAATTTTCTCCTTTTGAAATAGCCGGGCATCCAACTCTCAGGCAGAGCCAGCATTTTACACATTTATCAGCATCTACGTCGTAGGAAATTTTTTTCCTTCTGTCTATTAAGGTACACATTCCTTTTACTATTACCACCGACGGTTCGTCTTTATCAAGAGCATTCTTAAGGGCATCTCTGACAGCTTTTACATCAAAAGCATTGACAGTAACGATATCATCCACTCCGATTGATTTACACAGTGCTGCAAGATCGATTTTTTTAGTGCTTTCACCTTTAAGGGTTTTTCCTGTACACGGGTGATCCTGCCTGCCTGTCATGGCAGTAATACTGTTATCAAGTATTACTACAGTAGATGTCCCTTTATTATAAACTATATTTATGAGTCCTGTTATACCGGAATGGATAAAGGTAGAATCTCCTATGACTGCAATGGATTTCTTCGTCCCTTCTCTCCCCAGTGCTTTATCCATACCATGAGCCACTCCGATACCTGCTCCCATGCATATACAGGTATGGAGTCCGTTCAGAGGAGGCAGCATGCCGAGAGTATAACAGCCAATATCTCCGAAAACGTTCAATTTCATCCTGGATACATTATAGAAAAATGCCCTGTGAGGACATCCGGGACAGAGTACCGGAGGTCTTTTCGGTATTTTTATATCTTCTTTTAATGTAATATTCGATTTGAAACCTTCTATGCCGAAACCTTTTGCTACAATTGAAGAATTCAGTTCTCCCGTAATGGGGAGTTTCTCTTTTCCCGTAACTTTTATGCCCAGAGCTTTGATTTCCGTTTCCATATAAGGTTCAAGTTCTTCCACTACATAGATGTTTTTTACCATAGTGCTGAATTTTTCTATTAATTTAACTGGCAGGGGATAGGTCATAGAAAGTTTTAATACGGGAGCATCAGGGAATACTTCCTTTACATACTGATAGGCTATGCCCGATGTAATAATTCCCGTATCTCCTTTACCTTCTTCGATAATATTAACAGGTGTTTTCTCAGAATAATCCTGCAGTTTTTTCGTTCTTTCTTCTACGAAAACATGTCTTTCCCGGGCATGAGCCGGTATCATAACATCTTTCTGCGGATTTTGTTTATATGGTTTTATAGTATGAGTTTTTCTTTCTTTTAATGTTACAGCGGTGCTTGAATGACTTATTCTTGTAGTGACTCTCAGCAAAACAGGAGTGTCAAATTCTTCGCTTATATCCAGAGCAAGTCCTACGAAATCTTTTGCTTCCTGACTGTCTGACGGTTCTAACATGGGGATTTTTGCTGATTTTGCATAATATCTATTATCCTGTTCATTCTGTGAACTGTGCATGTCAGGATCATCTGCATCTACTATTACAAGCCCTCCGTTTACTCCTATATAGCTCATAGTAAAAAGAGGATCTGCTGCAACGTTTAAGCCGACCTGTTTCATTGCTACAAGTGTTCTGGCCCCTGCAAGTGATGAACCGCAGGCAACCTCGAATGCCACTTTTTCATTTGGTGCCCATTCTGCATAGATTTCATCGTATTTTACAATATTTTCAAGTATTTCTGTACTTGGTGTTCCGGGATAGGCAGCAGCAACAGTAACACCATGTTCATAGGCTCCTCTTGCTATTGCTTCATTACCGGATAGTATTTCTTTTTGTTCCGTCATGATTTACCTCCTTGAAAAAATCGTGACCCGTGACGCGTGACGCGGGGATGGTTATATCAGTTATATTATTCGCTTTACTTAAATTATAGTCCTTTCGTTTAATGTGAAAATAATCTTTGAAAATCGGTAAGGAGTGAATATGAAAATCCGACAGAATAAAAAGCAGTCAACTGCCTGTTTTTTATTCTGTCGGCCTCTAGGTTTCGCAGAAGATTTTATTATGAGGCATTATTGCCCGTAGCTGTGGCGCCGGGCTTCCATTCGGCTCTATGAACTATTTCATCCCATCCTGTCTTTTTTATAAAAGATAAACTTTCATAGGTTTTTCTTTCTATATCACTCTGTTCTATACCAAGATTAATGGACAGGCCATGACATCTTTTTACATTGCCTTCAAATACGGTAAAACCGTCTCCGTTATCACTTCTGCATGTTATTTCATCGCCTGACATGACCAGTTTACCCAGTACTGTATGATTCAGGGCATCTTTCAGTCCTTTTGTTGCTTTCTTTACTTCTTCATTATCTGTCTCTGCCTCTATATTTTCTGCAAGATCCCCTATATCTACAAAACCATGTTTTGTTTCAGGGCTATCAAGCAGTTCGTACTGCTGGGTTTTTGCTGCAATATGTCTCAGTTCTTCCTGTGTCAGATCAGATTTTTTAATGGCTTCTTTCAGGGTGGCAGTAGATTCTGCAAGTTCGTCCAGTTTTTTCGAATCTATTACCGAAAGTGTTATGGCGTGGTGTTTGTTTGCCGTGGCCTGTACAATAGCAAAAGCAGCTTCTCTGGGATTATTGAGTTCATTTTTTTCATTTTTCTGTATAATTTCCAGTCCTTCTCTGATATGAATCGGGCCGGGATTGTCAGTAAAGGCACTTCCCCAGAGTATTTCAGGCGATGCTATTATATAATCGGTACTGTCTTTCATAGGATATAAAGCCTCTGCCTGTCCTTCCAGACAGTTTTCCATTACCATGACATCTATATTCTGTCCTGTTGTTTCTTTAACTTTTTTTGTAATATCTCCCATATCTTCAGGTGATATATTCCCATGATCTTCTTTTTCTGGAGCTATTCCTTTCCAGCCTTTTCCATGATCGAACAGTACTATCATGTAGTGTTCTGCTGGGAATTGCTTCATTTCTGTTATAAGAAACTCCTGCAGTTCTTTCCTGTCTGTCATATTTATATTACCAAGATTTTCCAGCACCGGGGAATCGACTGTTTCATTTTTAACGACAGGAAGGTTACCCGGTTCTTCCTGCCCTTTTGTAACATAATATCTTCTTGCCTGTTTACTCCAGTTACCATCAATATTTGATTGTATAAATTCACAGTTTTCTGAATAATTCAATACTATTTTTATTTCTTCTTCATTGAAAGACAGTTTTTTCAGTTCTTCTGTCAGACCGAGCTGTGAATATCCGTTTCCCTGTAAAGACTCCAGAGATTTCAATTTTTCCCTGTCTATGATATAACTTTCCAGTTTATTTATAGTTTGTTTATCAATTACAAAGGATGTAAAATTCTCTTTGATTTCTTCCTGCGGTGCTCTGGAGATCTGAGCTATTATATTTATATCTTCCGTGGAACCGAGTTTTTCCAGATCCAGAAGTTTTCTTATAACAAGTGGTTCAAGGTTTCCGCTTCCGTTGCCCCAGAAGAGTACTGTAAGCTTTTTTTTCCCGGGCACTTCGAGTTTACCTTTATAAACATATCCCCCTGACAGGGTCGTAGAAACTTCTGCTTTTGACCGGTCATCTTTTTCTGTTATTTCCCATTTCCCTTCATCATTTTTCTTTATCCCGAATGTCTTATGCTGTTCTTTATTTTCAATCAGGGCTTCTTTTTTTACGCTATTCGTTCCTGTTACTTCCCCTGTTTCATTAAATTCAATTATATCTATTCTATTGCCGTCTGAAATCTCTATTAACTGGGATTTATTCTGTGACAGTTTTCTTAATATATCTATCTTTTTATCTTCCTGGCTTATTATATCTTCCGAATCGGTAAAGGTTTCTTTCTGATGAAGGGCAGAGGTACTTTCAAGGAGTTTTTTTCTTGTACTTTTAGCTTCTTCTATATCTATTTTTTTGAACCCGAAGATTTTTCCCAGCATTTTTTATTTCCTCTATACAGATAAAATCTTACATCTTACCATATTACTGACCTGAGCATAAGCATTAATATTTTAATATGTTATAAACCAGATTAGATAAGGTTTTCTGGCTTTTCACTATTCACTACTCACTTCCGTAATTAAACATAATTTTATAAAAAAAATCAACAAAATAATGTTAACTTTTTGTTAAATATTAATGAGAATTTCCTCCCGTCACGGGTTACCGGTTTGGCGTTACGATTTTCATATAAACAGGTAATA
>JAKPQU010000231.1 GCA_029555925.1 Bacillota bacterium
ATAGAACTATTAGAATTCAATGGTCAAGCAGACCACATACATCTTTTAATTGCAACTCACCCAAATATCAAAATGTCTTCACTTATCAATAATTTTAAAACCGTTTCCAGTAGACTGGTCAGAAAAAAATTTTCTAAACATTTATCTCAATTCTATTGGAAACCGCTTCTCTGGACAAGAGCTTACTGCCTCATATCTACCGGAGGGGCTACAACAGGAGTAATTGAGAAATATATTCAGAGCCAGAGATTAGACAAAAAATAGCCTCGAGTCTTTGTATTACTTAGTTTTTGATGTAGTAGATACGCAAAGTAATGTATATCTATATTTTATTTTGGAATATTTATAGGGTGGGTTATCTGTAAAAATCTAGCTAAAAGGAGTAACTCCGCATTCATCTCCCTCTAAGCCTTCAGCTATAGAGGGAGATGAATGCGGTCTTTCCGATAAATATTTATGATAAAACCTGTTATGATCCCATTTTTTGTCACCGGTGAGAGCAATCCTGTCAAAATCTTTTGCTATGATTTCATTGTAAGTCATAATCAAAAAAGAATCTCTATATCTCTTATATCCTGCCCGTCTTTTACGGTTAATTTCATGCTGCTCCCGGCAGGCCTTACAAACAATCTGTTGAGGCTGACGAGATCCATTTTAGATACTTTCACATCATCTATGTCCAGTAAAATCATTGAAGCTTTCACGCCACCTTTAGCTAAAAATCCTTCTTTTATTATGCCTGTAAATTTACAGTCCCCGCCTGGAGTAAAATAGGCATATCCTCCGGCACCTTTCATATTGGCTTCACATACAGTATAAATACAATCAGGATCTACAATAACATTTTTAACTGTAGAAGGCTCCGTATTTCTTACATCTAAAAAGAGAGAGGAGCCTTTTGCGATAAAAACTTTTTTTGTATAATCTTCAAGATAGGTCTTTATTTCTATGAGTGTATATATATCTTTATCACCCTTATTTTCAATCTTTATGCCTGTTATATATTCGTTCCCCTTCTTGTTGCTGTCCAGGACAGTAATGGAATATTCTCCGCAACCTTTTTCATAAACATAATCTTTAAAGAAACCATTTAAATCTACAGAGCTGCATTTCTGCATAACATATTTAAAACCATCTGTAGTGGCAAGTTTACCTCTGAAGGTCTCAACATATTCTTTCATGCCCTTAAAAAATGCTTCTTCTCCCATGATAAACTCAAGTGTTTTAAGTATCATTGCACCTTTAAAATAAGCCACCGCCACCTGAAGATCCCTTTCGTCTATATCAGACATTAAGGGCATATCAGAACCATAGTAAGTCATATAAACCATTTTGAGGCGTCTGAAACTTTCCATTTCTACATCTTTATCAAAGACAGACTTTAAAGCCATAATCTCCGAATATTTGGCAAAGCCTTCAAAAAGCCAGTAATCTTTAGAAGCATCTGCTGCAACTACATTTCCCCACCAGGTATGTGATACTTCATGAACTATATTCCTTGAAGGAAACAGTATGTCATTATTATTTATCTCTTTCGTAAAATATTCTTCTCCCACTGTCATGGAATTAAAAAGCCCTGAATACCCGCCTGTCACACCTGCCGGTATCGCCATTACTTTGTATTCCTTAAGACCTGTTTCACCGAAATGTTCTTCAAAATATTTATAGGATTTATATATGACATCTGCCACATAATCTATATTTTTATCTATAGAATTATTGGGTACATAAAGCTTTACACTGAAATTACCTGGATAAATTCTTTCTATTCTTTTACATGGCAGAGCAAAAAAATAAAGGCTCCTGTCTGTTATATGCTCATAATTTTTCCATCTATAGATCTTTCTCCCATGATGTTCAGAAATATAATCAAGCCTGCCTGAAGCCATAACCTCAAGATGGGAAGGTACATCAATAGAAAGAGTATAGGGAGGAATTCTTTCGGCAGACTTATTTTTTATTTTCGGAAACCAGTTATCTGTTCTCGTTATAGAAGCATTTATTCGACAGTCACTTTCAGATATATTGAAAGCAAAAGCAGAATAGAGATCGTCTTTCTCCTTTACAGGGCAAATTCTGTAAGTCACAAGAAGCTTATCTGCTTTTCTATCTTTCAGAGGCAGATTTATTATATTATCGTTAAAGGTGTATTTTAATTCTTCCTTTCCTGAATAGACTCTGACATCTCTAACTTCTGTTCCTCTGAAATATTTACCGACACTGATTTCAAGCTCTTTTCCAGGTGAGGTTATATCCATTAAAGCCTCTATCTGAAAAGAATCATACTGTGGCGATACTCTCACAGTTATATCATAATAATTTATAGAAGGAGTCAACTCTGTCGCAGAAATAATATTAAAGGACAGGATAAGCAAAACCACAGAAAAAAGCAAAAATTTCATATAAAAAATTCCTTTCAAAAAATAAAACAGGCGAACAAATGTTCGCCTGCCTATTTTAATTATCTAAGCTATTTACCGCCATTATATTTATTTATAATATCCTGAACCTGCGGGTCTTTTTCACCTTTACTTGTAGGGAAGAGTTTATAATCTACGCCAACAACCTGCTTGGTGTTCTTATCGACTTCAAGAGATACATCACCTACGTATTTCCCATGAGATGCAGCTTCTACTACAATTGTTTTTCTCCCGTCAGGATTTCTAACTTCTTTAGGCTCCTGAAGTTCCATATGGTCATGGCCGGCCACTATAACATCTATTCCCGGAACGCTTGAAGCAGCATCAACACATCTGTTGACTCCTTCATGGGCAATTATAACTATTACTTCTGCGCCGGCTTTCTTTGCTTCCGGTACAATCGCTGCTGCCGCACTCTGTATCGAGTCTACCTTTACATCATAACCTACATTGGGATGTGCCTTTGTGGCCATTTTCGGTGTACAGAGTCCTATAATACCGACTTTAACACCATTTACATCCTGTATCACGAAAGGTTTTGTATGTTCAAGGGGCTTACCGCTTGATTTATAGGTAATATTTCCCAGTAAAACCTGGCTATCCAGTTTGGGAAGTAAATTATCTTCAAGATATTTACCTCCATGCTGAAATTCATGATTTCCTGGAACAAAATATTCCATACCTTCTGCCTTGAATATTTCCGGAACTGGCCCCCAGAACTGAGGTCCCGGTTTATCATTAAAGCTCTCATAGGTAACATCGCCTGTATTTACTATAATGGAATTTTCATCTCCATAAACCTTTTCTCTTTTTCTTATTACTGCAGCTTCACCGGCAAATCTCTCGAAATTAGGGTCATGTTCATCATTTGTATGGATTATTCCCAGTGTAGTGGTAGAACTTCCGCCTTTAATACCTGCTCCTTTCAGCACACCGTCAACAGTAGGTTCGGCAAGCTGAAAATGCCAGTGTTTTTCAGGCACATCAGTATCTTTCTGACCTATGGATACAGCATCCTTATCCATAAAAGCAGAAAGAGCATTCAGGTCTATGCCACCTTCTCTGGCAGAAACCTGTTTCGTAGCGGGAGCTTTCAAATTATTGACGGGACCCATTTGATTTGAAATCTGCATACACATTCACATCCTTAATATTTAATAATTTTATCTTAAATTTTGTAAGATCTAATTCAGTCACTTATAGGATAAAGAAAAACGCAATAAAAAGCAATAGCATTTTGTTAATAAATTGTTAACATTTATTCTGATGAATTGTAATAAATCTTACAACACCTTCATTTATTGATTTTTTTCTTCTTTTTAACAATAACGACTTTTTTATTATTTTCATCAGGAGGTTTCTTATCAGATAACTCAACAGGAGGTTTAAAAGTAGCCCTGAGATCATCAAGCGGTAAAACTTCTACAACATCACTTATTTCTCCGTAGCTTTCTTTAAGCAATTCCTCTATATTTTTCTCAGGAAGAATTTCTTCTTCCTCCGGTTCCGTAACATTCAGGACAAATTGCGGTAACTGCTCTTCTTCTATTCCTTCTTTAGCAGATGTTTCGGGAGTTACGCCAAAAAAACCGGTTCTCGGGATACGATCATCATCTATTTCAGGAGGTGGCTCTTCTTCTTCTTCGAGGGCATCTAAAAGTTCTATAGGAAAAGATTCTTCTTCCCTGCTGGAAAAAGGACTGTAAAAATCTTCCCCCTCTCCGGTAACATCATCAATCTCTTCTCTGTCACTCTGAATTATAAGATCATCAAACACTTCATCTTCAGATTTCACAGAAAATACAGATTTCTTTTTTTTCTTCTTCTTTTTGAGAACACCATATAGAGATTCAGAAGAGGCAGTTTTTTTCTTCTTTTTTTTCTTACGTACCGGTTCCTCCCCGGCAGGAGATGTAGATGTTTTCTCTCTGAGAGAAGAAATCTCTCCTGTTTCACGGGAAATAAGTTTTTTCTTCTTCTTTTTTACAGATGATACGGTATCATCAGCGGAAGACACAGGTATTTTTTCCTTTATAGAAGGCACCTGACCTGGTTCGGCAGAAAGAATTTTTTTCTTTTTCTTCTTTTTTATAGGTACGCCGGCTTTAGTAGAAAGTTTCTTCTTTTTTTTCTTTTTACCAGACAATATTTCATTATCATCAGGAGATAGAGGTGGTGTCTTTTCTTTTACAAAACGTACCTCCCCCTCTTCAGAGGAGAGACGTTTTTTCTTCTTTTTTTTCTTTAGAGAGGTTGTCCCATCTCCATCTTCACTTTTCTGTGACTCATCTGATATACTGGATTTACTGTGAATATTTTTTAATTTCTTTTTCTTCTTCTTTTTTTTCTCTGGTATAGACAGAATATCTTCTTGATTTATCATAAGTTATTTAAGTTTATCACCAAATCTCTATATTTATTTCTTTAGAATTATATCATTACTATCATAACAGGTCAATTAAGGAAATAACAATTTTTTATAAAAACATTAAGAATACTGAAGTGATTATAAATATAGTGTATTTCATAACTTATTAGAATTTAAGTTGTCGTGACGCGTGACGCGTAACGCGCAATGTCATTAAGTTAAGAAAAAAGATTTTATAAATTAATATTACCCTTATGGAATAACGTCTTATTTCCCTCCCTTGAGGGAGGGATTAAGGGAGGGTGTCTTTTAAGTTCATAATAACGTAATTATA
>JAKPQU010000232.1 GCA_029555925.1 Bacillota bacterium
GTAAAAAGCTTCTGCCTGGCGGGCTCTGGAGAAGAAAAATTAGTTTTTTATATAGAATTAAAAATTAAATAAGGCAAATTATTTTTCTTCGTAAGAGCCTGTCAGGCAGAAGCTGATAAATGGTTACTAATTTACCTGCAGTGGTACTTAGAGTCGTGAGTCGTGAGTCGTGAAAGGTGAAGAGTGAACGCTTGATAGTAACTGCTAATATAACTGATAATTGGTCACTAATAACTGGTCACTGCTCACTGCTCACTGATCACTGATATGACTTTATCAAGTTCTTTCTGAAGATTTTCGTATGGGGCAGATAAATCTGAAATCTCTCCACTTTTGCCTGCAAGTTCCATCTGAGAGGCGAGTTTCGCCATTACTTTTGCTCCGATGTGGCCTGAAGAACTTTTCAGAGAATGAGCGTTTAATGCAATATCACCTGCTTTACCTTCATCTATTGCTATTTTGAGATTTTTCATTAGAGAGGGAGCTTCTTCTATAAATATATCATACATTTCTTTAAGGAGTTCTTCATCATTACCTATGGCTTCAAGGGCTTCTTTTTTATTTATTATGACATCATCTTCTGCTGAAGTTTCTGTTGAAATTGTATCAGGCCCTTTATCCGGTAACTCTTCAGAGGAGGTATATTTCTCTATTACTTCGAAGACTTCCTGTAACTTTAAAGGTTTTGCTATATAATCATTCATACCTTCCGATAAAAATTTTTCTCTGTCTCCCTTCATGGCATGGGCAGTCATGGCTATAATTGGTATGGTTTTATCGATGTTTCTTATGTGCCATGTAGCCTGTATGCCATCCATGACAGGCATCTGTATATCCATTAAAATTAGATCGAATTTTTCATGACCGAATATTTCTACAGCTTCTTTCCCGTTATTTGCAATAACTACCGAGTGTCCCCGTTTCTTGAGCAGGCTCGTAGCAAGTTTTTGATTGGTGAGCACATCCTCTGCAAGCAGTATATGGAGCTTTTTCTTAGTTTTTCCTATGGAATAGTCTTTCCCCCTGGCTGTGCCGGAATCCCTTACCGGTTTACCCAGGACAGTAAGAATCTTATCGAGTAATATATTTCTTGTTACAGGTTTATTGAGATATCCTTCTATACCTATCTTTTTACAGCAGTCTATCTCTTCTTTAGTTCCTGCAGATGTGAGGAGTATTATGGCTGTCCCTGATAATTCGTCATTGGATTTTATCTTGCCGGCAAGTTCAAGTCCGTCCATACCGGGCATCTGAAAATCAAGGAGAGCAAGGTTGAAAGCTTTACCTTCTGATTTTGCCATCCACATAGAAGCAAGTGCTTTTTCTCCTCCCTCTGCTTCCACACATGTGAACCCCCATCTGGTAACAATCTCACGCAAAATCAATCTGTTTGTGCTGTTATCATCCACTATCAGTATATGGAGTCCCTGTATGGAGGCAATTGATATTTCTTCCTCTTTTATGTCAGGAGCTATATCGAAGGAACCGGTAAAATGAAATTTACTTCCTTTCCCCTGCTCACTTTCTACCCACATATCGCCTTTCATGAGTTTTACTAACTGTTTTGATATGGTAAGTCCGAGACCTGTACCTCCGTATTTTCTTGTTGTAGAACCGTCTACCTGGGTAAAGCTTTCAAAAATGGTATCGATTTTACCTGCCGGTATTCCTATCCCTGTATCTGATACGGTAAAATGTAACAGAACAGTATGTCCGTCATTATGCTCTACACCTACATTGATCAGCACTTCTCCTTTATCTGTAAATTTTATGGCATTTCCAATAAGGTTTATCATTATCTGTCTCAGACGTGCCGGATCCCCTTTTATTCTCTTCGGTACTTCCTGCCTGATATGAAGTAGCAGTTCCAGCCCTTTTTTATGAGCCTGAATTGCCATGGTATTTACTATAAATTCAAGTGTCAGGGGCAGGTCGAAATCCAGTGACTCAAGTTCCATTTTTCCGGCTTCCAGTTTGGAAAAGTCAAGAATACTGTTTAATAAAAAGAGAAGTGATTCTGCCGAATGCTTTACTGTTTCAAGATATTCTCTCTGTTCCAGAGTAAGATGGCTGTCAAGGGTGAGATCAGTCATACCTATGATGGCATTCATTGGAGTCCTTATTTCATGGCTCATATTGGCAAGAAATTCGCTTTTTGCTTTGTTGGCTGCTTCCGCTTCTTCTTTCGCTTTTTTCAGTTCTTCCCGGGCAGTTTTTTCCAGTGTTATATCGGAAAGAATTGTGGCGAAATAATATTTTTCATAGCTATAGGCAGTTATGGACATCCATTTGTTAATAGATTTAAAGAAATATTCTGTTTTTGCCGAACCACAGTTCAATGCCACATTACCATAAGTATTTATAATATTTGTCCAGCCATAAGGAGAATTTTTTATGTCAGGCATTACTTCTGTAATTTTTTTCCCTTTAACATCCACAAGTCCTGTAAGCCTGTGAAAAGCATCATTTGTGGAAAGAAAAACATAATCTACAGGGTTTTCATTTTCATCTACCAGGAGTCTGTAATAGGCAAATCCGTCAACCATGTTTGCAAATAGTGAGCGGTATTTTGCTTCGCTTTTCTTTAATTCCGTTTCGGCCTGTTCCAGTCCTGTGAGCATGCTGTTAATATGTTTGCCCAGCCTGGAGAGTTCATCGTTGCCTTTAACAGTTACCCTTCTGGAAAGATCTGTTTTATTGCCTATGGAACTTACATCAGCACTTAATCTGGCAACGGGAGATAAAATCATTTTTTCCAGAATTAAAAGGGTAAGCACTAAAAAAACCAGTCCTGTTATGAGAAGAGACAAAAGCAGGTAATGAACACTTCTGATACCCTGGTTGTAAATATCTCTTTTATTTTCAACTCTTATTACAAGGGCAGGTTTTCCATAAATATCTTTTACTGCCGTATAGGCCAGACTTTTATTATTATTCAGGTTTTTTATAAACAGAGGATGTTCTGGATTATCTGCAATAATATTTTTTAATTCAACAGGGACAGCACCTGAAACGAGAGGAAAAAAATCAACAGATAAATGTGTGATCTCTGCCAGATTGTCAATTTCTTTTTTATCCAGAAATCTCCCCATAATGAGTTTTCCTCCTGACGGACCTGTGCCTTCAGTCGTTACTATGTCCCTTGAAGATATCATTAAAATACCTTCGGGAAGTATTATTATACCTTCTACGGCAGTATGGATATCAGGAGTCTTCAATAAAGGACTTTCAGTATAAATATCTTTACTGAAGCTATCGGGAATAGAGGGAAGCAATTTCCCTGTTTCAGGCTCAAGACTGTTACTTTGAAATATATGCCCTTCAGGGGAGACGAAAACAAGGAAATTGATATTTAAATTATTAAGGGAAAGATCTGTAATATTACTTTTTATATAATCTTCATTGCGGTCTTTCATAAATACATAGGTGTCGTCCCAGTTTGACCAGTCTGCAGTCGAGATACTTATCTTTTTGATTTTTTCATTTAAAGCATCAATCACTCTGTCGATATTATCTTTATTTTTCTGATGTTCCAGTAAGTAAATATGATCCAGCACTATGTGAGAGGAAATAATATAAAGGGATACTATTAAAAATATAAGAGTCAGCGATATGATTATAAGTGTTTTAAATCTTAACGACATAATATTACCTTACTGTGGTGAGCACAAATAACTCATATATGCTCTCGTGACGCGTGACGCGTGACGCGTGACGGGAAGAAAAGTTTTATTACATACTTATGCCCCGAGCAGTAAATATGCATTTGTTTTTATTTTATTCAATTATTTTTATAACTTTCCTTCTTGATTATAGTCGAAATTTAATTATAATTAAAGTGATTCCAATTACTGAATCGATGATAAATAAAATTTATATGAGCCTCGCGTCACGCGTCACGCGTTACAAACACAAATATGCGGACATTTGCAGGACATGAAGTATTACTGACACTATATAAAGATATTTCCATGTGGTTGTGTACATGGTATGTTGATCTGCCTGCCTGTTCTTTCTCTCTGTCAATTATCTTTCCTTCCCTTATGGCAGTGGAAGACTGCTATAGAGGACTGGATAAAGAGCCGGACAATGCGGATCTTCATTTTACTCTTTATAATTTACTTAAATTTAACAGAACTGTATCTTTGTTTCATCTTGAAAAAGCTGTGGAAAATAATCAGGAAAAATATGGTTTTTTTTATTTTTCGGCAGGCAGTGAATTTTATAATAAGGGAGAATTGAACCAGGCAAAAAAATATCTCTGGAAGTCTGTAGAATTAAATCCTTCTGACAGAGATGCCTGTGCCCTGCTGGGGGAGATATACAGAAAAGAAAATAAATTCAATACATCTGTGAAAATATTAAAAAAAGGATTGAAGTATTATCCCGATTATCCTGTGTATTATATTCTGATGGGAACAACGTTACTGAATAACGGCAGTATAAGGCAAGGACTGTCATATTTTTTATATCTTACAGAGACAGACAACGAGTTTACCGAACTTGCCCTCTTTAAAGCAGGTCTCTGTTATTTAATGCTGGGCCTCTATGACAGGGCAATAGAGAAGTGGACACAGCTTTCCCGTAAATATCCTTCAAATCATAGAGGACCTTATGCTCTGGAATTTATGGATAAAATCAAGTAACTATTGAACACTGAATGCTTTCTCCCGTCACGCGTTACGCGTCACGAATATAAAAAGGAGATAAGAAAACAATGAAATTCGGTCTATATCAGGCAAAAGAAGAACTACCTCTGCTGCCTTTATATGATTTTGAAGCTCCCCCGCTGGGACTAATGTATATTGCATCGTACCTTAAAAAATATCTTTCCTTTACAGATTTTATACTGGAAGTGGATAATATAGAAAATCTCATAGAGAAAAAACCTGATATAATAGGCATATCGTCTCTGAGCGTCTATTTTGACAGAGCCATAAGGGACGGAGAGAAAATTAAAAATAATCTGAATATTCCTGTTATAATAGGAGGGCCTCATATAACCATCCTTCCCGAAATTCTTCCTTCCGTATTCGATATAGGTGTCACAGGAGAAGGAGAAGAAACGACCCTTCAGTTAATAAAATTATTTCTCCAGGAAGGAAATTTTAAAGAAGAAAAGCTTCAATATATAGAAGGTATTGTTTATCATGGCAGAAAAGGAACTGTCATTACCCCTCAAAGAGATCTCATTGAAAACATGGATATAATACCTTTCCCTGAGCGAAAACTTTTTTATCCCCTTGAGCCCACACCCACTATTCTTACATCCCGCGGTTGCCCCTATAAATGCACCTTCTGTTCTCCGTCACGGTACTGGAGAAAATTCAGATATTTCTCTTCCGATTATGTAAAAGCAGAATTAAGTCATATGGTGGAAAATCTTGAAGGCATACCGGTAATCACTGTTGCAGATGATACGTTTGTCATAAATTCGGAAAGATTCGATGATATATATAATTTTATTCTCTCCCGGCAGATAAATAAAAAAGTGGAATTTCATGTAAATATTAAAGCAAATGTCTTTACTGAAGAGTTATGCAGGAAATTAAAAGCAATAAATGTAAGCAAGGTATATTTCGGTGCAGAGTCCGGTTCTCAGAGGATTCTGGACTATTATCAGAAAGGTCAGACTGTGGAAGATAATCAGAGAGTTCTGGATCTCTGCAGGAAATATTCCATAGATGTTACCGCCTCATTTATAACAGGAGCACCAGTGGAAACAGCTGAAGATATGGACAGAACCTGTGACTTTATAGATAAAAATGCAGATAAAATGTTAAACTGTGCCGTTATACCGCTCCTGCCTCTTCCGGGGACTGTTTTCTGGGATATGGCCATAAAGAAAGGTCTTATATCCGAAAGGGGAGACCATATTAAATCTGACGGGCATTTTGTATATATGTGTGAACATATGTCTCAGAGTGAATTTTCTTCTTATATGGAAAAATTTTCTGTCCTTGTAAGGGATAAGGTGAAAAAAAATATTACCCTTGGAGAAAGGTTACTCCTGGAATTAAGAGAAATAGAGAAATAACTTCCATAAAATACCAGTCTTTTTTTATGGTATAATAGTTCCTGTGGAGGTGTTAAAAATGCCAAAAAGAAAAGCTACATTTAATATTGAAGCTATGTTGCTGGAAGAAGCAAAAGAAATAGCAAAACAAAATTATAAATCATTGAATAATTTTATTGAACAGGCTATAAAAAAAGCTATCTATTCAGAGCAGATGCGTATATATGATGAAGAGATGAAAGAAGCGGCAGAGGATCCGTTGTTTTTGCAGGATATAGAAGAAGTAACCTGTGATTTTGCAAAGCTTGATTCGGAAAGTTTGAGGTATATAAAGTAATGAGATGGGTTATCTATAAAGCTTCTCTTGATCCGGTATATGATTCCGAACAGGCAGGTATAAGACCTGTGATAGTTATAAGTGCCGATGCATATAATAAAAATATGCCTTTAGTAACAGTTATTCCTGTAACGTCCAGAAAAGTAAACAGGAAAATTTATTCTAATGAAGTATTGCTGGCAGAGGGTCAGGGAGGATTGCCTGTCGAGTCAATTGCTCTTGTCCATCAAATACGCACAATATCAAGATCAAGACTTGATAAGAAATATGGAATTATAGAAGATAGAAATATAAAAAAGCAAATTCAATTTGCTTTAATCAAGCATCTGGATCTTATGGAAGATTTTCTTGATTATGTATAATATTCTTTTAATCGAAGCAGATGAATACAGAGAACTTGTTATACCGGGAATTGAAAAGAACACTCCCCTTGATATTGTTCACCCTTTAGGTCTTATGACTCTTGCAGCAATTCTGAGGGAAAGAGATAAAAACAGAAGTATAAAGATTCTGGATACAAGGTTATTAAAAAAGGATTATTCTGCTTTACATGATCTTATAAAAAATTTTAATCCCTTTATAACGGGCATACGTATTGTTTCCAGAGCCATGCCTTTTGTAAGAAAGCTTATAAAAGAAATAAAATCATTATGTCCGCAGACTCATATTATAGCAGGAGGGCCTCATGTAACGGCATGTAAAGAAAAAATTCTTTCAGACGAATATATAGAAGCAGGTGTTTATGGAGAGGGAGATATAACGTTTCCACTCCTGGTAGAAAGCCTTGAAAATAACAGTGATTACAGTGGTATTGATGGTATCATATACAGAGATAAAGGTATTGCCCGTATAAACCCTCCGAGACCATTCGTAGAAAATTTAGACGATATACCCTTTCCTGCATGGGATTTGATTGACAGGGAAACCTATTTCGATTTCATGTATAATCCTCATTCTCCGATTTATTTCAATGTAAGACGGGAAATTGCATCTATCTTTACCTCACGGGGATGTCCATTTTCCTGTAATTTCTGCCATAATATCTTCGGTAAAAAAGTGCGTTTTCAGAGTCCGGAAAAAACTTTTTCAGAAATTAAAAAACTTTATGAAGAATTCGGCATGAGGCAGTTTCATATATGGGATGATATATTCAATATAGATAAAGAAAGGGTTCATAAAGTCTGTGATATGGTAATATCTGCCGCTCTTCCTGTCAGATTTACCTTCCCTAACGGCCTGAGAGGTGACATTATAGATGAAAAACTTATAGTTAAACTTAAAGAAGCAGGTACTGCCGTGATTACCTATGCAGTCGAAACTGCATCGGAAAGACTTCAACGCAATACGGGGAAGAACATAGATCTAAAAAAACTTAAAGAAGTCATTCGCTTTACTTCATCTCTCGGCATAATAGTAAGGGTTTTCGTAATGTTAGGTTTTCCCGGAGAAACAGAAGAAGAAATGAAAGAAACTCTGAGATATATTATGGACCCCGCCATAGATACCGCAGTATTTCAGGTACTGAACCCCTTCGAAGGTACCGATATATACGAAGAGGTAAAAAAAGAAGGCATAGATCCCGTGTCTTTTCAGGATAAATATGATTATATTTCTCCCAATTTCAGTTCTTCTTCTATGGTTTCTTCCGAAAAATTAAAAGAAATTTATTACAAGGGAGTAGCAGGATTTTTCAGCAGGGAAAGAGTAACTAGATCTTATGATAAATGGATGAATTTAGTTACCGGTTACCACAACAGATAAATTACTGAGGCACGTAAATACATATATGCTCTCGTGACGCGTAACGCGTGACGGGATCAAAAACATTATGTCTCCATATGATACATAATTTTTTTGACAGGGGGACAAAAAAATAAAAATTCGAAAATTTTGGCAGGGAATTTGCATATATATAAACTAAATATTCTTATTTCGAAAATGGCATTATGGCCATGTATTGAAGTTCTGAAGAGATTGCTTCTTAAAAAACTCTGAAAGGGAGTGTTAAAATGACTCTGGAAGAAAGAAATAAACTGGCTCTTGAGAAGTTTATGGAATATAGAAGAAAAAAAGAAGAAGAAAAAAAAGAAGAAGATGTTATGTTATCAGGAGAAGGAGAAAAATCACTTCAAATTTCTTCATCTTCGAAGCATAATACCGTTGACCTTGAGATGTTATATTATAGATTGTGAAGAGATTATTTTTTTAATAAAAAGAGAATTTTTTTTTCAGAATTTTCTTCTGTCTGATAGATTTCTTCTCTGTATGTATCGATGATTTTATTTATAGCATCTGTAGTTTCAGGCAGATCGCCCCTGTAATCATGAAAAGCCACTACCCCTTTTGATACTGTATTGTTCCATGCAAGTTTAAAATCATTCCATACATAAAAAGAAGCATGATTTCCGTCTATAAAAGTAAAGAAAAATTTTTCGTCGCCACTGAATGCCACTTCTCTGGAATCTTTAGAAATAACCGTAATATTATCAAAATCTTCAATGACTTTTAAAAATATATCTTTTTGCCTTTTCCCCTGAAGAATGAAATTATAAATGTCTTTCATAGAATATCCTTCTGTATTTACTGTTATATCCGAGTCTGGAGAGAATATATCAACAGTGAAAATTTTCTTTCCATGTTTTGCTGCCAGTTTTGCAAGCTTTACAGTGCCTCCTCCCAGAAAAGAGCCTATTTCCAGAATATCTCCTTCGAGCCTGTAAAGATTATGTTTTTCTATAAATTCTATGAGAGTCTCGTAACCGACAAGATCGAAATCAAACATGTTGTTATCCCTGTAAAGAAAAATGTTTCACGTGAAACTTTTTTCTTTTTTATTATATACAAAGGCGGGCGATAAAGCAAGAATATAGTGTATTTCATAACTTATTAGAATTTAAGTCGTCGTGACGCGTAACGCGTGACGCGTGACGGGTTTAATCCCTGGGCATCACGCATTACGCTTTACGCATTACGAGGTCATTATTT